>JBFYYO010000024.1:0-28365 GCA_041310025.1 Syntrophobacterales bacterium
TGCGGAGTTCCCGTGTACGAACTTCCGATCCGGTCCCTACCCCTTCAGCCAGGGTTTCCTGACCATGCAGGAGAGGCGCCGCAGTGAGCCACCCCCTGCACTGACACACAACCGGTCCAAATTGACCATCCCCAAGGAATACTGGGAAAGAGTGGCGGCTCTGGATGCCTCCGAGGTTTGCAGCGCGGCGGAGGCCGCGCCGGGTCCCCGAGGTGGATTCGTGATCCCTTCGTTCCATGAACATGTGTGGGTGGACACCTCCGGAAAGCGATGCTGCCGGCGAGCGAATGAACAATGGATCGACCTTGACGACGACATCTGGGAGCTCGTGACGCTTCTCTACCTGATGAACGTTCGGCTCATGGATCGAAGCTCACAGGACCTCATAGGCGTGAGTGACCTGAGGGAGGCTCATTATTTCAGGGGCCCCCACGCCATCGACCTGCGTGCACTCCTCGAGCGCTACGGTTATGACGCCGCTGGATTCCGGGAATCCGCCGGATTCCTCAAAGGTGAGCCATTGCAGATGGCGGATGCCGCCTTCAAGCTGCATCCTTTTCCGCGGGTTCCGGTTTGCTTCCTCCTGTACGAGGGGGACGACGAGTTTCAACCCAAGATGACGCTTCTGTTCGAACGATCCATTGAGCAAGTGTTCTCGGCTTCGGGAATCTGGAGTCTGGTGAAGGTCGCCGCCGGAAAGCTCCTGAAGGGACCTGAGCGTAAAGAGATCGATTGAACAATGCTGAATCGAGAAGGACGTGAACCTTGTTTTTTCTTATCAAGGGGGGAGCCCTGTGCTATCGAATGCTCGTCTGCGATGATATGGGGCACAAATGGCTGTACAGTACCCGCCAATCTCTCCTCCAGTTCCAAAAGCATGGAGGGTGCGGCGATCTTGTTGAATTGAGCCGCGAATTCGGGCGAGCGTGAAGTGTTTCTGGGAGGCAAATGGTGAAACTCTCTGTTGAAAAGAGCGGAGTCGGGCAGGCCCTTGTGCGGATCGTCGGAAATCTCGACATGGATACCGTTCCCGAGGCGAGAAAACAGCTCTTCCGACTCCTTGGCGCCAGAGGACCGTCCAGTCTGGAGGTGGATTTCTCCAGCATCGCATCCATGGATACTTCAGCAGTAGCCATGATGGTCGAGCTCCTTCGAATCCTCTCGGCAACGGGACGTCGCCTTCGACTGACGGGACTGAGAGAGGATCAGCAGCGGCTGTTCAGTTTGGCCAGACTGAACCAGGCCTTCGGGATCAACCACGACACTCGGGAAAGCAGCTGAGCCATGGCAGCGGATGACATCATCGAAATCAGGGGACTCACCAGCTTCTACGGCCGGCGCAAGGTTCTGCACGACATCCGCTTAGGCATCCCAAGGAACGGGGTGACGGTGATCATGGGCCGAAGCGGCTGTGGGAAGACCACCCTGCTGCGGCATCTCATCGGGCTCAAGCAAACCTCCCGCGGGCAGCTGTTCGTGGATGGGCAGGATTTCGGAGCTTTCGGCGAGGACGCCTTGAAGCGTTACCGCCGAAGGATCGGAGTTCTTTTCCAGAGCGGGGCTCTGTTCAACTCCATGACCCTGCGCGAGAATATCTCCGTTCCCCTCGGCGTTCACACCAAACTGGCGGATGAAACGATCCGCATCATGGCCCTCATCAAATTGCACCTCGTGGGCTTGTCCGGATTCGACAATTACATGCCGTCCCAGCTGAGTGGAGGCATGCGAAAGCGAGCCGGGCTCGCGAGAGCCCTGGCCATGGACCCTGAGATCCTGTTTGTGGACGAGCCCTCGTCAGGTCTGGACCCCATCACGGCAGCCGGCCTGGATCGACTGCTCGTCGAGCTCAAAGAAACCCTGGGCATGACGATCATCGTGGTGACCCACGAACTGGAGAGCGCCTTTCTCATTGCGGACCAACTGGCAGTGCTCGACGAAGGCAGGGTCCTTGCCTTGGGCAGTCCCGACGAAATTCGAGCCAGCACGGATCCGAAGGTGGTCCAATTTCTTCGGAGGGAAGCCGACCAGGAGGAAACGGATCACTCCAGTTACCTGGAGGGACTGCTCCGTGCCGGCTGATCCGGAGATGCGCCTCGGGAGATTTCAAGCCTATCTGTCGTCGCGATTCCATCCTTGTGAGATGAGTCTGAATCATGACTCTGCAATAAGGGAGCAACCATGACCCAAATGATCCAACTCATCCAGTCACTCGGAGCCCGTGCTCTCGACGAGCTGGGGGACCTGGGGCGCCTGGGGTTGTTTTTTCATTACATGTTGAGAGGGCTGTTCAGACCGCCAGGCAAATTCCTGTTCGTGGTGAAGCAGGTGTGGTTCATAGGAACGAAATCCCTGTTCGTGGTGGGTTTTACGGGGGCCTTTACGGGAATGGTGTTGGGACTGCAGGGATACTACACTCTTTCGAAATTCGGGTCTGAGGGCATGCTCGGTTCCGCCGTGGCCCTCAGTATCATTCGCGAACTGGGCCCGGTCCTCACCGCCCTCATGGTCACGGGGCGGGCGGGCTCGGCCATGTGTGCCGAGCTCGGCATCATGAGGATTGACGAACAGATCGACGCTCTGGAGTGCATGGCCATCGATCCTCATGCCTACCTGGTCACGCCTCGTCTCATCGCCAGTCTGATGGCCCTGCCGCTGCTGACCGCGTTCTTCGATGTGACCGGAATATACAGTGGCTATGTCATCGGAGTTCAATTGCTGGGCGTGAATGAAGGATCCTACATTGAGGGAATGTACAAAAGCGTCGAATGGGCTGACGTCTACATGGGTATTGTGAAATCCCTTTGTTTCTCTGTGATCATGATCTGGATCAGTACTTACAAAGGGTTTTTCGCCGGAGTGGATGAGGGGAACTTTGGCCCCGAACAGGTCAGCCGAGCCACAACCGATGCGGTGGTTGTGTCATCCATCGGGATTCTCGTTGGCAACTACATGGTGACATCTCTACTCCTTTGATGACAAGGAAGCCGATGATGGAGAGAAAAGGGATCGAGTTGGGCGTGGGATTGTTCCTCCTGGTGGGATTGCTTTGCATGGCCTACCTCTCGTTTAAGCTGGGCAATGTGGAATGGTTCGGCAGCTCCAGGTACAGAATCCAGGCGCAGTTCTCCAATATTGGCGGCCTGACGGAGAATGCGGATGTGAGCATGGCCGGGGTCAAGATTGGAAAGGTGGAGAAGATTGAGCTGAGCAGCAGTCAGGCACTGCTGACCCTCAGCATCAACCAGGGCGTTCAAATCGAAGAGGATGCCATTGCCAGTGTGAAGACCAAAGGGATCATCGGCGATAAGTACTTGTCTATTAGCCCGGGCGCATCCGATGAATACATCAAGCCGTATGGCAGGATTCAAGATACTCAGCCACCACTGGACATAGAAGCACTGCTCAGCAAATTTGTGTTTGGAAGCGTGGACAAGGACAAGGGGCTGGAGCAGTAGGAGCAATAGAGAGGCAAACAAAAAGGCCGACGGATCATTGACCCGTCGGCCTTTTTATGGATGCTGTGTATTGCTCAATTCATTGCTGATATGATGCTGACGCGAAGCTACTTCTTCAGGCCCTTTTTGAAGTACTGCTCGCACTTGTCGGCGGCTGCTTCAGCCCTACGAGCCGCTGCCTCGGCTCTTGTAGCAGAAGCTTCAGCTGCCCTGGCGCTTGTTGCACAGGATTGCTCAATCTGAGCTGCCTTGTCGAGAGCGGCCTGACAAAGCTCGGTGCACTTCTTAGCATCCTGGGAGCATGCACAACCGGAAATCATCGTGAAAGCCAGAGCCACCATTACGAAAACCGCCAGCGTTCTTTTCATCTCTTTCCTCCTCATGGAATGTCGAATTTACCCTCTTTTAAAACCCAGCGAGAAAAAATCCCTTTAACCTGCTCTTCTCCCACCTCCTCTCTGAAAACCATATCTTTAATGAAAACAGGCTGATGTCAGCCTGCAACCCCACTTATTCCAATAGTAAATCAACGCTACTCCACTCATTCCACAAAATCAAGCAGATTTTTCCGGAAGCTATTACTGGGTCACACCTTTGCCGGATCTCTTATCACCATTATTGGGTGAGCTCAACGGTTTTCAACGCTGAATCCACGTTGGATAGCCGGCTGATGTTGGTGGGAACGCCATTCTGGAGCTTGAGGGCTGTGGACAATCTACTGGAATCCACCTGATTGGCATAGGGAGACTGTGAAAGCTTCTGCTGAGCATACTCATTATAGCTCGGGATTTTTTTATAAACGTCTGGATGAGCTTCTACGTATATCTGTCCATTCAATTTGCCAAACTTGATGGGCTCATAGATGATTTCAAGCTTGGTGCCCACTGGAACCTGGGGATAAAGTATACGTATATGCTCGGGATAGCATCGAATGCAGCCGTGGCTCACCAGGCGTCCCACTCCCCAGGGCATGGCGGTGCCGTGCACTCCATAGGCCCCCGCCGAGAATTTCATCATGAACTCGCCCAAGGGATTCTCAGGCCCGGGCGGCATCACGGCCATGCCGTATTTCTCCTGGAGCGATGCCGGAATATACCAGGTGGGATTGGGGCGCTTTTCGACGATGCTGAAAGTACCGAGCGGCGTCTCCCATCCCTCGTCCCCGATGCCGATGGGGTAGGTCTGGACCGATCCCTTCCCCTTCTCAAAGAAATACAGCCGAAGCTCCGGAACGTTGATCAGCAGCTGTTGATGCTGGCTGGGCGGCAGAACCCACGTGGTCGGCACGGTGATGCGGGTGCCCGGGGGAGGCAGGAACGCCTCCATCTTGGGGTAGAGAAGCTCGATTTCGTTGAATCCCAGTCCATGCCGCCTGGCTACGTCCAGGAGCGTGTCACCCTTCTTGATCTTCAGCCCGCTGGCCGATCCAATCACGGTCTGTTCGGGTATCTGGTAGGAATAGCGCCGGAGGCTGGCGGTGAACGACTCCTCCTCGTCGGCAAAAACTGAGGCCGGGATGTTGAGCATTCCGGCAAGCAAGACCGCTCCAAGCGGCCACATGATGGTTTTCCAAATCTTGATCTTCAACACGGCCACCTCACAGCTGGAAAAACATGCAAACAGCCCGCCTGTTTCGTTTCCTTCAACGATACCTTCGCAGGAGCAACGTCCGGAGATGCATCCGAGAGACAGCCCCTGCGGCAGATAGCCTTCTGATCAAACGTGTAAATAGATATTTCCTCAGTATTGATCAAGTGAATTCAATAAAAAATCGCTGAGCAAAAAGAACCTATGCAAAGATCCTCTTGTCTCTGGAAGCGAGATAGAAAAGAACCTCATTCCGTCGGATCTGACGAAGACTGAGCTCTTCCCACCGGATGGCCGGTTTGGGAGCCTCGGTCAGCGTCGTCTGGACAGCTCCCTGCCG
This sequence comes from Syntrophobacterales bacterium, assembly GCA_041310025.1. Lineage (GTDB taxonomy): Bacteria > Desulfobacterota > Syntrophobacteria > Syntrophobacterales > Syntrophobacteraceae > JALOOX01. The sequence goes on from JBFYYO010000024.1 coordinate 5,383, forward strand.
AGTGATGATCCAATGAGCCTTGACGTCGTGCTCTTCCTGCGGGCAGGTCGAGGTGGTGTATTCCGCCGCCACAGCGATAACCCGGGCCTGCCCATCCACCCACCTGAGAGCCGTGAGGACTGCGCAGGTGAGGTCCAGGTGTCCCCTTCCATCGCCGATGAGTGCGCCGTCCTGGGCTCCCCAAAGTACCTCTCCAAGAACCAGATCAACAGGACGAGGGATCGGTGAACCGTACGCTGACCTCGTCAAACCGACACCTGGCACACGGAGCCGCGCCGCGGCGACCCGGTCTTTCGGCGAGACCCGTTCGGGGTCGAAATGCTGGAAGCCACTCTGCATGCCCGGGGAGGGAACAGTGAGCAGCTTCCCGTCCATGAGGGCATTGAGCCTCACCTGGAAAAAGGGGGCGGAGGGAGGAACCAGCAGATGGCGCGCTTTTCGATAGACGACGCACTGCCGAATGGCTGCAGCCACTCGTCCCCAATGGAGGCCGGTCCCCCGCTTTTCCGACTCGGCGAGCTCAGCCTCAAGTCTCCGACGCCAGGCCTCTTTCTCAGCGACGGCCTCCTCTGCCCGGTGCCCAATATCCGTCATGCGGTCACCAACTGCAGTTCTCTGAGCTTGCGGATTCTATCGCGAAGCACCGCAGCCTTTTCGAATTCAAGCTCGGCCGCCGCCTCTTTCATCAGTTTTTCAAGTTTCCCGATCTCGTCATCCGTGGGAGCGACCTGAGGAATCTCGTAGTCCAACTGATCCTCAGACACGAAGTCCTGCCCCCGATCCCTTTCCAGGTATTCGGCCAGAATGTCCGTGATTGCTTTCTCCACGCTCCTGGGGGTGATCTGATGCTTCTCGTTGTATTCCAGCTGAATCGATCGGCGCCGCTCGGTCTCCTCGAGCGTTCTTCGAATGGACTCCGTCATCCGGTTGGCATACAGAATCACCAGCCCGTCGACGTTCCGTGCGGCACGCCCTGCCGTCTGAATCAGGGAGCGCTCCGAGCGCAGGAAGCCCTCGTTGTCCGCATCCAGAACCGCCACGAGGGAAACCTCCGGTATGTCCAAACCTTCCCGCAAGAGGTTGATGCCCACCAGCACATCGAACTCACCGAGCCTCAGATCCCGCACCAGCTCGATGCGCTCGACGGTGTTGATGTCCGAGTGCATATATCGGACCCGGATGTTGAGCTCCGCCAGGTACTCCGACAGATCTTCGGCCATGCGCTTGGTGAGGGTGGTCACGAGTACCCGGTATCCACGCTCCACCTGCCTGCGGATTTCTCCGATGAGATCGTCCACCTGGAAGTCAGCCCGGCGCACCTCAATCCTCGGATCCACGAGGCCTGTCGGGCGGATGATCTGCTCCACCACACAGCCTGCGGTTCGGCCCAGTTCGTAGGGTCCCGGCGTTGCCGAAACATAGACAACCTGGCTGACCTTCTTTTCGATCTCTTCAAAGGAGAGGGGCCGATTGTCCAGCGCCGAGGCCAGACGGAATCCATAGCGCACCAGCGTTTCTTTGCGGGCCCTGTCACCGCGGTACATGCCCTGCAGCTGCGGAATGGTCATGTGGCTCTCGTCGATGAACAGGAGCCAATCCTCGGGAAAATAGGAAAGGAGTGTCGCCGGAGGCTCCCCCGCATTGCGGCCATCCAGGTGTCGGGAATAGTTCTCGATGCCACTGCAGTAGCCGAGCTCGAGCAGCATCTCGAGGTCCAGCCGGGTTCTCTCTTCCAACCGCTGAGCCTCCAGCAGCTTGCCGTCCCTGTGGAGCTCCTCCAGCTGCTGAGCCAGCTCCGCCTGGATGGCCTTCACAGCCCGCTCCAGGTGGTTTCGATCCGTGACGTAGTGGGTCCCGGGATAGACGGCCACCTCCTCCAGGCTGCGAAGGGTGCGGCCCGTCAGGGGGTCCACCTCCTTGATGCTGTCGATCTCGTCGCCGAAGAACTCGACCCGGACCGCACGATCCTCTTCGTGGGCGGGAAAGATCTCGAGCACGTCTCCGCGAGCCCGGAAGGTCCCGCGATGGAAGTCGAGGTCGTTTCTCTGGTACTGGATTTCCACGAGCTTTCGCATCACCTGCTCCCGGGGCACCTCGCTGTGCTTCCGGAGGTAGAGCAGCATGCCCTGGTAGGTTTCCGGCGACCCCAGCCCGTAGATGCAGGAGACGCTCGCCACGATGATCACATCCCGGCGCATCAGCAGAGAGCGCGTGGCGGAGTGGCGCATCTTGTCGATGGTTTCGTTGATGGAGGCATCCTTGGCGATGTAGGTGTCCGTTCGGGGAACGTACGCTTCCGGCTGGTAATAGTCGTAGTAAGAGACGAAGTATTCGACGGCGTTTTCGGGGAAAAACGCTTTGAACTCCCCGTAGAGCTGGGCGGCCAGCGTCTTGTTGGGGGCGATGACCAGCGTGGGCCTCTGCACCCGCGCGACCACGTGCGCCATGGTGAAGGTCTTGCCCGATCCCGTGACCCCGAGGAGGACCTGCTCGCGAACCCCATCTCCAAGATTCCCGCACAGTCTATCGATGGCCTGAGGCTGGTCCCCTGTGGGGTCAAAGGGGCTGCTGATCGAAAACGGTTTCATGAACCGCGTCCGGGAATCCATGACCTGGCTGTCGGCTGCCCGGCTGATTCCGGTTCCCTGCGTGGCATGGTGTGGGGCTCGACTCACTGCGTCTCTCGAATGACCAGGCCTTCCATGTGCTCCTTGCGGTTGAATTCCGCAGCGAAGCGCAAAGCTTCCTCCCGGCTGCCGAAGGAGCCGACCAGCACCCGGTTCCATCGCCCTCCGGTGTTGAGGTCGATGTTCTGGAGGCGGGGCGCATATCCCTTGGCTTTCAGCTGATCCACCAGTTTGGCGGCATTGGCGGCATCCCGCAAAGACACGACCAGGAGGGTGAAGTGCTCTTCTCCCTTAACCCCGGGCGGAGCATCCTTGTTCGCCCGGCTCTCTTTTTCGCTCTCCGCATCGGGCTGTGGGGGCTGGCCCGAGGGTCTGGCCTTCTGAGCCTCGGCATCCTTTCCCGACCCTTTGCCCTGAGCGATGGAGGCTTCGGGCATACTTTTGTCTGCCGGGGCGTCCTTCTGAGTCAGATTTTCGTAGTAGTCGAGAGATTTGAGCACCGTCTGGGGGTCCCAGGTTTCGGCGGCGTTCTCAGTGGGTTGTACCTGAGGACGCCCCAAACCGAGAAACCGCAACAGCTGTGCCTGCAAGGAGGTGCTGTCGAGATCCACCAGGGGGATCCCACGCCCCACCAGCACCCCGAACACGAACATCCAGGAGAGCGCCAATACCAGGCAGCACGAGTACAGAATCAACCGCAGGCCACTCAGCTCGAATCGATACAGCCGCGGTTTCTTCTCTGCTTCGCTCTTCTCAGAATGGCTGAGGTCTCTCATGCAAGCCTGCTCGAAACGGTTTCAAGTTTCGGGTTATCGGGTTTCAAAGTTGAAAACCCGCATTGCACGCGGTCCTTCACGTCGTTTCGAGGTCGTCCATGGGGCATGAAAACTTCCATGGAAAGACGAAATGTCACATCTTTTCCGGGGCGCTCACGCCGAGAAGCCCCAGGGCGTTGCGAATCACGCTGCGCACAGCGACCGCCAGGAACAGGCGCGCCTGGCTCTGATCGGGATCGTCCCCCAGGATGCGGTTCTGATTGTAATAGCTGTGAAACAGGGAAACAAGCTCGTGCAGGTAGAACGAAATGAGATGGGGCTCGAGGTTCCTGCAGCAACCGGCCAGCATCTCGGGATACTCGCCCAGCATCCGCATGATCTCAATCTCGGCCGGCAGCGTCAGGCTGTCGAGTCGCGGCGGCATTCCGGTTTGCATCCACGCGCACTCGACTCCCCTCTCCCGCGCTACCTCGAATACGCTGCTGAGCCTGGCATGAGCATACTGCACGTAAAAAACAGGGTTGTCGTTGTTCTGCAGCTTGGCCACTTCCAGGTCGAAATCCAGCGGGCTGTCGGAACGGCGGGTGAGAAAGATATACCGGGCAGCATCCTTGCCGACTTCATCGATGACCTCGCGAAGTGTGATGAATTCGCCCGCCCGCGTGGACATGGCCACGGGCGACCCTCCCCGCAGAAGGTTGACCAGCTGGATCAGGATGATCCGCAGGTCGTCGCGCCTTCGTCCCAGCGCCTGAATGCCCGCCAGCATGCGCTCCATATACCCGTGATGGTCCGCACCCCAGATATCGATGACCAGATCGTATCCGCGGTCGAACTTGTCCTTGTGATAGGCAATATCGGCGGCAAAATAAGTGCTGATCCCGTTGGCTCGAATGACGACCCGATCCTTCTCGTCCCCGAAAGCGGTGCTCCGGAACCACTTGGCGCCCTCGTGATCGTATACATGCCCCTCGGACTGGAGCTGGCGGATCGTTTCGTCCACCACGTTGCGGTCATGCAGGGTCTGCTCGCTGAACCAGCGGTCGAAGACCACGCCAAACTGACCCAGGTCATCACGGATCCCCGCCAGAATACGATCACCGGCATATCGCGAAAACTCGGGGAGCACCTCCCCCGGAGGCGCTCCCCGGTATCGATCCCCGACCTCCCGGCGGAATTCACGGGCCAGATCGATCATGTACTCCCCGCGGTAGTGATTCTCGGGGAATTCAACAGGCTCCCCGATCATCTCCTGGTAGCGGTAGTAGAGGCTCCGTCCCAGGGTGTCCATCTGGTTGCCGGCATCATTGATGTAATACTCACGTTCCACTTCATATCCGCAGGCACTCAGAATATTGGCCAGTACATCTCCCGTCGCCGCACCGCGGCCGTGCCCGATATGAAGTGGCCCCGTCGGGTTGGCGCTCACGAATTCCACCTGGACCCGCCTGCCGTGCCCCAAGTCCTGGCGTCCGAAGAGCCCAGGTGCCCTGAAAATCTCAAGGAGGATCTCGTGCCAGGCATGGGGTGTCACGAAAAAGTTGATGAAGCCCGGGCCGGCGATCTCCACTCGGGCGATCATTCCATTCGGATCCTGCAGGCGGCTGACGATCTCCGAAGCGATATCCCTCGGGTTGCGCTTGAATTGGCGCGTCAGGCTGAGAGCCACGTTGCTCGCGTAATCCCCGTGCTGGGGGGTCTTGGTGACCGTCAGTTCGATGGCCCCGGGATTCAGCGGCGGAAGCCCGGCGTGCTCGACCATGGGGCCAATGGCTTCCGCCAGCATGTGGATGATGCTTGTTCTTACAAGTGCCATGGGGGTTGGTCTCTCCTCATTCAAAATCTGGAAGCTGTAACGGAATCGCTTATATATCAGGCTCACATCATGAGGCAAGGGCTGGATCTCAAAAGGATTCGGCTCGGGAGGATCCGGCGTGAAGGAAGGACTGAGCGGAATGAGGCGGTGGAATGAGGCGGTGAAATGAAAAAGGCCGCCCGGTTCGAGCGGCCCTCTCCATCTCTTGATGGCGGATGAATCAGATCACAAAGGATGCCCCGCCGGCTGGAAACGCTCCGGGAAGGCCGGAGCCGGCATCGACGCATGCGGGAAGAACGGCACCTGCACCGCAACCGCCTGGCAAACGCCGTAGGCGCCCGGTCGGTCGAACAGCTCCCTCAGGAAACGATTGTGGAGAGAATGCCCCGCCTTGTGGACTTCGAAATGTCCCGTAACCGGCATGCCCGCCAGCGAGAGGTCGCCGAGCAGGTCGAGGATCTTATGTCGAACACATTCGTCGGAGTATCGGAAGCCCTCCTGATTGAGGACCCGGTAGTCGTCGAAGACCAGGGCGTTGTCCAGGGAGCCACCCCGTGCAAGCCCCATGCTCTGCAGCTTCTCGACGTCTTTGAGAAAACCGAATGTGCGCGCATGGGCGATTTCCCGCTGGAAAGACGCCCGGTCGTACTCATAGACGAATTCCTGCTGGCCCACCAGGGGATGGGGAAAATCGATGCGGTAGCAGACCGAGAAGCGATCGGCGGGCGTAGCCTTGATGTAGGCGTCTCCCTCCCGAACCAGAACCGTGCGCTGAACCCGAAGGTACTTGCGCAGAACTGTCTGCATCGAAATGCCCGCGCGATTCAACACATCCAGATAGGGAGCCGCACTCCCGTCGAGTATGGGAACCTCCGAGCCGTCAAGCTCGACGATCGCATTGTCGATACCCGCTCCCCAGAAGGCTGCCATCAGGTGCTCGATGGTGGACACCAGGGTGCCATTGCTTCCAATGGTCGTGGCAAAGCGAGTATCCACGACGTGGTGATGCCGCGCCTCGATCATGGGCTGGCCGGGGATGTCCACCCTCCTGAAAAGGATTCCGGAGTTGGGGCGGGCCGGCTTCAGGCGCACGGAGATCTTGGCGCCCGAGTGGAGACCCACCCCATGGAACAGTGTTTCCTCAGCAAGTGTGTTTTGGTATTCAAGACAACTATTCAAGCCACATTCCTCCTCAGAGCCCCCATCGATGCAGTGAGTGTGCCAGCAACTCGGGACCTCCAGTGCCCCATCCCTCGCAAACTCAGGCTCCAGGCGACTTTACCTCCGGCCGTCCCTTCCCTGCAATAGCCTCTCATGCGGACGTGGACACGCAAATCAACCCTGGCAGAGCTGTGCATCGTGGCACAAACGACACAGCCAATGCCACGAAGTGTGACTTTTATACAACACTCAGCTTGTGAGGCTCAGAATTTGGTGCCGTCGACCCTGAATCGAGGTCCACGGGCTCATCTCTCGAGGAGCGCAGGTTTAGACTGGAATTGATTTCGCAACAGCCTCCCCTCCCATGCCCCTCCGGGCCGCCCTCAACGATGAAAAGGCCCGCAGCCGGGCTGGTTTTCAACTTGGGACCTGAAACCTGAAACTTGAAACTTTTCAGAGCTCCCCATTTTTCAATGCGATTGCTTAATCCATGTGAATGGAGTACTTCATAAAAGTGCATGAACCGCCTCAGCCCTTGCTATCGAAGGAGCCATCTTCCATGAAAGTTGTCGATTGTCCCTCCGACATTCAGCCGCATTTGATCCCCACTCCGGGCGGGGCCTATCATTATGAGTGCCTGTCGTGCAGCCGGCGCTTCGGGATCGATCATCTCCTTTATACCTGTCCGGAGTGTCAGAGCGTCCTGCTCATCCGGGACGGGGAATGGGACCGCCTGAAAGCCATTCCGGGAGCCGTGTGGCGCAAAATCTTCGATTACCGGAGCGTGCTCTCGGTCCCCGCTCTGCGGGGCATCTACCGCTTTCATGAGCTCCTCGGCTCCATTCTCCCTGTGGAAGACATCGTCTACCTGGGTGAGGGGCAAACGCCCGTGATTGCCGCCAACGAGCGGTTGGAGCAATGGGCGGGGATTCCCTTTCACTTCAAGAACGACGGACAGAACCCCAGCGCGTCCTTCAAAGACCGGGGCATGGCCAGCGCTTTCAGCTACTTGAACTTTCTGATCAAGCGGCGCGGCCTCGGGGACGTGCTGGCCATTTGCGCCTCCACGGGGGACACGTCGGCCTCCGCAGCCCTTTACGCATCTTACCTGGTGCAGGGAGTCAAATCGGCCGTGCTCCTTCCCCATGGAAAAGTGACGCCTCAGCAGTTGGGCCAGCCATTGGGAAGCGGCGCCTGCGTCATCGAAATCCCTGGAGTCTTCGACGATTGCATGAAAGTGGTGGAATACCTCTCCGAGAAATACGCCGTCGCCCTGATGAACTCGAAGAACGCCTGGCGTATTCTGGGACAGGAATCCTACAGCTTCGAGATCGCTCAATGGTTTGAGTACGACGTGAAGAACCTGGTGGTTGTGGTGCCCATCGGAAATGCCGGAAACATCACGGCGGTGCTGCAAGGATTCATGAAGCTCCTGGATCTGCAGATCATTGACGGACTGCCCACGGTGATTGGCGTTCAGTCGCATCACGCCAATCCGGTGTTTCTTTATTACCTGGAGGCAGATCCGTCCAGGAGGCAGTACCGTCCCGTGAGCGTCAAGCCGAGCGTGGCACAGGCGGCCATGATCGGGAATCCGGTGTCCATGCCGCGGGTCGTTCATCTGGTGGAGCAATATCGAGGGCTTGCGGGGGTGGAGAGCTTCCAGGTCATGGAGGTTTCCGAGCAGGAGATCATGGATGCGATGCTTCTGGCCAACCGGAATGGTCATATCAGCTGCACCCAGGGCGGCGAATGCCTGGCCGGCATCCGCCGTGCTGTCCGGGAGCAGCGAATTCCCGAACGATCGATGGCCGTGCTGGATGCGACCGCTCACGCCCTCAAATTCGCCGTCTTTCAGGACAAGTATTTCTCGGACGGCTTTGAGCCCGAGTATGAGGTGAGTCCGCACAAGGAGCTCCAGAACCGGCCTCACCTGATCGCCCCCCCGGAAGGGGTTCCCATTCCATCACAGAACGTGCGGCTGGAACCCGCTGAGTTTGAGCGTTTTGTACAATTCTCGGGAGAAGAGATCGCAGGCCTCCTGAATTTGAAACCTCGCTGACTTCACCTCCATTGAAGCGGGTGAACCCTCTCCTGGTGCCACATCCCCGCCCGGGGCTTGTGAGGACCCCGATCTTTTAATGCCTCTGGATTCACGTCAGGGGCATGCGGGAATGACGACGGATGAAGATTGAGGCGTCTTGACAGGGTGATTAAAGGATTGAGAGAGGTTGGGGCAGTAAACATTGCCCCGCATACTATTCATTGAATGAGCAGAGGACGGAATGAACGGTTTGCTGGGTTATAAGGGAGTTCTGCCAACACTTGGGGACGATGTCTTCATTGCACCGGGGGCGTGGGTGATCGGCGATGTGGTGATCGGTCGGAGAAGCAGCGTCTGGTTCAATACACTGATCCGCGGAGATGTTCATTTCATCCGGATCGGGTCGGAGACCAATATTCAGGACAACTCGACGCTGCACGTCACCGAAGGCAAGTTTCCGATCCACATGGGCGATCGCATCACTGTCGGGCACCGCGCCATCGTTCACGGCTGCAAGATCGAGGACGAGTGCCTCATCGGCATGGGAGCCATCATCATGGACGGCGCCCATATCGGCGGGGGCTCGCTGGTGGGTGCCGGAGCCGTCATCACTCCGGGAACCGTCATCCCACCCGAATCGGTGGTTCTGGGTTTCCCGGCACAGGTGGTGAAGAAAGTCGGCGATGGTGAAAGGCGGCTCATCGAGGACAGCTGCCAGCATTACCTCGATCTGGCCCACCAATACCTTTACTCCGATGCCCCTTATGAAACCCGCAGATCCTGCGGCTTCCTGGACCGGGTCTAAATCCATTCGGCTCTCGCCTGAACGGCAAAGGGCTCGTCTTCACCCAGAGAGTGGGTGGCGTCCAGGATGCCACGGCGCATAAGCTCCTTCACGGCGTTCCGCAGACTTTCCTCGTTTCCAGTCCATTTGGCCCTTATTTCGGGCAGGGTCGGTGACTGCCCGAGATCCTTCAGGGCGCAGATCAGAATGTAAAGAGATGTCGCCTCGGTGCTCGCCTTCAGATTGAAGATATCCCGATCCATGTTCATGGTTCAGCTCGCTCCTTGTCAGGTCACAACGGATGCAGACTCAATGAAAGACCTTCCTTCACGTCCGTCCTTGATACTAAGCGGACGATTCTGAGATTGTCAATGTCTCGACTCCTCTACAATTATGAAGAGTGCTCACGGGTGGCAAAGTATTTCGTGACAATTTTGTTCAAGTGACGTATTGTAGTTTTGAATCACAAATGCTCAAGAAAAGGATGGATCTTAAAGGAATGGGGTCAAATTTCAGCTACCTGGAACTGAGAGCATTGCACGAAGTCGCGAGAGTTCTTTCCCAGTGTGACGAGCTCAAAGACCAGCTCTCGCAGACTCTCGAGATCATGAGCACCTGGTTGGGCATGGAACGTGGCATGATTTCGGTTCTGGACCTTCAAACGGGGGAAGCCTGGCTCGATGTGGCCCGGGGGGTCGACGTGGAGACGGGCAGAATCAGTTATCGGCCGGGAGAGGGAATCACCGGGAAGGTGGCCCAGACCGGCAGGCCCATGGCCATCGCCGATCTTGGGAATGAAACGCATTTTCTGGATCGAACCGGAGCTCGAAAGTCTCTCAACCGGTCGGAGCTGGCCTTCCTGTGCGTGCCGATCTTCCATCAGAATCGGGTGGTGGGCGTGCTTTCGGCGGACAAACTGGCGCAGCAGGTCCAGGAGCTCGACAAGGAGATGGAAATCCTCGGTGCCATGGCTGAGCTGCTGGGAAAGATTGTCCATTTTCGTGCCATTGAGGAAGAGAACACGAAGCTGCGCGGGATGCTCGCCGAACCTCGGAGGCCTATCACGAGCATCATAGGCCGATCGAAGGTCGTCCTGGAAGTGCTGCGCCTCGTCGACCAGGTGGCGGACACCAACACGACCGTCCTGGTGACCGGCGAGACGGGCACCGGCAAAGAACTGGTGGCTAAAGCCATCCACGAGAACAGCCGGCGGCGCAAGAACCTCCTGGTGCAGGTCAACTGTGCAGCCATGCCGGATACCCTCCTCGAGAGCGAGCTGTTCGGCCACGAAAAGGGAGCCTTTAGCGGTGCGGTGACACGGCGGCGGGGCCGGTTTGAAGAGGCCAATGGAGGGACCATCTTCCTGGACGAGGTGGGTGAGCTCTCCCCTGTAGCTCAGGCCAAGCTCCTGAGGGTTTTGCAGGAGAGGGAGTTCCAGCCCCTCGGCTCTTCGAGGACGGTCAAGGTGGATGTGCGGGTGGCGACGGCCACCAACAAAGAGCTCGAAAAGGAGGTCAACCAGGGGACTTTCCGTTCGGACCTCTTCTACCGTTTGAATGTTTTCCCGATCCACCTCCCTCCCCTGCGAGAGCGGGGACCCGACATCCTTCTCCTGGCCGATTATTTTGTGATCAAGTATTCTCAGGAGTTCAACAAGGAAGTGAAGAGGATCTCGACCAGCGCCATTGACATGCTGATGAGCTACCACTGGCCCGGCAACGTCCGCGAGCTCGAAAACTGCATCGAGCGTGCGGTCCTGCTGGCGACAGCGGAATCCATTGAGGCGTGGCACCTGCCTCCGACCCTTCAGATGAAGCCGGAAGGCGCCCGCAATGTCAGCCGGGGAAAGATGGAGGCCCTGGTTGGCGCCTTCGAAAGAGATCTTATCACCGACGCATTGAAGGATGTTCGCGGCAATCAGTCTCAGGCGGCAAGGCTGTTGGGAACGACCAAGCGCATCATTCAGTACAAAGTGGAAAAGTATGGTATCGACCCCAGGCGCTTTCGGGCCAAAACGGCTTCCTGATTTCCTCTTTCTTCCCGGGTTTCTCACCGCCAAGACGCAAAGATCGCAAAGGAGGCTCAAAGGGTTGGTGGAGCTTTTCTTTGCGGTCTTCGCGTTTTTTGCGGTGAACCAGGAATTGGAAGATCCCATTCTCAACCCGTTGGTACTGCCGAGGCGATGGAAATGCGATTGGGGCTGGCTCAGTTAGACCCGTTGATCGGCGATTTCGAGGGGAATGCCCATAAGATCTGTCTTGCCGTGGAGCGAGCCAGGGGTGCGCAGTGCGACCTGGTGATCTGCCCCGAGCTGGCGCTGGTGGGATATCCTCCGCGCGATCTTCTCGAGCTGTCCGGTTTCGTGGCTGCAAGTCGACGCCACTGGCCCAGGCTCATGGAAGCCTCCAGGGGCATCGGCTTGATCTGCGGCGTCGTGGATCTGAATGAGGGGGCCGGAAAGCCTTATCGCAACACCGCTCTCTTTCTGGCCGACGGTGAGATTCTGGCCTCCTACCACAAGCGCCTCCTGCCCTCCTACGACGTGTTCGACGAGGAGCGCTATTTCGAGCCCGGGCAGGAAGCGGTTTGCGTGGAATGGGCCGGAGAGCGTGTGGGGCTGACCATCTGCGAAGACATCTGGAACGTGGCCGAGTACCTGCCGCGCCCCCTTTATCGGTGTGACCCGGTGCTTGAACTGATGGCGGCTCACGCCGAGCTGATCGTGAATATCTCGGCATCCCCCTACCACGTTGGAAAAGCGTCCTGGGTGAGAGGGCTGCTCAGCAGTCATGCGCAGCGATCGGGCGCCCAGGTGATTTACGTGAACCAGGTCGGCGGAAACGACGAGCTGGTCTTCCAGGGCCACAGCATGGTGTGGACGCCCGCGGGAGAGCTCGTCGCCAGCGGAGCCGACTTCAAGGAGGACCTTGTTCTCTACGACACGCGGACCCGAAAGGGGGATTGCCACGCCTCCGTTTTGGACAATGGTTCGGAAGCCATCGAAGCGCTCCTGCTGGGTCTTCGGGATTACGCCGGCAAGTGTGGCTTCTCCAAGGCCCTGGTGGGGCTGAGCGGCGGGGTGGATTCTGCTTTGGTGGCCTGCCTGGCGACGCTGGCCCTGGGGCCGGAGAACGTGCTCGGGGTGGCAATGCCCGGCCCCTACAATGCCCCCGAAAGCCTCTCCGATGCTCGAGAGTTGGCCGGCCGACTGGGAATCCGGTTCAGCGTCCTCCCCATTGACGACCTTTTCGAGAGCTCTTTGCGGACTTTGCAGCCGGCCTTTGAGGGACTTCCCCGGGACGTCACGGAGGAGAACCTGCAGGCGCGTATCAGGGGTCTGGTGCTGATGGCGTTGTCCAACAAGTTCAACCGGCTGCTGCTGAGCACCGGCAACAAATCGGAGATGGCCGTTGGGTATTGCACACTCTACGGGGACATGAACGGGGGATTGGCCGTTCTGGGAGACGTTCCCAAGACCATGGTCTACGACATGGCGGGAGAACTGAACCGGAAATACGGATGGATTCCGGACCGCACCCTCACCCGGGCGCCTTCGGCGGAGCTCAGACCCGATCAGAAGGACCAGGACACGCTGCCTCCTTACGATGTCCTGGACGCAATTCTGGCCGCCTACGTGGAGCGCCGCCTGCCGGCATCCGAGATTGTCGCTGAGGGTTGGGATCCCGAGCTGGTCCGGTGGGTCATTCGCCGGGTCGGCCAGAACGAATACAAACGCTGGCAGGCGCCGCCCATTCTGAGAATCACCTCCAAGGCCTTCGGCATCGGGCGCCGTTTTCCCATCGCGCAGGATCTTCGTCAGAGCACGGTGTGAAGAGATTTCTTGTGCCTTCTCAGGAGAAGGCTGAGCCGAAAATAGTCATCCGTCCGCGATTCGGAACGAAAATTGCCTCCACCTTGTCTCGATACGCAGGTCTTAACCGGTGAATTGCTGAGCGATGGATGGAAAGGGGAAAATCGGGTCATGAAGAAGATCGAAGCCATTGTGAAACCTTTCAAGCTCGATGACATCAAGGACAAGCTCTCCAATCTCGGGATCAAGGGGATGACCGTTTCGGAGGTCCGCGGATTCGGGCGCCAGAAGGGACATACAGAGATCTACCGGGGTGCGGAATATGTGGTGGATTTTCTGCCCAAGATCAAGATCGAGGTGGTTGTGCCGGATGGCCAGGTTCCGGAGGTTGTGGAGGCCATACGGACGGCCGCCAATACCGGCAAGATCGGCGACGGCAAGATATTTGTGATCCCGGTGGAGGAATGTGTCCGCATTCGTACGGGGGAATCCGGAGAGCAGGCGCTGTAGAATGGCCATCCCACGTTTTTCAGCTCTCTTCCGCAGAATGAAGGACCTGAGGCAGGCCTTCGAAAACGAGTGCAGCCGGGACATCCCGGGACTCCTGGCCGCAAGGACCTATGCCACCCATATCGAGGATTCGCTGCAGAAGGGATTGACCCGCGCAGACATCTCGCAGGATGGCTGGTGCCTGGCGGCTGTAGGGGGATTCGGGCGCGGGGAGCTGAGCTTCAAATCCGATCTGGACCTGCTCTTCCTGCACCAGAACCGCCTCCCCCAGGCCCTGGAAGGCTTTCTGAGAGAGCTGATCTACGGCCTTTGGGACGCAGGGTTTGAGGTCGGCCATGTCACGTCTTCCGTGACGGGGGCGCGGAAGCTGGTCCAGGAAGACTTCACCGTGTTGACGAATCATCTGGAAGCTCGATTTGTGGCGGGGGATTCGGGCCTCTTCGAGAACTGGAGAACCTCCTTCCTGAAGAGCTTCGGCACGCTGAGCCGGCGTCGTTTCATACGAAGCCTCATCGAGTACAGACAATCCCGAATGCAGCATTACGGGGAGAGCTCCTACCTGCTTGAGCCCCACATCAAGGAGGGTGTGGGAGGCCTCAGGGACCTGCACACGCTCCGTTGGGCCGCTATCGGCTGTGCCCGGGGGCATGATGTCGGCGATCTCGTCGAGCGCGGATGGCTGATCCCGCAGGAAACGGTCTGGCTGGACCAGGCCAGCGATTTCCTGTGGCGCGTGAGGCTCCAGCTCCATCAGATCACGGGGAGAAGGCAGGATCAGCTGCTCTTCCCCGAACAGGAGCAGGTGGCCCTCAGACTGGGCTTCCGGGACGTGCAGCAGGGCTCCGCAGCCGAAGCCTTCATGCGGCTCTATTACCGGCATGCGGCTCGTATTCGCCGCACCACCTCGTTCTTTCTCGAACGTGTCGAAGAGGCTCAGGGAAAGACTTTTCGGCTGAGACTAGCGCGGAAGCGAGTACTCCCCGGCCCCTTTCTGCTGGAAGGACGGGAGCTCCACTTCATGGACCCGTCCTGGGTCTGCAAAGATCCCCGGCTGCTGATGCAGATTTTCTGGCAGGCCGCCCGCTCGGATGCCCATTTTCATCACCAGACGGGGAGCGTCATCAGGGAGAATCTCGCGTGTTTGACCGATGAGGTCCGATCGGATCCGGTGGTTGTGCAGCAGTTTCTCGACATCCTCATGGATCCGCAGCAGGCTTTTCGCGTTCTGAAAGTCATGCTGGAAACCGGTTTCCTGGAAAGCTTCATCACTGAATTCGCCGGCGTCCGATACAAAGTCCAGTACGACTTCTATCACCTGTTCACCGTCGACGAGCATCTGTTGAAAACCATCCTTGAGCTGCACCGAATGGAAAGCGGAGCGGAGGAAGACCTGGCTCAGCTGCGGCTCGCAGACGTGCTCGAGCAGGTCGAGAACCGGAAGGTGCTCTTTCTGTCCGCCCTCTTTCACGACATCGGCAAGGGAGTGGGCAAGGGCCATGCGGCCCACGGTGCAAAGATGGTCCCCACCATCGCCCGCCAGTTCGGGTTGACCTTAAATGAAACGGAGCTTTTGACCTTCTTGATTGAAAAGCACCTGATTTTGGCCGAAACCGCCCTCAAGCGGGATCTGATGGACGAGAAGCCCATCCTGCGTTGCGCCTTCGAAATCGGTGACCGGGAGAAGCTCAGGCTGCTCTATTTGCTCACCATTGCAGATTCGAGGGCCACCGGTCCGGGAGCCTGGAATGTGTGGAGGGCCTCACTGCTGCAGGAGCTCTTCCTGAAGATCGATCGGGCGCTCGTGAGGGGGGAGTGGAGCAGGGAGGATCTGCAGGAGCAGTGCGACGCAATCCAGAGGGAAATATTGGGCCGGGTCGAATCCCTGCCAGAAAAGGAGGCGGTTGCCCGGTGGCTGGACCAGGTATCTTTCCGGTATCTCCTCTCACAACAGCCAGAGGCGATTTTGCGCCATTACCGGATGGAAAGACACCTGGAAAAGCAGATCCTGGTCGTTGAGACCCAGCGGGCCGAGGGCGAGATGTGGCAGATCACGGTGGCCACACGGGATCGGCCCGGGCTTTTCTCCATGATCACGGGAGTGCTTTGGGTTGCGGGACTCAACATCCTGGCCGCAGACATTTTCACTCGCCCTTCGGGAATCGCATTGGACATTCTGAGGGTGGAGCGGCTGCCGGATCCCCTTCGTTCACGTGAGCTTTTTCAGAAGATAACCAAGGATCTCGAAAACTCTCTGACCGATCGCTCCAATTTTGTGGAACTGATGGCCGCAAAGGAGAAGCCCTCGCTCCTGCAGCAGAGGAACGTCCCGGTGGCGGAGGACCGCATCGTCATTGACGAGGACGGTTCAGACTTCTACACCATCATCGAAGTGTACACCTGGGATCGCCCGGGAGTCCTGCACGCCATCACACGCACCCTCTACGAGCTGGACATCAGCATACAGCTGGCCAAAATCTCGACTCCCGGCGCTCAGGTGGCGGACGTTTTCTATGTCACGGATCTCGAAGGGAACAAGCTCGTCCGCCAGGAGATTCACGAGAGGATTCGGGCTCGGCTTCTGGGCTGTCTGCTGCAAACCCCCTGATCTGAACTGTCTGCGCGGGCCACAGGCTGCGGACGCCGGTGCCGGTCTGCCTCAGCCCACTTGATGCAATCCCACCAATCCGCTGTGCCCACCAATCCTCCGGGGCCTGAAAGGCTGTAGAATTTTGGAGATGCCGGTTGCCCTCCGAGCAACCGTTTTGTCTGCTTTGGGATGAGAGGGTTACATTTTTGTACACTGACAATTTGGGGTTCCGAGATTGATTAATTGCAGGTAACCACAAGGTTTTTTGGGGTTCGAGGTCGCTCGCGACCTCCAAATCTCCCTGCGGGTCGATCCGTGTGGGACAATTTTGTCACTAATCAAACCGGGAGAGGACCGGTGCCTGAGGGGTGCGGCCAGAGATTTCAGAGCCTTCGGAATCTGCGATTACGGCGATCCCTGCGGGTTTCGCCCTGCGGATTCGTGAGTTGGCAAGGCTTTTGCCCTATGGAAGGCGCCGATGATGCGGAACGCAATCAAGACTAATCAGGAGGAATCACATGACCCCAAAAGAAGTACTTGCCTTCGCCAAAGAGCAGGGCGCCAAGATGGTGGATTTCAAGTTCCTTGATTTTCTAGGCACGTGGCAACACTTCACCAACCCCATCGAGGAGTTGGGCGAAGCGGATTTCGAAAACGGGTACGGGTTTGACGGCTCGAGCATCAGGGGATGGCAGCCGATCAATGCCAGCGACATGCTGGTCATCCCCGATGCCTCGACGGCCATCATGGATCCTTTCATGGCGGTTCCGACCCTAACGCTCATCTGCAACATCGTGGATCCGGTGACCAAGGAGCGGTACACCCGCGATCCCCGCTACATCGCTCAAAAGGCTGAGAACTACCTGAAGTTCACGGGGCTCGGGGATGAGGCCTGGTTCGGCCCCGAGGCGGAATTCTTCATCTTTGACGACATCCGCTATGACTCCGCATGCCAGTACGGGTATTATTACATCGATTCCAGTGAGGGCACCTGGAACACCGGCCGCATGGAAAACCCGAACCTGGGCTACAAACCGCGGCACAAAGAGGGGTATTTCCCGGTGCCGCCCGTCGATTCCCAGCAGGATCTCCGGACCGACATGGTTCTGATGATGCAGAAGGTGGGGATCACCGTCGAGTGCCAGCACCATGAAGTGGCCACGGCGGGACAGGCTGAGATCGACATGAAGGCCGCCACCCTCGTGAAGATGGCGGACAACCTCCAGTGGTACAAATACGTGGTGAAGAATGTTGCCCGCAAGGCCGGCAAAACGGTCACCTTCATGCCCAAGCCGCTCTTCGGGGACAATGGGTCGGGCATGCACATTCACTTGAGCATCTGGAAGGGCGGACAACCGCTTTTCGCCGGTGACAAGTATGCCGGGTTGAGCGAGATGGCCATGTTCGCCATCGGCGGCGTCCTGAAGCATGCCGCAGCCATCTGTGCCATCACGAATCCCATCACCAATTCCTATAAGCGGCTGGTGCCGGGGTACGAAGCACCGGTGAACCTGGCGTACTCAAGCCGCAACCGCAGCGCTTCGGTCCGAATCCCGATGTACTCGGCTTCTCCCAAGTTGAAACGCATCGAGGTGCGCTTCCCGGATCCGTCCTGCAACGGGTATCTGGCCTTCAGTGCTCTCCTGATGGCAGCTCTGGACGGCATCGAGAACCGCATCGACCCGGGCCAGCCCCTGGATCGCGACATATACTCGATGACCCCCGAAGAGCTGGCCAACGTTCCTTCGACCCCGGGCTCCCTCGAGAATGCCCTCCTCGCCCTGGAAAAGGATCATGACTTTCTTTTGAAGGGAGACGTGTTCACTGAGGACGTGATTCAGAAATGGATCGAATACAAGCGGGAGAACGAAGTGGATGCCATTCGAATGAGACCGCATCCCCACGAGTTCAAGCTCTACTTCGACATTTGATGACGATCCCATGGGGGAGCCCTGCTCTCCCATGAGCCCACGTTCAGTCAGGCTACTCCAAGCTCCGGGCTGTCTCCCCCAAATCACCGGGATTGAACCGGGATGCGGTGGAGCGCTTCCCCACCCCGCCACCTCATCGGTTCACGACATGAACTTCGAACGTCGTGAACCGATGAGGTGGTTTTTTTCTGCTTGATTCCAGACGTTTCAGAATTTGCTCATATTGCCTTGACGAAATGACGAATCTGTGCTTATTGGAGCAGACTCCCTCAGGCATACAAAGGGAGGGATGGGCTAACCCAAACGAGAAGAGATAGATGGAAGACGCGGACAGTAGCAGTAAGTGCTTCGTCAGTTCTTTGGAGAGCCAATCGATAAGCCTGGGTATGAGGCTCGGGGAGGGTGTGAAGTAGAAATCCTTGAGCCCTGATGCGCTGTTTCGTGCTTCGACCCGGGCCTTGGCTCGGGTTTTCTTATTTTCAGCACTGGGACGGGAGGTGACCCATGAAAGTCGTCCTCATTCGTGGCCGGAACCGGCACGAGACGCGCAAAAAAGCCCTGGATTACTGGTTTTCCCACCGGGATCAATACGACTGCAGCATGAAGGATTTCCTGAAGAAGTGCTCTACGGATTCTTCAGGGCGGGTGATCAAGGTCAAGGAGT
The DNA here is from genome assembly GCA_041310025.1 of Syntrophobacterales bacterium. Classification (GTDB taxonomy): domain Bacteria; phylum Desulfobacterota; class Syntrophobacteria; order Syntrophobacterales; family Syntrophobacteraceae; genus JALOOX01. The sequence goes on from JBFYYO010000024.1 coordinate 24,094, forward strand.
GAGCCATGGAATCCGACGGAACATCGTGGGATGATCCGAGTCTGTGGGGCTGAGAGCTTTTTCTCAGCCCTTTCTCTTTTTCGGCACGGCATGTCTGTGTCCTCTGAACAGCCAACGCCTGCCCTCATATCACCTGCTCCCCCCTCCCATCAGTCTTTTTGCATTTGACCCCCCGCCCGATCCTTGCTAAGAAGTTGGCCCGTAATGGTTTGGGTGGGGATTGGCTTTGAGGAAGTGGCTCTGGATCGAGAGAGGTTTGACATATGTGGGAATTCGGGGGTTTGCTCTGTGCCGAGTTGAATCGCAGCCTTGCCAGCATCTTGCCCTGGGATGTGCCCTGGCATGATCCCAGTCATGCGATCTTCTTTGCCGCACTGTATGGCGCACTGAGCGTTATCGGAATCGGCGTGCTGGCAGCTGCGGTCATCACCATGCGGCGGCTGTCCCGTGACGATGGGGGGGCGCACCACTGAATCTCAGGTGGGCGCTGCACGAACCGATCCTCTTCGAGGCACTTCAAGCCGAGCGCCGGATTGCTCGATCGGGCCGCAGCGGAGCCTCTTGTCTGAAAGGCTTCTGCTGAAGCGGCGAGTTCGCTCATCCTGCCAACAACTCTTGGGGGAGGGTCCACCGACGCCACGCATTGGACCGGGCCGAAGCCGTGCATCACGGATCGCTTCCAGCCAGGGGATGTCCTGATTCCTGAGATTTCCGCTCTGCCGCAGGATCCTTTTCCCCTTCTGCCGTTGGCTTGACCACCATAGCTTTCCCACGAAGATCTGCGACATATCCATTCGCATGACACGACCATAGCGATCACTCCGTATTCGCAAGAATGGTGAATACCCATTTCATTTCGCGCAGGTTTCTTCAAGACCCCGATCAGAAGGACGGTCCCATGAATCCAAAGGTTTTTCGGGAATACGATATTCGCGGCATCGTGGATGTGGATATTCGCGATGAAGACGTCGTTCTGCTGGGCAAGGCCTTCGGGACCTACATGAGCAGCCAGGGCAAACGCTTCGTTGCCGTTGGCCGGGATTGCCGGTTGAGCTCGGAGCGTTACCGGCAACTGCTGACCGAAGGCATGCTGGCCACAGGAATGGATGTGGTCGATCTGGGGATGTGCCCCACGCCTCTCCTCTATTTCGCACTCCGCCACCTCGACCGGGAGGGGGGCATCATGATCACTGCCAGCCATAACCCTCCGGAATACAATGGCTTCAAGGTATGCAACGGTCCTGACACCATCTCCGGAGCGGAGATTCAGAAGCTTCGCCAGATCATGGAGGGTGGATCCTTCGCCCCAGGTACGGGCAGGCTGCAGCAGGTGGAGATCATCGCACCGTATCAGGATTTCGTGGTCAAAAATATTCAGCTCGACCGGAAGCTCCGCGTCGGGGTGGATGCCGGAAACGCCACCGGCGGTCCGATTGCGGTGCCGGTTCTCCAGGAGCTGGGGTGTGATGTCTTTCCCCTTTACTGTGAACCGGACGGCACTTTCCCGAACCACGAGCCCGACCCGACCGTTCTTCCCAACCTCAAGGATCTGATCCAGCTGGTCAAACGGGAGGGACTGGACGTGGGTGTTGCTTACGACGGAGACTGCGACCGTCTGGGTGTCGTGGACCATCGCGGAGAAGTCGTCTACGGGGACAAGCTCATGATCATCTTCGCACGTGAGATCCTCTCCCGCAGGCCCGGGACCACGTTCCTCTCGGAGGTCAAGTGCTCCAAGACGCTCTACGACGACATCGAAAAGCGCGGCGGGCGGGCCATCATGGGGCGCACGGGCCACTCGCTCATGAAGGCCAGGATGAAGGAGGTGGATGCCGTATTGGCCGGGGAGATGAGCGGCCACATGTTTTTCAAGGACCGCTTTTTCGGATTCGATGACGGCATTTACGCTTCCTGCCGATTGCTCGAAATCCTGGCCCACACCGGGAAGACCATTGCAGAGCTTCTGGAAGGCGTTCCCGAGACATACACGACACCGGAGATCCGAGTCGAGTGCCCGGACGAGATCAAATTCGACGTGGTCGAGTACGCAAGACGCCATTTCGCCGAAACCGGCTATGAAGTCATTGACGTGGATGGCGTCCGCATCGTGTTCCACGACGGCTGGGGTCTGGTCAGGGCCTCCAACACGCAACCGGTGCTGGTGCTTCGCTACGAGGCTGACACGGAAGGAAGGCTGGAGGAAATCCGAGACCTGGTGGAATCGCGTGTGGCTCACATCAAACGGGAACATTTCGGATATTGAAGGCGTGAGCCTTCAGTCTGATCGAGGATAGGAAGCAATCGGCAGGACGAAAACACACTGGAGGATGAAATCGGCCTCCAGTGTGTTCGGAGCTCGAAACCTATTTCTTCTTCTTGCCTTTGCCCGCGGCCTTTTGGGGTGCGGGATTCAAGAGATCCTTCATCTTCTTGCCCTGGGAGAACTTGGCACTCTTGGCAGCGGCGATCTTGATGGCCTCGCCGGTTCTCGGGTTGCGGCCCTCTCTCGCGGCGCGCTCGCCGACTTTGAACGTTCCAAAACCGACCAGGGAGACGCTTTCTCCCTTGGCCAGTGCCCCTGATACCGCTTCCATAAAAGCTCCCACGGCGGCATCGGCATCCTTCTTGGTAATCTTTGCCTTGTCGGCGACAAATGCAACAAGATCAGCCTTCGTCATGGTTTCTCCTCCCTTTGCAGGCATTTCGTTTTGAGATCACCCCCATTGGGAGCCAATATCGGCGCAGAGGACTTTAAAGGCAACATTATTTTGCAGTTGGTCACCGCATTTATCAAAATTTTTTAATAATCCACCACGGCGGAAGTCAATCCTTGTTTATGACCTGTGCCCAAAATCCGCAATATTTATTGAAGCTGCACTCTCGTCGCTCAAGCCTTGATGATCCTATCCCTGTTTTCTGTCACATTCTTGGTTGCATTACGTGTATCGATGACCAAGGCGGCATGTTCCACCACCCAGGAATAATCGTAGGATGAATGATCGGTGAGGATCATGACCGCATCCATCTCCTTCAGCCTTTCTTCAGTCAACTCCACGGATTCGAGGCGAAATTGATGTTTCCTTCCCGGCTTGAGCTTCGGGATATGAGGATCGTTGTAGAAGACCTCGGCCCCGCGCTCCAGGAGCAATTCCATGATTGCATAAGAGGGTGACTCGCGGTCATCATCGATGTCTTTCTTATAGGCCACTCCCAGGACAAGCATCTTGGCACCGTTGAGACATTTGCGCTCCTGATTCAATGCCTCAACGGTCTGCTCCAAAACATGATAAGGCATTGAAACATTGATTTCCCCGGCAAGATGAATGAAGCGCGTCGTGAAATCGTATTCACGGGCCTTCCATGAAAGGTAAAAAGGATCTATGGGAATACAGTGCCCGCCAAGCCCCGGTCCCGGATAAAACGGCGTGAATCCAAAGGGTTTCGTGGAAGCGGCTTCGATCACTTCCCACAGGTCGATGCCCATGCGCTGTGTCAGCACCTTCAGTTCATTCACGAGCGCGATGTTGACGCTTCGATAGATGTTTTCGAGCAGCTTGGTCAGCTCGGCCACCCGGGTCGACGAGACGGGCACAACCTGGGTGACGGCAAATTCATAGAGCGCCTTGGCCCGCTCCAGGCAATGGGGCGTGATGCCTCCCACCACTTTGGGAATGTTCCCCGTGTGGAAGCTCCTGTTGCCGGGATCCTCGCGCTCGGGCGAAAAAGCCAGGTAGAAGTCTTCCCCGACTTTCAACCCCCCCTGCTGCAGTTGGGGGAGCATGATCTCGTCGGTGGTCCCGGGATAGGTCGTGCTCTCGAGAACCACCAACTGCTGGGGACGCAGGTGCCGCGCCACCGTCTCGGTGGTTGTCAGGACGTAGCGCAGGTCCGGCTCCATCTTTTCCGTCAAGGGTGTCGGAACGCAGATGAGGATGCAGTCCGCCTCGCTCAGTCGATCGAAGCTCAGGGTGAGATCGAGCCTTCGTTCTTCGAAAAAACGGGTGATCGGTTCAATGGGGATGTGCTTGATGTAGCTCTTCCCGTGGAGCAGCGCATCGATCTTCCTGCTGTCCACATCGAATCCAATGAGGGGGAAACCGGCTTCGCCGAAGCGGATGAGGAGAGGCAGTCCGACGTAGCCCAGGCCGATGATGCCGACCGTGGCCGTACGATTGAGGATTTTATCGAGCAGCATGTCCATCCTTTGACCTCTGTTTGAGTTGGCGTTTTCCATCTTCCATTTCAGGTGCTTGAATCAGCGAGTCGGCGATT
>JBFYYO010000025.1:0-26843 GCA_041310025.1 Syntrophobacterales bacterium
CTGAATTCGGGGATGCCGTAAATCAGCCAGCCGCCGGGCTCGGGCATGTTGTCAAAAATCGTGACCGGGTAGCCTTCGATGGCCAGGAAGTACGCGGCGGTCAATCCAGCCGGGCCCGCACCGACGATGGCCACTTTGTCCTTCTTGTCACCCTTCTTTTCGGGGATGAAGACCTTTTCACTCTTGAGATCCAGGTCCGCCACGAACCTCTTCAGATACTCGATGGCCACGGCACCGTCGGCGTGCGAGCGCCCGCAGACCAGCTCGCAAGGGTGATGGCACACGCGGCCGCAGATGGCCGGAAGCGGGTTGTCCTGCTTGATGACCTTCAAGGCATCCATGAACCTTCCGCCGGCAATGAGGCCCACGAATCCCTGGATGTCGATGCCCGCCGGACAGGCGGCACCGCAGGCCGCCTTCTCGGGCCGCGAAAGGATCCATTTGCCGTCGATCACTTCGTAGAGCGGAAAAACGCGGCTCAAGACCGCCAGCCTGGCCAGCTCGATGCTGGTCTCGGGGCTGGCCCGCCACCCCGTGGGGCAGGGAGAAAAAATGTGAATGTAAGCCGGCCCCGGCATCATAGCCGCCTTGCGCACCTTGTTCATGAGATCCACCGGAAAGGCCGGAGAGGCGGTGGCCACGTATGGAATGCCATGGGCGGCCACGATGGCCGGCATGTTCTTCTTCCATGTGGACTGGCCAATGCTCTTCTTCCCCGGGGGGCTCGTCGTCGTCATGGCGCCGTAAGGAGTGGACGACGACCGCTGGATCCCCGTGTTCATGTAGGCTTCATTGTCGAGGCAGACATAGACGAAGTTGTGGCCGCGCTCGAGGGCACCGCTCAGCGACTGAAGCCCGATGTCAGCCGTCGCGCCGTCCCCGCCGTAAGCCAGGAAAACCGTATCCTCATCCTGGATTTTGCCTTTGCGGATCATGGCCTTGTACGCCGACTCCACCCCGCTCACCACCGCCGAGGCATTCTCGAAAGCCACGTGCAGCCAGGGTACGTTCCAGGCAGTCTGCGGATAGGGAGACGTCACGATCTCCATGCATCCCGTGGCGCTCACCACGACAACGTTGCTGCCCAGAGCCTTCATGACCATGCGCAGCGCCGCGATCTCGCCACAGCCCTGGCACGCCCGATGCCCCGGAGACAGCGGCTCCTCCTCGGGCAGGTGTGTGAGGCGGAACCCCTTGAACCCTTTCAGCTTTTCAACCGTTTCCTTGCCCATATCGCATCCTCATCTGAAAAGATGTGTTATTCCTTGAGGTTGATGATCTCGTAGCCCATCGGGTCGCCTCGCTGCGCGGAACCCTCCACCGCGTCCACCATCTCGGTGAAGTTCTGAACGGTCACATCCCGCCCCCCGAGACCGGCAATGTAGTTCTGAACGTAGGGGGCATGCTGCCGGTCGAAGAGCACCGATTTGATTTCTCCGCAGACGGGGCCGCAAATGCCGTTGAGGTTCATGACGCGATCGACAATGGCCAGCTGTTTGGCTCCCTTGACGGCATCGAACAAATCCTGAGCCGGGAAGGGACGAAACAGCCGAATGCGCACCAAACCGGCCTTCCTGCCCTGCTCCCGCATGGCGTCGACCGCCGTCATGGCCGTTTCGGAAATGCTGCCCATGGTGATCAATATCGTTTCGGCATCGTCGGCCTTGTAGGTTTCAACGGCCTTGTAGCGGCGCCCGAACTTCGCCTCGAAGTCGTCCCAGGCCTCCTCGATGACGGCCCTGGAGCTCTTCAGCACCTCGTCCTGAACCTTCTTGGCCTCGGTGTAAACGTCCGGCATCCCGACGGGCCCGATGGTCACGGGGCTTTTGGGATCCAGGCGCAGTTTGGGCACGAAGGGAGGCAGATATGCCTTCACTTCGGCCTCATCCGGCATCCAAATGGGCTCGATCATGTGACTCAGAATAAACCCGTCCAGGTTCACCATGACGGGCAGCAGCACGCGGTGGTCTTCGGCCACCCGGAATGCATGAATGATCAGGTCCACCACCTCCTGCCCGTTTTCGGCCACCGTCTGGATCCAGCCCGTGTCCCGGGCCATCATGAGGTCCGCGTGATCATTCCAGATGCTGATGGGAGCGCTCAGGGCGCGGTTGGCCGTCACCATGACGATGGGCAACCGCAGGCTGGCCGCAATGTAGCAGATTTCAGACATCAGGGCGTAACCCTGGGAGCTCGTGGACGTGAACGTGCGGGCACCCGCCGCCGATGAGCCCACGCAGGTGCTCATGGCGCTGTGCTCGGACTCCACCGGAACAAACTCGGCATCCAGGTGGCCGCTTGCCACCAGCTCCGAGAGATGCTCCACGATATGGGTCTGGGGGGTGATGGGGTATGCGGCGATGACGTCCACGTCCGCCAGTCCCACGGCTTCCGCCGCGGCAATGGAGACCTCCATTCCAACTCGCTTGGCCATATCAGTCGCCCTCCTGCACCATCGTGATGGCGTCTACGGGACACTCATGGGCGCAAATCCCGCACCCCTTGCAATAGTAGTAGTTCTGCTCGTAGTAGCCCTTGTCGTTTTGGGTGTACACCATGTCCGGGCAGAAAATGTAGCAGCGCCCGCACTTGATGCATTTGTCGAAATCCGTCACCGCCCGGGCCGAACGCCAATCCCCGGTCTTGAGCTCGCCGGCGGACCCGGGCTTGTGGATCGAGATTCCCAACTCCAGATCTTTCCAACTGACAATCCCCGTTTCCTTAGCCACGGATCATTCCTCCACTGTGGTTTCTTCAAAGGCCCGCATGCAAGCCTTCAGATTCTTCTCCGCGATGGGGCCAAAGCGCTCCTGGATCGGACCTCGCAGAGCGTCGACGCTCATCAGTCCCGTACCCTTGAGCAGAGCCCCCAGCATCGTGGTGTTGGTGATGGGAACACGCATGGTCTCCATGGCGATCGTCGAGGCGTCCACCAGAGCCAGACGGGCTTTGAGCCCCGTTTCCTTACGGATTTCATCGGCGCTCTTCTTGCTGTTCAGAATGACGAGCCCGCCGGCCTTGAGACCCGTCTCCACGTTGACGATCTTCATCAATGACGGATCCAGCACGATCACGATGTCGGGCGCATAGATCTTCTCCCGCGTCCGGATCGGCGCATCACTCACCCGCACGAACGCCATGACCGGCGCTCCCCGACGCTCGGGCCCAAAGCTGGGAAAAGCCTGCGCGTATTTCCCCTCTTCAATGGCGGCCAGAGCCGTGAGCTCCGCCGACGTCACGGCGCCTTGCCCACCTCGACCATGAAATCGAATCTCAACCATTTTTCGTCGCTCCAGTATCAATGATTCCGTTCAACACAGTCCTACGGCAGGAGCTCTCACCCGCCCCGGGGCAGAGCTGAATTCCTAAATGATATCAGGGCATTCATTCAAATGGATCACTTGATTATCGCGGTAATTTAACAGGAACGTGCAAAAAAGGTCAAGGTGTATTATCTCTTATGAACCTGAGAGGATTTCAGCGGCTCGGAGCTCAGGGTGACGGCATTGAGCAGGCTCGGATCTGCAGAATCGGACTGCCGTTCAATCGAAGGGCTGGCGACCTTTGAGCGCCCGTTCGATGGTCACGCGGTCGATGTATTTGAGATCGCTCCCCATAGGAATGCCGTACGCGATGCGCGAAATGCGAATGGGTCGATCCCTCAACAGCTTCGAGAGGTAGTGTGCCGTGGCCTCACCCTCGCCGCTGGGGTTGGTCGCGATGATGACCTCCCGGATGGACTCCTCGTCCAACCGCTTCAGAAGCTCACGAATCCGGATGTCTTCGGGTCCCATGGCATCCAGGGGAGCCAGCACCCCCTGCAGCACGTGATATCGCCCCTTGAAGGCGCCCGAGTGCTCGATGGCCAGCAGGTCGGCCGTGCTCTCGACGACGCACAGGACGCCCGTGTCCCGGCCCGGATCGCGGCAAAGATCGCACACTTCCGCCTCGGTGAAGTGAAAACAACGGCTGCACGTCCGAATCTCCACGCGCACCCGATGAATCAGGGCGGCCAGAGCCTTGACCTCTTCCCTGGGCAGGCGGAGCAGGTGCATCACAATCCGCGTGGCGCTCTTCTCCCCCAATCCGGGAAGCTTGCTCAGCATGCGGATGAGCTCATACAGAATGGATGGGTAGACGCCCATGACATCAACCGCCCGAATCGCCAGGGGAGCTTGTGCAGAAGCTAAAAGAGCCCGGGAATCTTCAGGCCCGGGATGTTCAACCCGCCGGCGATGCTCGCCATCTCCTGGGCAGCCATCTCCTGCGACTTGCGCAATCCGTCGTTGACTGCAGCCACGACGAGGTCTTGCAGCATTTCGATGTCCTGGGGGTCGACCACCTGGGGCTCGATTTTGACGCTGAGGACCTCCTGGCGGCCATTGACGACGACGGAAACCATGCCGCCGCCGGCGCTCGCCTCAATGGTCCTTCCGGCCAGCTCCTCCTGCATCTTCGCCATCTTGTCCTGAAGATCCTTCACCTGCTGCATGGGATTGAAACCTTTGACCACTTGCTTCCTCCTTGAATTCCAGACTACCTCAAAAGGGCACCCGAAGGCGCGTTCACCCGGTCGATCCGGAGCCCCGTCCCCTGCCCCTGGCATGCCGTTCCCCTTCCAGACTGCGGACTTCGATAAGCTCCCCCCCAAGGATTTCGATGGCCTGCTGGACTGCGGTGCTTTCCATGACCACACGTCGCGGGTTGGATTTGCTCGACCTTGATTTCGGTCCCTCTCCACCCGGTTTGCCATTCAAAGAAGCCCTGGTGCGTATGCGCCATTCCAGATGCACCCCAAAATAGCTTTCTGCGAGGTCGGCCAGGACCGAAATGTCCTTCTTCTGGAAGAGGTTTTCGTAAACCTCCAGGACCTCCAGCTCGGCGGTCGACCCGGCAACCCCCCTGAGCGAGCTCTGGCTCAGCTTCGCGGCAAACTTCTCGTCTTTGTTGTGTACCCACTGAACGAAGGCCGGCCATGTCGAGAGCATCTGCTCGGGTGTGACAGGCTGCCGGGAGGAGATATCCTCCGCTTGAACGACGGACGCGCCGGCGGAAACGACCGGTGCATCGATCTCCGGGGGAAAAGGGGCACGCTCGGGCTCGACAGCCGCCTGGACTTTCTTGGCGGTCGCAGAGGTCGCCAACGGCTCCGGGATGCTCGCGGCCACCCGAGCATGATCCGGCATCCCGGAGAGAATCAGCTCAAGCCGCTGCACCTGGTCCACCACCTGATTCAGCGTTTCAAGGCGCGGAAGCTGGCTCATGCGAAGCAGCAGCATCTCGAGACTGAGTCGCGGGAGCGACGACCGCCTGACTTCCTCCTCCCCTTTGAGAAGTGTCTGAAGGTAGAGGTGCAGGGACTCAGCACTGACGTCAGCCAGCCGATCCTTCAAAAGCTGCACTTCAGCCTCCGGCAGATCCAAAGCCATGCCGGCTTGCCCCCGGGCGACGGCAAGCCACAGAAGATTCCTGAAGAAGTCACAGAGCTGCTGGCAGAACCTTCGACTGTCGATGCCGCGACGGTACACGTCATCCACGATCTGGAGACAGGTGACCGTATCCCCGTCCAGGATGGCCGAACCGGCCCGTTGGACACTGCGTCGATCCACAACCCCCAATACATCCAGGATCTCCTCATCGCTCAACCCTTCCCCGGAAAAGGCCAGCAGCTGCTCCAGCAGGCTCTGGGCATCCCGCATGCTCCCGTCAGCTTCCCTCGCGATGGAATAGAGCACCAGTTCCGAAAGAGCGACCTGCTCCTGGGCTATGATGGTTTTCATGTGCCCCAGCAGCTTTGCGGTGTCGATGCGCCGGAAGTCGAATCGCTGGCACCGACTGAGTATGGTGGACGGGATTTTGTGCGGCTCCGTCGTCGCGAAGAGGAAGATGACATGCTCGGGAGGCTCCTCAAGGGTTTTCAACAAAGCATTGAAAGCCTCCGTGGTCAACATGTGCACTTCATCGATGATGTACACCTTGTTGCGGCTTTTGGAAGGACGGTACCGAACAGTCTCCCGCAGCTCGCGGATGCTGTCGATTCCACGGTTGGAGGCACCGTCAATTTCGAGCACGTCCACCGAATGGCCCTGAGTGATCTCCCTGCAGTTCGAGCAGACATTGCAGGGGGATACCGTGAGGCCCGGCTCGCAGTTGAGGCTCTTGGCCAGGATGCGCGCCACAGAGGTTTTCCCGACGCCGCGGGCTCCCGTGAAAAGGTAGGCATGAGCGACGCGACCTGCGCGGATTGCATTCTGCAGGGTACGCGTCACATGAGTCTGCCCCACCACCTCATCGAACGTCTGGGGGCGCCATTTCCTGGCAAGGACAAGGTAAGACATAATGGACCGGCTGGTCAGAAATTGGAGTGAATCAATGGGTGCCCGATCGGAATGGAAACAGGGGCTGGATCAGGTGTGGCGGAGAGAGAGGGATTCGAACCCTCGGTACACCTTTTGGGCATACACACGATTTCCAGTCGTGCTCCTTCAGCCAGCTCGGACATCTCTCCGCATGAAAACGAGTTTTCCCTTACTTCTATCCCCACAAGCCTTCAATTCTTTGGCGGAGAGGGTGGGATTCGAACCCACGTGCCCTGCTCTTCACAGGACAAGTCGATTTCGAGTCGACCCCGTTACGGCCACTTCGGTACCTCTCCCCATTATCGTGATCAGACTGTCTTTCGCCGTGACCGGAAGAAATCCTCGAGCAATCGAGCGCATGCCTGCTCCTCCACGCCGCCGACAACCTGCATATAATGATTGAAAGACGGCACCTTTGTCAAGTCCACAACGCTGCCCGCGGCACCCGATTTAGGATCGTACGCTCCGAAGACGAGCAGTTGGACCCGAGCGTGGAGCATCGCCCCCACGCACATGGCACACGGTTCGAGAGTGGCGTAAAGAATGGTGCCAGGCAGCCGGTAATTGCCCAATCGAAGTGCACCCTTTCTCAGGACAAGAATCTCCGCGTGGGCCGTCGGGTCGCACTGGCTGATGGGAGCGTTGTGCGCCCGTGCAATCAGATCGCCGTCACTGCCCACAAGGACTGCCCCCACAGGAACCTCCAGCCGCTCAGCCGCTCGGACCGCCTCTTCGAGCGCAAACCTCATATAAGTATCGTGGGACTCCAGTCTGATCCTCCCCAATGCCTGGCCACCTTCGTTGGCGAAAGCGATGGCCCATAAGCCTCCCGACACGGTCTTTCTCTCAATAATCGGCGAGGATTTCTCAAAAGTCCCCTTGCGCCTCACCCTGCCATGGGCTAATGTATCTTAGAAGAATAACCAGTGATCACGGTCAGGTTGAGGAGGCTGAGAGCCCCTTCGCCCATACATGGTTCAACAGTGCGGGCACGAATGGCCGATTGCATTCCCGCCGAAGGAGGCAGACGGCCTGCGTGCAGTGCGCCCCGCAAAAGATCTGCGGGTAGGTTCATCAAGATTACCTTGCTTTGTGGCGAATTGACAGCGGTCTGGTTATGAATTTTGCATTTACCGATCGAAAGAAGGCTCAGTCCTTTGAAGGTTGGTCCGAATAATGCTGGCATCGAGCAATGCCTTCACAAGCGAATTTTTTGATGGGATGAATACAAAGCCTCCTTGGAATGATTGGCGCGGGGAGGGGTGTCACATGGAATCTCAAGATACTCGATATCCTGATCGCTTTCGGCCGGTGGCCGGTTTCAGGATGGTTTTCGACCCGGCCTGCAGTCAGTCAGGGGTCCCCAAAAAGCACAAGTGCTCGGATTGTCATTTTTGTCAGGGCTGTTCCGAATCCAGATGCCAGGCCTGCCGAGGGGGCAAAGACGGCTGCCGGGGATCTTCGGCTCGGAAGTTGAGTGTTCGCGAGCAGATCTGTTTATATGAAGCCATCAACAGAGGTGTGAAGCAGGATGATTGAGGAAAGAGTTGCTATGGAAGTGTCGCAGCGCGCATCTGCCGTCGAGACTCGAGCTGCAGCGGATTGCTCATGGTGGGTATTGGCTCTGGCTATCCTGTTCGTCTCTTGCGCAAACAGCAACGCACAATCATTGGCGGTGGTCAAAGAGACGCCCCAGGCGAGGCCCGACATCGTGGTGAGCGACCGCCCTGTGAGTCCCACGGAGGCCAGCTCTCCCTTGTGGCGTGCGTTCATCTGGGAAGCGATGCCTTCGGAATGGCTGACGGATGTTGCCAGGCAACCGATTCTTGACGCCTATCAGCAAAACGACTGGAAACCGTTTTTCATCAACGGTCGCTTCGAGCTCAACGAGCGCGCCTCGCACCTCATCGCCAGGCTGAAACTCTCTGAGGAGCACGCTCTCGACCCCAGGAGCTTTAAGCTGGATAAACTGAACGGACAGATCCAGCGCCTGGATCAGTGTCGGATCGCCCTGCAGGCTCTGGAGCCCAACGCCCTCGATCGATCGGTGCAGATGCCGGAAGCCGGTACCTTCACCTATGAGGAAGAGGCGAACAATCCCGTGCTTCCCGTGCAGGACTCGCGGAACAGCGCCAAACCGACTGCCCAGACTCAGGCCGGCGCCGGAGAGGCCGACCGTAGAATTCGAGATGTTTTTGGTGCAGCAAGCCTGGTGGATATCCAGCTGACCCAGTGCTTCCTGCTCTACAGCAATGAAATGAACCCCTTCGCCAAGGACGAGCAGCTCCAAGCCCTCAACGGTCAGCGGTCGATGCAGGACTACCTCCTGAGCCTGCCCCCTCGGTCCCCTCACTACAGAACCCTTCAGGCGGCCCTCCAGAAATACCGCAAGCTCGCTCAGGAGCCTCCGCATCAGCTTAAACTCGGCTCGGTGACCGCCCGCCCCGGCGAATCGGGCAACCAGGTCCGCGAGCTGCAGGCCCGACTCCAACAGGAGGGCTTCTATCAGGGAAAAGTCAACGGATCTTACGACTCCGAGACCCAGCGAGCCGTGCAGGCTTTCCAGGCGTCTCACATGCTGGGTTCGGACGGCGTCGTGGGCAAATCCACCATTGACTGGCTCAATGTTTCCTATGAGCAGAAAGCCAGGATGATCGCAGCGAGCATGAGGTCGCTTTGCGAGAGCCAAACGCGCCAGTACGAGAAATACGTGCGCATCAACATTCCTCAATTCAGCCTCGAATACATCAAAGACGGCCAGGTCAAGGACGTCCACCGCGTCATCGTGGGCAAGGCGTCCGGCAGGAAGGTGAAGCTGCACGGCCGGGTGATGGGGGAGAATCAGACACCGCCGCTCTCGAGCTCCATTCAGCAGGTGGTGGTCAACCCGCGATGGTACGTCACGGATCGCATTTATCGAGAGCTTGCGGGAGACGCTTTGGAGGACCCGTCCTACTTCTCGCGCCACGGCTATGTTCAAATGTCTTCGGTCTATTCTTCCGGCGCCCCCCGAGTCTTCCAGGAACCTGGACCATCCAACCCCCTGGGGCAGGTCAAGTTTGAGTTTCCCAATGCCTATGCCGTTTTCCTTCATGACACTCCCAAGAAGCATCTCTTTGCCCGCCCGCGACGCGATTTCTCCCATGGATGCATCCGCGTCGAGGATGCCAAGAGACTGGCTCAAACGCTCCTCGCCGACGATGCGCATCCGGCATCCGGCAAATTTGAGGACCTTTTCAAGGGGAGACGCCCCAAGCATCTCAAACTGAACGAACCGGTTCCGATTGTTGTTGAATACGTGCCCGTTTCAACGAGTGACGGAAGCCGCGTCATTTTCTGCAACGACGTTTACGGGCTCTTCAAGGATGGTGCGCAGTCCAAAGGTTGAGGACAAGGACGGCGAAGCTCGACAGCGTTGGAGTGCACCGCAAATAAAAATTTTGCCTATAATAATTCTTATAAGTTTAAGAACTATTTGTAATCCTTATTTAATGCAATATCATATCATCAAGTTGCCACCATGCTGCACGAATCGATTTGATATAACACATCGTTTACCTTGGCAGAATCTAGCATTGATGGAATTTGAAGGACCACTTTAGAACCTTTTTTCTTTATTTATAAATGGTTGTAAAGAGTCTTAGAAATGTTCTCCACCCGTTCCGGGAAAAAAGCTTTTGACACCAGCTTCCTTTTGAGCTAGTGAAACTTAGCCCATGAGGCCCCCGGTCGCTTTACATCGGGGGATCATTCGTTTCCCTGACAACTGGAGGAGAACCATGAGGCAGATTTTACGTTGGCCGACCCCAACAATGGTAATAATCACCTCACTCACCCTTCTCAGTATCCCCCTCACACCAATCCCCAGCCAAGCACTCACCGCCTCTTTCGGACAACCCTATCACGGCCGCCTCGTGAACGGCATTCCCTTTCCGAGGCAATTCAGTGGGTATCAGTTGCGGGAGGAAAGCAGGACCTATACGACACCCGAAGTGATCGGTGCCATGCTGGACGCCGTAGATACGGTACAGAAGCAGTTCCCCGGGAGTCCGGAAATTTATGTTGGTGATTTTTCCTTGCCCGGCGGCGGTTCTATCGGCGGCCATCGATCGCATCAGAATGGGCGCGATGTGGACGTGGGGATGTATGCCCAGGGCAATCGCACCCTGAATACCTTTGCCCCCATGAACGAAGAGAATCTTGATGTACCCAGAACCTGGGCCTTCATCGAAAGCCTGCTCTGCAGCCAGCGTGTCCAGTATCTCTTAGTGGATCAAAGGATCCAGAATCTCCTGTACGATTACGCCCGGAGCCGCGGGGTTGATCCAGGCTATCTCGACCGTCTTTTTGCCAACAACCGTGGAGCCGTCATCCAGCATGTCCGCAACCACGTCGATCATATGCACATTCGATTCTACACACCCTGGTCCACCATGGCAGCCCAGGTCAGCAACCTCGACGAACAAAAACGCTCGGCCATTGAAATGGCTCAGCAGTCCTACATGCCTAAGAAGGTATATTATTACGCCAAGGGCAATGAAAAGAGCCTCGACGCGCTGGCTCAGAGCTTCGGAGTCCACCGGAACGATCTGTGTCGGTGGAATGAAATTCGTGGCGGCGAAATCCTGAGTCCCGGAAAATGCCTGGTGTTTTACAAGCGTGGATTCGAGCTCGAGCCTGTTCACCTGGCACAGTCGCTCCAGCCCGACTCCGTTCCGGAAACTCCTTCCTACCAGTATGCAGCCCTCCGACCCTCCGCATCCTACGCTTCAGATGCAAGCCCGAGCACTCGTGAGCGAGCCCACCAGCCGCAACAGAAGAAATCCTCCGATGCCGTGACCTTCACATACAAGGCAAGGCGTGGGGATACCATCGAGAAGGTCGCGCGACGCAACGGCATCGACGCCAAAGTTCTGGCACAAGCCAACGGATTGAAGCCCGGGAGCAAATTGAAACCGGGTCAGAAGATCAGCCTGGCGGGTCTCACGATTCCTTCGGGCCCCAGCTCCTGTGAGGTGACTGGCGGCAAGAAAGCGGGCAAAGGCAAATCAGGCACCGTCATGGCGAGTGTGAAATCGAAGTCCAATGTTCGGACCGATGCCACAGCGATTTCATCCAGAAAGGATTCAGCTCCGAGCAAGGGCAAGGATTCACCTGTCAAAGGCGGCACAAAGAGCGTGACTCGAATCATTCCTGAAGAATCAACCGCCAAAACCTCAAGCGCCTCGAAGGCCAAAGCTGGCGGTCCGTCGAAATCTTCACCCGTCAAGCCCGCTCTGGATAAATCGAAGCAGGCTCCTGTGAGTACCAATGTGAAAGCAAAGGCCGCCAAGGTCTCTCCGGCCCAGCCCTCCACCTCAAAAGAAGCCTCTGTCAAGCCAGTTTCCCCTGCTCGCACCTCATCTGTTAAAGCCGCGCCGGCCGCCGGCATAGCCAAGAACAGCAAGACATCGAGCAAAAAGATCAATTGAGGGTCGAGAATAGGCTTTTCTTCGGCTGAAGCTTTTGTTAGAAGGGTTTTCTGTGACGGGCACCCCACGGTGTGCCCGTTTTCGTTTTTTTTCAGACCATGGCAGCGGGAAGTGGTCTGACGCTCCCTGTTTTGAATCGTTTTCGATCTTGCCAAGAGCTTTCTCGCGCGTAAGGAAAGACGACTCATCACCGAATCTTTGCAATTTCGAGACGAAAACGTCATGAAATGTTGAGAGGATGCACACCTTGTCGGCCGCAGCCGCCACATCCGGAGGCTACCCTTTTGCTTTCTGTAGATAGGAGATTTTGAGGGAACATGACTGCCAATCATCAGATGAAGCTCAGAAACATTGGAATCAGTGCTCATATTGACTCGGGCAAGACGACACTCACCGAGCGGATTCTTTTCTACACTCAAAGAATCCACGCCATCCACGACGTCAAGGGCAAGGATGGGGTGGGTGCGACGATGGATTTCATGGAGCTTGAAAAGGAGCGTGGCATCACCATCCAGTCCGCTGCCACGACCTGTGATTGGAACGATCACACCATCAACATCATCGATACTCCGGGGCATGTCGACTTCACCATCGAAGTGGAACGGGCGCTCCGGGTTCTCGATGGGGCCATCCTTGTTCTCTGCTCGGTGGGAGGGGTCCAGTCGCAGTCCGTGACCGTCGATCGCCAGATGACGCGGTACAAGGTTCCGCGGATCGCCTTCATCAACAAATGCGACCGGACGGGCGCCGACCCGTTCAGGGTTATTCGTCAACTGAGAGAGCGATTGAATCAGAATGCGGTGGCTCTGCAGATTCCCATTGGGCTCGAATCAGAGCACGAGGGGGTCGTGGACCTCGTCACGATGCGCGCGATTCACTTTGAGGGAGCCCATGGCGACGAGATCAAGGAAGGTCCCATACCCGAGGCGATGATCGAGACGGCCCGGCAGAAACGCGAGGAGATGCTCGACGCCATCTCCCTCTTCTCTGATGACCTGACTGAGGCCATCCTTGAAGATGCCGTCACCGAGGATCTCATTCACGACGCCATCCGGGCCGGCACCCTTTCCCTCCAGCTCACCCCCGTCCTCATGGGATCCGCCTACAAGAACAAGGGGGTTCAGCCGCTCCTGGACTCGGTATGCCGATACCTTCCCAATCCTTTGGAAATCCAGAGTGAAGCCCTGGACCTGGACCACGATGAAGCCCCGGTGGTCTTGGACAACGACCTCGGCAAACCTCTGGTGATGCTCGCTTTCAAACTGGAAGTCAGCCGCTACGGGCAGCTCACCTATGTCCGGGTCTACCAGGGGACTCTCAGGAAGGGGGACACCATCATCAACATCCGCTCGGGGAAAAAGAGCAAGGTCGGGCGCTTGATCCGGATGCACGCCAACGAGATGCAGGACATCGAACAGGGCGCAGCCGGTGACATCGTGGCACTTTTCGGCATCGATTGCGCCTCGGGTGATACGTTCACCGACGGACAGGTCAATTTTGCCATGACGTCCATGCACGTTCCGGCACCCGTCATCTCTCTGGCACTGAAGCCCAAGGACAAGAAAGCGGAGATGAACGTGGGCAAAGCCCTGGCGCGCTTCACCCGCGAAGACCCGACATTCAGGACCTATCTGGATGAGGAGACCGGCGAGACGATCGTCTGCGGCATGGGCGAACTGCATCTTGATGTCTATGTCGAGCGGATGCGACGCGAATACCAGGCTGAGGTCGAAATCGGCATGCCCAAGGTGGCCTACCGGGAAACCATCAAGCGAATGGCGGAGTTCAACTACACCCACAAGAAGCAGACGGGTGGATCCGGTCAGTATGGCCGCGTTGCCGGATTTGTCGAGCCCAATCCCGAAGGTGAGTACGAGTTCGTCAACCAGATCAGCGGCGGTGTGATCCCGACGGAGTTCATCCCATCCTGCGACAAGGGATTCCGGGCTTGCCTCCAGAAGGGCTCGCTCGCGGGATTTCCCATTGTCGGGGTCAGGGTCACCATCAACGACGGAGCGGCCCACTCGGTGGATTCTTCCGACATGGCCTTTCAGCAGGCGGCCATCGGGGCGTTTCGGGAGGCCTACGATAAGGCCGACCCCATCCTGCTCGAGCCCCTCATGCGCGTGGCCGTGGAAACGCCTTCGGAGTTTCAGGGGGCGGTTCTGGGGACCTTGAACCAGAGACGGGGGATCATCGTTAGCACCTCCGAGGACGGAGCCTTTTCTGTTGTGGAATCCGAAGTTCCTCTTGCCGAGATGTTTGGGTATTCCACGGTAATCAGGTCATCGACCCAGGGAAAAGCCGAATTCACCATGGAGTTCTCGCGTTACAATCCCGTGCCGCGGAGCATTGCCGATGAGGTGGTCAAGCAGCAGAAGGAAGAGCAGAAGGCCTCCAAGAAGTAACGCTCGGAAACGCATTACGTTTTTCATGTTATCCGACTTCGTGTATATTGATTCATGAGAGCGTCCTGCTGTTGCGAATTCAATCGGGATGCCGTTTGAAGGAGAAAAACATATGGGTAATGATGTCTCGCCTGACGATCTCGCAAAGATCGAGATGATCCAGCGCACCCTCGGCGCTCCGCTCCCCCCGGGAAAACTCGGAGCACTCATGGCCCGAACCGGTGTGGGGAAAACGGGATGCCTGACTCACATCGCCCTCGAGCAGATTCTCAAGGGGGCTACGGTGCTCCACGTGTGCATCGATGACCCTCCTGACAAGGTCAAGGCCTGGTATCACGAGTTTTTCAAGCACATGTTCACGAGGATGACCGGTGACGAACTGACGGATCTTCAATACCGTATCGAGCCTCACCGTTTCATACTGGCCTTCCTCAACAAGTCGTTCCATCCCGAGAAGCTGGATCAAAGCCTTGCCAACCTCAGGGAACAGACGGGGTTCAACCCGACCCTGGTCATTGTGGACGGCCTTGATTTCGACGCCGAGCCCGGCAGGTTCGTGGAAGCTCTGGCCGCGCTCGCACAGAAGTACGGAGTGGCCATGTGGCTGTCTGCCAGGACCCACAATCACATCCCCACGGTCAACGAGCGAGGGATTCCCTATCCCTGCCACGAACTGGACCACCTGTTTCACGCCATTCTGCTCCTTGAGCCGGCACCCAAGGTGGTGCACGTCAAAGCCCTCAAGAACAACGAGGACTATCATCCAGAGCATGCACCGGTCACCCTGGACCTCCAGAGTCTGCTGATCCTGAAGGAGTGACGCCTCCCCCGGAATCCGGCTTCGGAAACGAAGGGATTGTGAATGGAAGACGACCTGATCTGCAGTCTGACGCGCCAGGTAAAAGAAGAGGTCATCGAGAATTACCTCACCGAAAGATGCATTGTTGGATTCCAGATCGAGGACATTCAGAAGCAGGCCGACGACCTGAAAGTGCTGGCGTCCAAAACGGGAGTGCGGCTGAGTCGTCTGGTCTACCTCATGATCCATCCCGACATGACCCAGAAGCTGCTGCGCCTCCTGAAGATTCCGCCCGACTCCCCCTGGATGCCCTTCGCCGACCGGGAATTCAACCGGGGTGCTCGATTCATCCGGGTCCGAGCCTTCACGGACAAAGGAAAGTTCAAGAAGCTGGTCTGGGAGGCCTACGAGCGTTTTCACACCTGGATGGGAGATTATCGGAAGGCTCATGCCAACCTCATGGAGGAGTGCAAGGCGGTCAACTCGAACATTTCCAAGTTTCAAAAGAATTTTGACCTCCTGACCATTCTCAATTTCCTCAAGAGCATGGACACGAGCGAACTGGAACGAAAGCAGTATCTGGGCGGGAATTTCACGGCCGACGAAATGGCCTCCATCGACCAGAAGCTCTACCTGCCACCCATCATGTTCGAGCGATTTGGAATCCCGGAGCCACTTTCCCTCCCCCTCCCGGAAGCGATTGAGAGTGCCCTGGGAGATCTGGCCGGGGAAGTTTTTCGAAAATACGAGGCTTACGTCAGAAACCTTCTGGCATGAACGTGACTCTGAAGCATTTCTCTCCCCGCGGGCTGCCTCCAGGATTTTGAAGCACAGGGTTGCACGGGCCCGGCCAAGCCTGCCGCAGAAGGGATTGGCCCTGCGGCCCACATCCACGAGCAGCACGGGCAAGCTTCGCCCGGCTCTGGCACCCAATCCGATACAAGTCGAGGAGATTGGAACAAAACCACGCTGATGGCTCCCGTTCAGCGCGGCCCGCTCGCGGCCCGAACGAAAAAGCGCGACGACACATCCCCCCACCCGGCAAAACCCAACTCCACATCGACATACCAGGCCGACACGTACGACCGTCTGTCGCAGCTCCAGACGCAGGTCTTCGTTCGATCAAAACGAGGTTCCGTACAACGGGATGCGTTGAGAAGAGGGGGATCGAGGCTCGAAAAGAGCTCGTCCACCGTGGGCAGGCGCCATGTTTCGATGCCGGCGAAGCATTCCGAGTTCAGGCGTCTCACGGTGGCCCCCGCCTCATGCCAGGTCATGGGATCGGTGGAGCCACTGCTCTGCCAGGTGAGGCCGGTGACCTTGTCGTGGATAGCTCCGGAGGCTTTCTGTTCAAAGGGTTGGGAATCGGGAAATCGGCACGGCCTCCAGAGGCTGTCACAGGCGAAAACCTCGGGGGCCTTCCCCGGCGCAACCTTGACGGGGAAGCTCCTCAGACGCCACGATCCATCCCGGAATCCCGGTTCATGCGGTTCATCCCCAATACGGAACTGCTCGCAAAAGCGGTCCGTCTTGTCCTTCCAGGCACCCGCCAGCCCATCCAGAGCACCGAGCATCTCTTCCGCCCCTGAGAATCGTCCACCCGGTTCCCTGCTCAAAGCCCTCGAGAGAAAAGCGTCCCAGGCAGGCTCCGCATCGGGGTGCAGGTGACTCGGGCTCCCCGACAGGTCTTCGGGAAACCGACCCGTGATCATGCGATGAATGACCACGCCCGCCGAATAGAGATCGGCCCTGAAATCCACGGCTTCGGCATCTGTGACCTGTTCGGGCGCAGCATAGAAGGGAGAGCCTACGACAAGCTGGGGCGGCATTCCTTCGGAAATCTCGCCCCTCAGCTTGGATAGGCCGAGGTCGCTGATTTTGAGGCGTCCCGAGTCATCGATGAGAAGGTTGTGGGGTTTGATGTCGCGGTGGACCAGGCCCGCCCGGTGAAGCCGCCCCAAACCCATGAGGAGCTCGCGTCCATAGCGGATGGCGTGGTCCACGGGCAGGATGCGGCACTCCGCCTCCGTCCGGAGCCCCTCTCCCAGAAGCTCTCCCACACTCCTCGGGTGATACTCCATCGTGAAGAAGGGGCGTCCCTTTGCGAAGTCGAAATCGAGGATTTCCACCACGTGAGGATGCCGCATGGATCCCATGACGGCCGCCTCCGCCGTGAACCGTTTGCGGATGGGCTCCTCGCCCAAAAGCTCGAGCAGCGTGGGATGGGGGCTCATGGCCTTGAGCGCCACGACCTTACCGACTACAGGCAGCAAAGCCTTGTAGACGATGCTCATCCCACCGCGCCCCAGAAGTCCCCGGATGATGTATTTGCCGAAGGTTCTCATCGTGTCGTCAATGCCCCGCCTGTCACAAGAGCCGACGGGCGTTGATCTGAGGGAATCCGAGATCGAGGATCTTCTTCACGGTCTTCTCCACATCGTAGACGAGGCAGCGGATATCGAGGAGACCCTCCGCTTCGTCCCAGATGACATACTTGGCGCGCCGGTCCCCATCCCGGGGCTGCCCCACACTCCCCGCATTGATCACATAGCGGTGTTTGGCATCCAGGCGGTGGATGCCGCAACTGAGGGGACGCTGCCTCACTCCCGCTTCGTCCAGTTCAACCATCGCCAGCTCATGCGTGTGCCCAACAAAACAGATCCGCTGCTCGATTCTCGAAAAGAGACGAGCCCACTCTGAGTCATGGACCTCGAAAAGGTAGCGTGTGAACGAATCAGGGGGGCATCCATGAACAAACAGGGCAGAGCCGAGAATCAATCTCCGCTCAAAGGTCCGGATCATGTCCATGCCCTCCCGGGTCAGCAGCCTCCTGGTGATGGCCAGGGATTTGCGTGCTGATGGGTTGAACCACGAGAGGAACGAGACATCCACCAGTCCCATTTCATGGTTTCCCAGTACCGAGGGGACCTTCAGCCCGCCCAGCGTCTCCAGCACACCCTGAGGGTCCGGGCCGTAGCCGACATTGTCACCGAGCGACACCAAGCGATCCGCTCCCGACCCGTCTATGTCCTCGAGGACTGCCTGCAGCGCCTCGCAGTTTCCGTGGATGTCGGATAGAATGGCAATGCGCATCGAAGGTCTCCAGGTCGGGTGGTCACGGCAGCTTGAGCCTATCCTAACCCTCCTTCCGCCTTACCGCAACCCGACCACAAGGATGAGGAGGCCCACCCGCGTCATCGGAGAATGAACGGAGAGCGAAAGCCAGGGCGCATTTCACCGCGGAGAGGAATGTGAAGACATTCCCGCGCTTGGGACATGCCGCTGAATCAATCCTTCAAGAAATTGGAATCAAAACGGCCCGAGCCGACCTTCATGCGTCAGTCAACCCGGGCCATTGCAGAGATCAGTCTCAAATTTCGTGCTGCAAGTTCAAGTGAAAGATTGGCCTCGACTCTTCGAGCCCGAGCGGGAAAGACAATGATCAGCTGAAGCACCCAGCCTCAGCTTTGCACCTTGATCATCAGGGGTGCTGGTCGAATTCCAGCTGACCGACACCCGCTTCGGGCCAGGCGTCATTCACCGCGCTGCGCGCTCGTGATCAAGACCGGCTGGCGGGGCACATCGCTGTGGGGACCGAAGGTTCCTGTTTCGACCCCTCGGATCTTGTCCACCACATCCATCCCCTCGATCACCTCCCCGAAGACGGCATAGCCGAACCCTGCCGGAGTCTTGTTCTTCTGATTCAAAAAGTCGTTATCCACCACGTTGATGAAGAACTGGGCCGTTGCACTGTGGATCAGACTCGTCCGGGCCATGGCGAGGGTACCACGCTTGTTCATCAACTCCGGAGTGGCTTCGTTGCGGATGGGGTCCCGAGTCTTCTTCTCCTTCATGTCCGGAGCCATCCCGCCTCCCTGGATCATGAAATCGGCGATGACCCGATGGAAGATCGTGCCGCTGTAAAAGCCGTCGTCGACATATCGGAGGAAATTCGCCACGGTGCCAGGTGCCTTGTCGTTCCAGAGCTCGATCTTGATCGTTCCTTGGGATGTTTCCATAATCACCACGGGATTCTTCTCTTCAGCCATGACCATCCTTTCGCTCGGTTTCAATTTGTCGTACCCACATGACGTGATTGTGCAGGCTCAAGAAAGTACAATTCCTTCCCCTTGGCAAGGTTTTTTGGGAACCTCACTTCACAATGCACAGGTTCACCCCCGAAAAACCAAAGGCGGGAGAAGAGCTCCTCCCGCCTTTGGTTTTTCGCAATGGAGCGCTCATGCATGCCCCAGCAGTCTCATTCGCTCCTCGGCGGCCGCCAGACGCTCCGCTTCGAGCAAGGCGCGCTCGGAGCGCAACCGCTCCAGCTCATCCAGGGCGCTCTTCTTGATCTTCAGGCTTTCCGACTGGCCATTGCTCTGCTCGATTTCCTTCCTGAGCTCCTGCGCGCGCTCACGACGCTCGCGAATCCTTCGGAGGACGTCCATCTCCCTTTCCGTAAAGATCCTGCTGCGCTCCGCACACGTTGACTCTTTGGCCACATCCATACCCAGGTGGCAGCATCCGCACTCGACCGCACCGGCCATCTCAAAATCCATTCCTGTTTTCATGTGAGGACCCTCCTCCCGAAATGCCTTTACCGGTTCCAACGTCCAATCCGCTGGCGCCAGTGATCTGAACTACCTCATTACTCACACTATGATAATACGCGCATTTCAAAACTGAAGGGCATGGTGGGCAAATATCCAGATCCATTGGGGTGCAGAGGGACTGTTGAAAAGGAGGGATGTGGATTTGAGGAGGAGGCCATGAAGACCATCGGTGATGAATCATTCACTCGGCCCCCAGACATTCCCATACAGAATCGGCGTCTTGTGCGATGGCATCCCCTACGTAGCGGGACATTCAGGGCCAGGGAACGCTGCAATTTGCCCGGGCTCTCTGAGCCGGCTTCTTCACGCGATGGTCCGGATCTCTCCACCGTGCGGCCTTAGTCCGACTGGCTCAGGAAGCGTCGAACCCTTCAATCTGAACCACGCAAAGTGTCCGGTACTTGCAACCACCCTGATCGCAGTAACCCGACGACCGGGCAAAGCAGTCGAAACTCCCCTCTTCGACCTGTCGCCTCCGGTAGAGAGGAGTCAGGGCTTCCTTGACGCATACAAGACAGAGGCCGTGGGAGTACCCATCCTGATCTGGATTCCCCTCCCCCCAAGTCACGAGGCAC
Source organism: Syntrophobacterales bacterium (assembly GCA_041310025.1). Classification (GTDB taxonomy): domain Bacteria; phylum Desulfobacterota; class Syntrophobacteria; order Syntrophobacterales; family Syntrophobacteraceae; genus JALOOX01. The sequence continues at coordinate 20,226 of JBFYYO010000025.1, forward strand.
TTGATGCATTGATATTTCATTGGCCTTTCGTCCCTGCCTGTGAACGACGGCATTGCTGGGGCCCCCCCCCGTCAAACACCTTTACCCGGTGCAAGCCGAACGCTTCCAGGCTCCTTAATCACTGAGCACCTCTCCACACAACTGAGTGACCGATTGGGCTGTCATTCCCGCCTGTTCCCGGCGGGAATCCAGGAGTCTCGAACTGCTTGGATCCCCGCCACAAGGCTGCGGAGATGACCTACAACAATATATGGCCACCTTGCTGCGTGGACCTTTACTCAACTCAACCGGCTGCTGTGTTCAGCCAAACACTTCCTCATCCGTTAAGCAACGTTCATACCAAAGTATAAGTACCTGTTAGTCCGGGCGAAAGGCTCTATCCACATTGGGCTCTAAGCCCGACGGGTAACCATTTGTGCCCGCCAGCGACTCAGTTTTGCGCACTCCCACAGCTTCTCCCTACTCCTTTTCGAAGGGGAAAGTCAGCTGAGCACCGAACCAACCGATCACCGCGACCAACGGCGCCAGACTCAGAACAAGAAGCAGGTACACAAGCCCCGATCCAGCCAGAGCGTCCAGCACGTGGGGACGCGCCATGCGCCAGGTGAAGGTAATCAGGCTGACGACAAAAAGCACCAGGGACACCCCAATCTTAACATTCACCGGTCGCATGGGCTTGGCGAGATAATTGATCCACCAGGTGAGGAGCCCTGTCAGGATGACCACGGGAAAGAACAGCAGGCCCGCTCCATTGCAGTGCAGAGCCGTGGTCTCGAAGGGTTTGTGTCCGGTGATGACATAGAGCAGATTGAAGACGGTCGTGAACAGCATGAAGACGATGGGAAAGTGAACCGTCATCGGGTGGGGATGTCGTCGAAGCATGGGGAACCGCCTGAAGATCCGCTCGAGGAATTCCGGGACCTGATCCATTGGGGCGCCAGGAGCCTTGATCACTCCCACTTGAGGATAGCGCTCCAGCATCTCAGGGCCATGCGGGGCGGCCTGGATATCGGTGGTGAGGTCTCCACCCCCGTGATGGCGTCGCATGTGGCCCCCACCCTTCCACAGCTTGCTCTGCGAGACATCGTAGACTTTACCATCGTGGACGACGTAAACCGGCCGGCCATCCTTCCCGTCGAACGCTGCAAGCTCCTCGATCTCGAATTCCCTCATCCGCCTTCACTCCCCCGTCGCTGCCACCGCCACCCTGCTTCACATCTCTGCCGGCCTGCCGCTCCACGGCCGTTCCAAGGTGACCATTCTAGATTGTGAATGATTTGTCAAGCCCCCTTCATCGACCTGTTTGCCATCCCTCCAAAAAGGAAGCACCAGCGCACTGCCCAACCCCTCCGTCACCCATCACCCGGAACTTGAGACTGCGCCCCTCACCACTTGACCACCCGCACATTGGAAAGCGCTCGCCCCAGAAAACGCTCGCCGATGGTCTGAAAACGAAGCGGCACGTCCGTCACGAAGAAGACATACTCAGGGGGCTCCCGCCTCGGGTTGGCCAGCCCCCTGTGCTCCAGCACCTCGGCTGTCTGTTCGGCCATGGCCTCCGCCGAATCCACCAGTTGGACGGAACTTCCGACCACGCTCTGGAGCAGCGGTTTGAGGAGCGGGTAATGGGTGCATCCGAGCACCAGCGTATCGATCGGGTGGCACATGACGGACTTCACGTACTCCTGGGCCGTGAGCCGAGTGACGGGGTGATCCAGCCAGCCCTCCTCCACCAGCGGCACAAAGAGGGCGCAGGCCTGTGAGAAGATGCGGATGGATGGGTCATAACGGTGTATGGCGCGAGCGTAGGCATTGCTGTTGATGGTGGCCGGTGTGCCGATGACCCCCACGTAGCGGGCCCGGGTGACTTCGACGGCTCCCCGGGCACCCGCATCGATCACGTCCAGCACCGGGACCGGAGAGAGGTCGTCCACCACCTGATGAGCCACGGCGGCCATGGTGTTGCAGGCGATGATGAGGAGCTTCACCTGCTGCTGAAGCAGGAATTCCGTGATCTCCCTGGCGTAATGGGCAATGGTTTCCACGGACTTGACCCCGTAGGGGACGCGCGCCGTATCGCCGAAGTAGATGATGTCTTCAAACGGGAGCCGCTCCATGAGCGCGCGTACCACGGTCAGTCCCCCTACTCCCGAATCGAACACACCAATGGCATGATGGGTATGAAGACTCATGCCGGCCCCGAGCTCATTGCGCTTAAATCTGCCTTGCCTTGTGGATCCACTGGTGCCCGCCCTTTCCATTTCCCTGGTTTTGTGATTAACTTCATTCAAATAGCATAAGGCTCAAGTGCGGACAATGTTGTTGAGCTTCTCGTTTCAGCCAGGGTTTTTGGCGGGCGTGAAGCCCGCCCTTACGCCATCTGGCGAGCAGCTTCTGTACGGGCGGGCTTCGCACCTGCCTGAGCTCGCGGCTCAAGTCAACAACATCGTCAAGTGCCGAAGGGGTGCTCTCCGAACGAGGGCTGAGATTACACCCTTTGAACCTGATCCAGTTCATGCTGGCGGAGGAATCGGCGTATGCGACAAAAATCGCTCCTCGCTTCTGTTCAATCAGGCTCACCAACGATTTTTGCCATCTCCCCTGCCCTCCGATCCTTTGCATCCCTAATCCATCATCCTGTATTGACGGAGGGAGATCATGAATACGCAACTCGACTTCGCCCGAGCCGGAATCGTTACCGATGAGATGGTCCGGGCCGTGGCAGACGAACCCATGTCACCCGAAGAGCTGCGCGACCGCATCGCTCTTGGCCACGCCGTTCTGCCCAAAAATCGCCACCGCTCGTTTTCAACCGTTCACGCCATCGGACAAGGCCTGAAGACCAAGGTCAACGCAAACCTGGGAAGCAGCGGCGAGTGCTTCAACGAGGAGTTGGAGGCTTCGAAGCTGCGGGCCGCCCTGGATGCCAGGACCCATTCCATCATGGATCTCTCCACCGGAGGAGACATCCAGGGGCTGCGTCGCTTCTTCCTCGATAACTCACCCGTCATGGTCGGGGCCGTGCCGATTTACGGACTTGCCACCGAACTGGTCCTCCAGGGCCGGGAGCTGCGGGAGATGGATGGAGAGGAGCTGCTGCGCAGCATCGAGAGACAGTGCAGCGAGGGGGTCGACTACATCACGGTGCACTGCGGGGTGACCCGGGCCTCGGTCCAACGGCTCGAATCCTACGAGAGGCTCATGCCCTGCGTCAGCCGCGGCGGATCCATCCTCATGCACTGGATGCGCAAGAACCGCGCCGAGAATCCGCTCTTCGAACATTACGACGACCTGCTCGCCATTGCTCACGCCCACGACGTTACCTTGAGCCTGGGCGACGGGTTCCGTCCCGGGACCATCGTCGACGCCACGGACGGAGCCCAGCTGGAGGAGCTGATCATCCTGGGTGAGCTGGCCCGCCGCGCCAGGGCGAGGGGTGTCCAGGTGATGATCGAGGGGCCCGGGCATGTGCCCCTCCCTGACATCCAGGCCAACATGATCCTGGAAAAGAGGCTGTGCGACAACGCTCCATTCTACGTCCTGGGCCCGCTGCCCACAGACATCGCTCCCGGCTACGACCACATCACGGCCGCCATCGGGGGCGCCATAGCCGGTGCGGCCGGCGCCGACTTCCTCTGCTATGTGACCCCCGCCGAGCACCTCGGGCTTCCCAATGCCGACGACGTGCTCCAGGGGGTCATGGCCACCCGCATCGCGGCCCACGTTGCGGACATCGCCAAGGGACTTCCGGGAGCCGTGGATTGGGACCGGCGCATGTCCACGTGCCGCTTCAACCTGGACTGGGACGGGATGGTCGCCGAGGCCATCGACCCGGCCCTGGTCCGCCGCAGGCTCGAGGTCACGCGCGACAGGGATGCATGCAGCATGTGCGGGAAACTCTGCGCCGTCAAGGTCAGCAAGGAAGCCACCGTGCCCATCAGCGGGATCTGAGGCAGTCAGGGGGAGGCTCACTTGCTGCCTTGAAGGGCGCAAGGGCCACACGCAGCTTCTCCGAGGTCGGGCATTTCGCCTGAACCGGCCCCGCATGGCGGATGACGACCCGAACGGTGCAGCACAACCACTTTGAATCAACGGAACGGTCCCGTGGTCGGATCAGACCGACCAGGCCCCGGTCTAATCCTTGAGCACTCCCACCTGACGAAACCGCTTCAGCACATCCGGATCGTGAGGAGCATCATCCATATCTTCCGTGAGCTCCTCACCTGCACCGTGGCGCTTCATGTGAGCCCCTCCCGCCCAAAGTTTGCTCCGCGACACATCGTAAACCTTACCCTTATAGGCAACATAAGCCGGCTTGCCATCCCTTCCGTCATATCTTGCAAGGGATTCGCGATCGAATTCGTCCATGATCTGCTCTCCATTTTCAGTGACCCGCGCGAACATCAGTTCTCTTCCATTCCTCAGCACATGCCAAGCCAGGACAGCCTGGAGGTGTTGGTCATTCTGCGCACACCCCCTCTGTTTTGCAAGGGCCAACCTTTGGAAACGCTTTCAGGCTCTTGATCGGCCGGGAGGATTTGACCGTAGGGAGAGACACGCCTGTTCCGTAAGGATGCTGGTGTTTTTCAGCTTGAGCAATCCCCGCGCCCGATCCAGGAGCTTGACGGGCCTGCCCGCTTGCTCCGGGTTGTGATCCCTCTGTCTTTTTCGTTGACATTCCATTTGGCCGTTTCCATACTCCCACCCAACAAGATGTTGATACCCATCTGAAGCCGCACCAGGGCCTCAACTCGGAAGCGCCAAAGTACGGTTCGCCGGTTACGCCCATCGTTAGCGGGGACTCTCATAGCAGCTGAATGCCAGCAGATCGAAGGTGATAAAAGAATGGCATTATTATCAAAAGGCAGAATGGCGAAGATGATGATGGACATTTTGGTGCAACTTCCTTGTGGCACCAAAAACCTGAAAGAGAATATTACATTGCGAATGGGGTTTGTGGGACAGATGTCAGCAACTCGAGATATTAACGCAGCTTGGGATGAAACGAAGAAGAGAGCCGCTAAACTGTATCCTGACAGATTTATCTTGGACAAAAGGAATGTCCTGCAATGGAATGACGGAAGTGTGAGAGTCTTGGACGAGAAAATCTCCAGTGCTAATTTCAAAAGACTTAACGAATTGGCAGGAAAAGAGAATTGCAGTGTTGATGCTCTGGTGAGCAAACTCATTTTGCAATATAAGAATCAAATGAAAACGTAGTAATCCTATATGATTAAATTCACTACCGCTTATTTTTGGAGGCCGGTAGTGAAACGATGAAAAGGCTCACAGCCTGGGGCGTTTTCGACTTCAGACTTGAAACCCGAAACTTGAAACTTTTCGCAGCAGAGAATCACAGAGCGCTGGCCAGGCAGGCGTCCGAGGTGATGAGTTTGCGTTCATGGCAGGGTAAGTCTTTCTTTTCTTATGACTTCTTTCCGGAGCTGAGGAGAAAGCGATGCGCAAACCGATCTTCGACACCATTCGCGCTCAGCGCGGTAAGGGCTTCACCGCCGAGGAAGTGAAGGCGATTGACGCGCTTCTCGACCGGCTCGGCGTCGAGAGGGATGATCCAGCCGTGGCGCCGACCAAGCCCGATCCGGTGTCCGCAGCGCCGGCAACGGCCAGCGCGGTCGGGCTCGACGACCCGAAGGCGTTCTTCGATTCGGTGCGGGCGTCCGGCATCTTCGGGAGCGCGCTCAAGCCCGATCAGGTGAAGGGCCTGGAGGCGGTGCTCGGCGCGGCCAGGGCAGCGGGCTGGCCCCTCGCCTTCACCGCCTACGCGCTCGCGACCGCCTGCCACGAGACGGCCTATACGATGCAGCCGGTGCGGGAAGCCTTCTGGCTCAGCGAGAGTTGGCGGCGCACACACCTGCGCTACTATCCTCACTACGGCCGCGGCTACGTCCAGCTCACCTGGAAGTCCAACTACGGGAAGGCGGATCGCGAGCTGGAGCTTGGCGGACGCTTGAGCGACAGCCTCGATCTCGCCCTGGACCCCGACATCGCCGCGAAGATCATGGTGAAGGGAATGCAGGAGGGCTGGTTCGCCGGCGACAAAGCGGGCCAGCGCCACACCCTGGCACGGCATCTGCCGGCAAGCGGTGCGGCCAGCTTGACCGAGTTCACCTCAGCGCGGCGGATCATCAACGGCACGGACCAGGCCGGAAAGATCGCGGGGGAAGCGATCAAGTTCCAGGATGCGCTGGAGGCGGGCGCCTGGTGAGTGCAGCGGCCTGCAAAGCAGATCCTGACGGCGACGGGTCAGGCTTTGCACTTCATTGAGTGAATGCTTCGCCCCTGTCGGAACCCCATCCTGCCGGGACAGGGGTCTCCATGCAACATTCTTTCTTGATGATGAAATCTCGCATCGAGAGGAATCAGACCGTTACAATGCGTATATATTATGTTATCTTCTTTATGCTGTGCTGACTTGTGCAACCCTCTTCATCCTGCATAGCGTCCACATCCTGCGACTCTGCTGCAGCTCGACTCCTCCTCGAACGAATCATTGGAACCGGTCGGACAGCAAACACCCTCTCGGCCATGGGTTGATCATTGATGCAGCAGAGCTTGCTGATCCCCGACAGGGTCAACCCGACAAGCAATCCCCTGACA
>JBFYYO010000026.1:0-36460 GCA_041310025.1 Syntrophobacterales bacterium
CTCCTCATCGATCCCAAGCGCATCGAGCTCAACACCTACGAGGGCATCCCCCATCTCATCCACCCCGTGGTGACGGACGCCAAGCAGGCCACCCGGGCCCTTCGCTGGGCTGTGGAGGAAATGGAGCTGCGTTACAAGCTTCTGGCCGACAAGGGAAGCCGGAACATCGAGGGGTATAACCGTGCACTGGCCAAAGAGAAGCCCAAAACAGAGCAGGAGCCAAGCGCTGCAGCCGATGAGGGAGTCCTGCCCCATCACCGCCTTCCTTATATCGTGGTGGTCATTGACGAACTGGCGGATCTCATGATGGTGGCCTCCCGTGAAGTGGAGGAGTCCATCACACGGCTCGCTCAGATGGCCCGAGCCGCCGGAATCCACCTGATTCTCGCGACTCAGCGCCCCTCGGTGGATGTTCTCACGGGAATCATCAAGGCGAACATCCCAACCCGAATCTCCTTTCAAGTTTCGTCCCGCATCGATTCCCGGACCATTCTGGACACCCAGGGGGCCGAGAGCCTTTTGGGAGCCGGGGACATGCTCTTCCTGCCTCCCGGAGCCGCCAAGCTGCAGCGGATCCACGGCGCTTTCGTTTCGGACAATGAAGTGCAGAGACTGACCCTTTTCTGGCGCAATCAGAAGATCACCGAAGACCCCCTGAAGGACCGCGTCAGCTTTGAAGAAAACGGCATATCCGGAGAGATGGCGCCCGAAGAGATGGACGAGCGCTACCAGGATGCGGTAGACATCGTTCTCGAAACTCGCCAGGCATCCATTTCCATGTTACAAAGGAGACTTCGCGTGGGCTACAATCGTGCTGCACGGATGATTGAACTGATGGAGCAACAAGGCATTGTCAGCTCTTCAGACGGGGTCAAACCGAGAGAGGTCATCGGCCGACGCCCTTGAGACGCTGGAGGCATCGAAGAAAGCCATGAAAAGGCCTACCCTCCTCATGATGGTGGCGATCTCGGCTGTCTGCTGGATCGCTTTTTCAGAGCGATCCTTTGCAGCGGATGCAGCCGGCACCTCGCTCAATGAGATCCTTCGCAAGACGGAAGCCCAGTATCAGAAGATACAGGCGTTTACCGCAAACTTCAGGCAGGTCACCTCCTCCGCAGCCGCCAATTCCATGGCTACGGAGGCTCATGGGAAGCTCTACTATCAGAAGCCGCGTCAAATGCACTGGGCCTATGAAGCACCGGAGAAGCAGGTCTTCATTGCCAACCAGCAGCTGGCATGGCTCTACGTTCCTGCGGAAAAACAGATATCGCTGTTCGACGCCAAGACCTTCTTTGCGTCGCCTCTCGCCCAGACGTTCTTTGATGGTATCATTGAGCTTCGAAAACACTTCGAGGTCAGCCTCGACACGAAGCGTTCCACCGAGGAGCTCGGTGTCCTGACGCTACTTCCCAAGAAGGAGGACCCGAACATCAAGTCCCTGAACCTGACGGTCGACCTGGCGACCTATCGCATTGCGAGCATCGAGAGCATGGACGCCCTGGGGAATACCAACCGGATCACGCTGGACGGTCAGACGGCCATGCCCCAGGTGGATGCGGCGCTTTTCCAGCTGACCATCCCTCCGTCCACCGTCGTCGTCGATTCCGAGGGCCGGGAAATCCCTCCCGCAGAGATTGACAAGCTGAGACAGAAGCTGCAGTCCAGGCAGGGAATGTGATGACACAGGACCTCGTCGAGCAGATCGAAGAGCTCAAGTCGCGAAGGCGGGCTGTCATTCTCGCCCACAATTACCAGCCGCCCGAAATCCAGGATATCGCCGACATGACCGGCGACTCCCTCGAGCTGAGTCGGAAGGCGGCCCTGACGGACGCCTCCGTCATCGTTTTCTGTGGCGTGGCTTTCATGGCCGAGACCGCAGCCATATTGAATCCGGAGAAGACCGTCCTGCTTCCTCGCCCCGAAGCCGGCTGCCCCATGGCCGACATGATCACGGCCGAGGATATGAGAAGGATTCGAGCCGAGCACCCGGATGTGCCCATCGTGACCTACGTGAACTCCACCGCGGCCGTGAAGGCTGAAAGTGACGCATGCTGCACTTCCGCCAACTCCATCCGCGTGGTGAGCTCATTCTCGGATGCGGCAACCGTCTACATGGCTCCTGACCAGAATCTCGCGAAATTCACGGCTCTCCACTCCAGCAAACGGATCCTTCACTGGAACGGCTACTGCCCTTTTCACCATGCCCTGCAGCCCGAAGAGGTCCTGGTTCAAAAGCGGGCGCATCCCGAGGCCCTCTTCCTGGCACACCCCGAGTGCCGCCCGGAGGTTCTGTCTCTGGCAGATCAGGTGATGAGCACTTCCGGAATGCTGCGATTCGTCAACGAGAGCTCTCACGGGTCTTTCATCATCGGTACCGAGATCGGGATCCTCCACCCCATGCGGCAGGCGAATCCCGACAAGGCATTCTATCCTGCCTCCATGAAGATGCTCTGTCCGCACATGAAGAAGATCTCTCTGGACGACGTTCTCCACTCCCTGGAGACCTTGGAGCCCCGCATCTCGGTGCCGGAGGATATCCGTGTGAGGGCTCTCGGGGCCGTCGAACGCATGCTGCAGATATCCTGAGAGGCTGGAGCATGCCTGCCTCATACAAACCCCGCATTGTGGTCACGATGGGAGATCCGTGCGGCGTGGGACCGGAGATCCTCGTCAAGCTGTTTTCTGCGAGAGAGCGTTGGGCCGAATACTCCCTGCTTGTGATCGGGGAGCCTCTGGCCCTGGAGAGAGCTGCCAGGCTTCTTGGGAGCACGCTGAGAATTCAACGGGTGTTGAATCCGCAGAAATGGGAGGATTCGGATCAACCGGGCACGATTTCAGCGTACACCCCGCAGCCTCTCACGATAGACGATCTGGGCTATGGCTCACCGAGCCAGGCTGCCTGCCGTGCAACCATCCGCTATATCGAATGGGCGGTCTCAATGGCCACGGAAGGCACAGCAGACGCGGTATGCACCTGCCCTATCCACAAGGGGAACCTGCATCGGCACGGATTCGATTTTCCCGGCCACACCGAATTCCTGCGCGACCTCACCTCTGCTGAAAAAGCGGTCATGATGCTGGCGGGCCCTCGCCTGCGCGTCTCCCTTGTGACGATTCACGAGGCTTTGGAGCGGGTGCCTCGACTCATCACCGCGGAAAACCTCACGGACACCATCCTGATCACGGGGGAGTCCCTGGTGAGGGACTTCGGGCTCCGGGCCCCGCGCATTGCCGTGGCCGCGCTCAATCCCCACGCAGGCGAAGGGGGCCGATTCGGAAGAGAGGAAGTGGACATCATCGAGCCCACTCTCAAGGGACTGGGGTCCGCTGACTGGTCGGTTGAAGGCCCTTTCCCTGCCGATACCTTGTTTTTCAGAGCATATCAGGGTGAATTCGATGCCGTGGTGGCGATGTATCACGACCAGGGCCTCGTTCCCATCAAGCTGGTACACTTCCACGATGCCGTCAACGTGACCCTCGGGCTGCCCATCATCAGGACTTCCGTGGACCATGGCACCGCCTATGACCTGGCCGGCACCGGTCGGGCCCACCCCGGAAGCCTGGAAGCGGCCGTGCGCATGGCCACTCAAATGGCGCGCCATCGCTTCGCATGATCTGAATCTTTCCCCATCCTTTCTGCCGCAGCCCGCCTTGCGGCACGTGGCTCCTTTCCAACGTTGCGTTCATCACAGAAGGAACCAGGGTCCCATGGAATGGATTCGCATTCGCGGCGCCCGTCAGCACAATCTCAAGAACATAGACCTTGACATCCCGAGAAATCGACTGGTCGTCTTCACGGGAGTCAGCGGTTCGGGCAAGTCCTCTCTCGCCTTCGACACCCTGTTCGCCGAAGGTCAACGACGCTACCTCGAAGCCCTGTCCAGTCGCAGGCGGCAGTACCTCCAGACACTCGACAAGCCCGACGTGGACGAAATACTCGGAATCAGTCCCGCCATTGCCATCGAGCAGAAGCGCGTGGCCCGAAATCCCCGTTCAACGGTGGGAACGCTCACGGAGATTCATGACTATCTGAGGGTGCTGTTCGCCCGCGTGGGAACCCCTCACTGCCCTGGCTGCGGTCGTGCCATCCTGGCACACACCATCTCCGAAGTCCTTGATGAAACGGTCCTCAATTGGCCTCAGGGTGCCAGGCTTCTTGTCTTGGCCCCTTTGGAGGCCGTTCACGAGAAGAAGCTCCGACCACTGCTCGAAAAGCTGCGCAAGGATGGCTTTGCGCGTATCCGGCTGGACGAGAGAATCGTCGAACTGGACCCACTCCCTCACCTTCCTCGCCGTCCCAACTACCGGTTTGAAGTGGTGGTGGACCGTATCGTGCTGGACCCATCCAGGCAGCAGCGACTGAGGGAAGACATCGAGCTGGCGTTCAAGCACGGCGGTGGCTTCATGACCATCGCCGACATGGAGGGCCGATCCAGAACCTTTTCCGATTCCCTGCGCTGCCCTTCCTGCAGGGTCGATATGCCGGACGTCACTCCGAGTCTCTTTTCCTTTCACCATCCCCAAGGCATGTGCCCGGTCTGTACAGGCTTGGGCTCTGTATCCGCTCCGACACAGCCTCCATTGCAGGCGACGGCGACCGGCCGACCCACGAAGAATCCCCGCAAACCAAAGGCAGCAAAGGGATCGCATGCGGGCAGCGTGGTTGGCCCTGAGGATGGCAGCAGTTCGGGCCAGGGCGAGCTCTACAGGGGTGAGGAAATCACGTGCAGAGTCTGCGGGGGCAGTCGACTCAACGCTGTCGCCCAGTCCGTGCGCATCGACGGGCTGAACATCCATCAGGTCAGCTCCCTCTCCATCACCGATTTGATCCCGTGGATCGAAGGACTCACTCTTCCCCAATCACGAGGGCTCATCGCCAGTCCGCTCATCGCAGAGATTCTGCAGCGAACGACATCCATGGTACAGCTGGGACTGGGCTACCTCTCGCTCAGCCGTTCCGCAGCCACACTTTCGGGCGGGGAGGCTCAACGCGTGAGGCTCGCCCAGCAAATCGGCGCTCAGCTCACGGGTATCCTCTATGTCCTCGATGAACCCAGCATCGGCCTTCATGCACATGACCACCAGCGTCTCATGCAGATCATCCGGTCATTGAGAGATGCCGGCAATACCGTGATCGTCGTCGAGCACGACCGGGAAACAATCCTGGAGGCCGACCACGTCATCGACATAGGACCTGGAGCCGGCATCCTGGGCGGACAGGTCATCTTCTCCGGTCTCCCTGCGCAACTCCTGAAGTGCGCTTCTTCCCTGACCGGCCAGTACCTCTCGGGCGCCAGAGCCATAGAGATCCCCAAACATCGCACCCCCTTGGACAGCGGACGCATCTTCATCCAGGGGGCTTCCGGTCATAACCTTCAGGACATCAGCGTCGAAATTCCCCTCGGCTGCATCACGTGCGTGACGGGAGTCTCCGGTTCGGGAAAGAGCACCCTTGTCCTGGAGACCCTTTACAGGCTCCTGGCTCAGCGGCTCTACCGCGCCACTGCACCACCGGCCCCTTACAGAGCGGTCCAGGGCCTGGAGGCGATCCGAAAAGTACTTGTCGTGGACCAGTCGGCCGTCGGGAAGAATCCACGATCCACACCGGCAACCTACACCGGCATCTTCACACCTATCCGGCAACTTTTCGCAAAGCTCCCGGAGGCTCGCGCGCGGGGCTATAGCCCGGACCGTTTTTCATACAATGTGAGGGGAGGACGCTGCGAATCCTGCAGAGGGGACGGCTGTCTGAGCGTCGACATGGTGTTCCTTCCGGATGTCACCTTTCCATGCCCAACCTGCAACGGTACCCGTTACAGTCCTGAAACCCTCCAGGTTCGCTTCAAAGGCCATTCCATTGCGGATGTTCTTTCCATGTCCGTGAACGATGCGCTGAACCTCCTGGAAAACATCCCTGCCATGAGAAGCAAACTGCAGGTGATGCAGGAGGTCGGACTGGGGTATCTCGTCCTGGGGCAGTCCGCGCTGACGCTTTCGGGCGGGGAGAGCCAGCGGGTCAAGCTCGCCGCCGAGCTCAGCTTACGGTCAAGTGAGCACACTGTCTTCATCCTGGATGAACCGACGACCGGCCTGCATTTTGACGATGTGCTGAAATTGCTGCACATTTTGCGGCGCCTGGCCGAGGCGGGGCATACCGTGATCCTCATCGAACATCATCTCGATGTCATCAAATGTGCCGACCATGTGATCGATCTGGGACCTGGTGGTGGAAAAGAAGGAGGGAGGGTCGTCGCTGTCGGTTCTCCCCGGGAGATCGCTACTGCAGGACAATCCATCACGGGGCAGTATCTTCGAAAGCTTCTCGGTTAGCCTGCCATATAGTCCGTCTGGCGCTCGAGCGACGTCAAGAACCAAAAGAGAGGTGATAAGCGATGGCATCCAGCTTGATCGTGAAATCCACGTTCTCCACGTGGCAGCAGTCCGGAACCTGGATTTGAACGGGGGCGAAATTCAGAATTCCGTTGATGCCGCCAAGCACCAGCTGGTTGGCCACGCTCTGAGCGGAACTGGCTGGAGTCGCAATGATGCCGATGTGCACCTCGCGCTCCTTGATGACATCTTCCAGCTCTTCCACGTGATTGATCGTCAAACCGTTGGGCAGTCGTTTTCCTACCTTCTGGGGATCCGTATCGAAGGCCGCGGTGAAGATATAGCCGTGTTTGACGAAGTTTCCATGCCTGATGAGCGCGGAGCCCAGATTGCCGAGTCCGATCATGGCGAGGTTCCAGGGCCGGTTGAGCCCCAGAATCTCCTTGATCTGGTTCACCAGGTCACTGACCCGGTAGCCTACGCCTCGAACTCCGAACTCACCAAAGTAAGCCAAATCCTTCCTGATCTGTGCAGGGTTGACGCCGCATTGCTTGGCCAACCGCTCGGAAGAAATGACATCCACCTCATCTTCAAGCAATTCCTGCAAGGTACGCATGTAAATTGACAGGCGATTGATGGTAGCCATTGGAATCTTGGCGAACTTCATGGTTCATCCTCAGGAGAGACATCGTCAACTCATGGCGGTTCCAGCGCACCCGTTCTTCTGTGCATGGTGCCGATGGGCCTGCCGGACGCCCCTATCTATGTGATATTCTTCACATTATTACCCTAAAAAATAGGCCTGGCCCCACCCTCGAGAAGAGGGCCGGGCAAGAGAAGGCTTATGGCCTCCCTTGCCCGGTTTCTACCCGTTAACTGCCTTGAGTGGACTTACTTCGCCAGACCAACAAAAGTTTGAATGGCTTTGGAGACCGGGTTGGCGTAGATCAGGATCAGAGCGACAACCAGAGCGTAAATGGAGAGGGACTCGATCATGGCCAGACCGATCAGCATGGTGACGGTGACCTTACCGGAAGCATCCGGGTTGCGGGCAATACCTTCCACGGCGCCCTTGACAGCCATGCCCTGGCCGATACCGCAGCCAAAAGCGGCGATGGCGATTCCGAAGCCTGCGGCCATTGCGGAATAAACGAAGAACCGCATTCCTTCAGCCTTGTCTCCGCCTGCGTCAGCAGCAAAAGCCAGCGTGGTCAGTCCGAGCACCAGGATGGTCGTCAGCAACCCAACTTTCTTCGACATACACTTACCTCCTTCGTGTGATAAATGGTTGTTTGGTAAAACACCTCGAATATGTTTGCGGCCAGTTCCCCCAACCGAAAACCGCCTCAGCTAGTGAGCATGCTCCATGGCTCCAGCGAAATACATCATGGAGAGGAGGCAGAAGATGAATGCCTGAATGAAACCGGTGAAAAGCCCGAGAAACATCATGGGCAGCGGCGCCAGGAACATACCGGCCAGAAAAAACAGGATGGCGAGCACCAGCTCTTCACCGAACACGTTCCCGAAGAGACGAATGGAGAGGCTCAGCACACGGGCACCATGGCCGATGAGCTCGATGGGCATGATGAGGGGCGTCAGCCACCAGACCGGCCCCATGAAATGCTTGATGTATTGGACACCGTGAAACTTGATTCCGATCACATGGGTGAAGACGACCACGATCAACGCACAGGCTGCGGTCGTGTTGATGTTGGCCGTGGGTGCGAAGAAGCCCGGAATCATCCCCAGGTAGTTGCTGCACAGGATGAAGAAGCCAAGAGAGGCGATGAGCGGGAAGACAAAGCGACCATGCTCTCCGGTGATTCCGATCATGAACTCCTCAATGCCCGTGAGCACCATTTCGAAGAAGTTCTGGCTACCCTCGGGAACCATCTTCAGGGTGCTCGCCGCAAACTTGGCCAGCACGAGGAGCAGCAGCATCACCAGCCATGCATAAGTGACATGGGGCTGAAGGATCATTTCGGTCAACGTGTGGGCTTGCTCACCGCCGACGATCGGCAGGCCCAGCTTTTCAAACAGAAGGTTGAGAAACAGAATCGGGTGTTCCATAGGCTAACTTTCCCCCTTTTTCCTGAGCATCACGTAAAACTCCTGCCCTCCAACCACCAAAATACTCAAAACCACCACCGAGAGCCCGACCAGAAAAGGAATGGGCTCGGCCCAGCGGTAGTAGATAGCGACGAATACGAGAAAGAGGGTCCCCAGATATCTGGCATAATAGCTGAAAAAGACCCCCCCTTTTTGCGGCACCCGACCCGGTGTTTCGAACGCCCGCCTGAGCTGCCATTTCAGGATCTGAAAGCTCAGGGTACTGATGATTGCTCCCAGCAGCACCCCAAAACCGAAAGTGCCGGAAACCAGCACCCACGCCGCAAGCGGAAACAAACCCATGAAAATGAGATTGTAGAGCTCAACCCGCCTCAGCAACTCGTCACTGGTGAGGTAATCCCGCAAGAACCGACGATCCTCTACGGCTTCTTCTTTTCCTGCTCTTCCCTTTGCTGCTGGCGGATGTAGCGGTAGTAGTTCAGAAAACCGGCAATGACACCCATGACCAGGAAGACCAGTTTGAGCCAGGTAGTTCCAAAGACGGAATCCAGCCACCACCCGACGGCAAGCCCGATCAATACGGCCAAACCCCACTGCATCCCGAGGCTCGTGCCTGTTGCGATCTGATGAATGTAGTCTCTGGTTTCACGCTTCATTCGGGCCACTTCGTGTAAATGTTCACGTGCTTCCTAGCACAGTCCCATAGGTCAGTCAAACCATTTTTCCGAAACTACCTGGCATCCATCTCCTTAACCCGCTCGAATCCATGCTTCGCAGCTTCCAGGGTCCGGTCCAGGTCCTCCAGGGTGTGAGCAGCGCTTATGAAAAAAGCCTCAAACTGCGAAGGCGCGAGGTAGACTCCACGTTTGAGCATCTCCTGGCAGAAGGCCGCGTAAGCCTGGGTGTCGGACGTCTGAGCCGTCTCGAAATCTCGAACGGTCCGGTCCGTGAAAAATGCACACCCGATGGAGCCCACTCTCGTCTGAAAGATCTTCACGCCGGCCGCTTCGGCCGCCTGAGCCATCCCCCGGGCCAGGTACCCGGTCTTCCGATCCAGCTCCTCATAAACCCCTTCCTCCCGCAACAGCTGCAGGGTCGCCAGGCCGGCACTCATGGCCAGCGGGTTCCCCGACAACGTCCCCGCCTGATAGACATCGCCGGCGGGAGCCATCCTGCTCATGATGTCACGCCTTCCGCCATAAGCTCCGACCGGGAGCCCTCCCCCGATGATCTTACCGAGGCAGGTCAGATCCGGCATGACACCGTACAATTGTTGTGCTCCTCCGGTCCCCAGCCGAAACCCCGTGATGACCTCGTCGAAGATGAGCAGCGCCCCATGCTGCGTACAAAGCGATCGAAGCCCGGGCAAAAAGTCCGCCTCCGGCGGAACCACCCCCATGTTGGCAGCCACGGGCTCGACAATGATCCCCGCCACCTCTCCACCCACATCCTTCATGACTTTTCGCAGTTCAGCCAGGTCGTTGTACGGGAGCGAAAGCGTGTGCTGGACGACTTCATCGGGAATCCCGGGGCTTCCGGGAATACCGAAGGTAGCCAGTCCCGACCCTGAGCGCACCAGGAGACTGTCCACATGCCCATGATAGCATCCGTTGAATTTGATGATCTTTTTCCTGCCCGTGTACCCTCTCGCCAGCCTGACGGCGCTCATGGTCGCCTCAGTCCCCGAGTTGACCATGCGGATCATCTCGATGGAAGGCACCATCTCCACCACCATCCGGGCCATCCGAAGCTCCGGTTCGGTGGGAATGCCATAGGACGTGCCCTTTTCTGCCGCCGCCTTCACGGCCTCCACCACCCTGGGATGGGCATGCCCCAGGATCATCGGCCCCCAGGAGGCGACGTAATCGATGTATGTATTTCCGTCCGCATCCACGATGCGGGAACCCCTGGCTTCCTTAATGAAAAGCGGAGTCATGCCCACGGCGCGCGCGGAGCGCACAGGGCTGTTGACCCCACCCGGGATCACCTCGCAGGCCTCCTTGTAGAACCTCTCCGAACCCTCCCGGCCCATCACTCTTTCCTTTCCTGTCCGTCCGTCGTCATGCGATGCCCGCGCTCTCCGAAGGCGCGATTTCGTACTGCTCCAAATGGAATTCCGCATCCCCCCTGACGAGGATTCGCGCGTGAAGCCTTTCTTCAAGACTCTCCAGAGGACCTCTCTCTTCGTCGCAGAACCGGGCGGCCACCTCGGGGTGAGCGATCACCGTCACATTCCTTCCGAAGAGCTCGACGCGCTCCCGCTCCAGCTCCCTCAGAATCTCGTAGCATACGGTCTGCCTGGATTTCAGGTACCCCTCACCGTCACAGTAGAAGCATGGCTCACAGAGAGTCCGGCCGATGCTCTCCTTGGTCCTCTTGCGGGTCATTTCAATGAGGCCCAGTTCGGACATGCGCAGGATGTTGGTCTTGCTCTTGTCCTTCTTCATGGCGTCCCGCAGGGCGTTGAAAACCCTCTCCCGGCTGACTTCCTTTTCCATGTCGATGAAATCGATGATGATGATCCCGCCGATGTTCCGGAGACGGAGCTGGTAGGCAATCTCTTTCACTGCCTCCAGATTGGTTTTGAGAATAGTCTCCTCCAGGTTGCGCTTGCCGACGTAGCGGCCCGTGTTCACATCGACGGCGGTCAGCGCCTCGGTCATTTCGATGACGATGTAGCCACCCGACTTGAGCCAGATCTTCTTGCTGAGCGCCCTCTGGACCTCCATTTCGATCCCGTAGGAGTCGAATACGGCCTCTTCGCCTTCGTAGAGCTCCACGGCCGACTGCAGAGCCGGCATGAAGGTTTCAATGAATCCGAGGACCTTTCGGTACTCGGCCTCCGAGTCGATCACCAGGCGGTCCACCTCCTTGGTGAAAAGGTCCCGAACGGCGCGGAGAGTGATGTCCAGCTCCTGATAGACCAGTGAAGGCACCGAAGCCCGTTCGGCCCTGCGCTGGATGCTCTCCCACAACTTCAGCAGAAACTCCATCTCGGCCTGCAGCTTGTCCGACTCCACATCCTCCGCTGCCGTTCTCACGATGAAGCCACAATATGGCGGCTTGATGGCACACATGACCTCACGAAGCCGCTTGCGCTCCTTTTCGTTTTCAATGCGCCTGGACACTCCCACATGGTCCATGGTCGGCATGAAGACCAGGTTCCTGCCGGGCAGGGTGATGTGCGTCGTGATGCGGGCTCCCTTGCTGCCCAGCGGCTCCTTGGCCACTTGAACCAGGATTTCCTGGCCCTCCTGGAGCCTGTCCTCGATGGGAATCTCCTCGATGGGCGCCCGTTCAATCAGCTCCTGCGAGTCCTCTTCCTGAACCTCCTCTTCTGACTCCGCGGATTCGCCGGCACCCTCCACACCGCACGAATTCATGAAGAGGCGGTCCAGCTCTTCCATGGGGCGTTGAACATCGCTGACATAGAGGAATGCGGCCTTTTCAAGGTTGACGTCCACAAAGGCAGCCTGCATGCCCGGCAGCACCCGCACGACCCGCCCCTTGTAGATATTCCCCGCAATTCCGCGATCCGAGCTGCGCTCCACATACAGCTCCGCAACCTGGCCGCTCTCGACCAGGGCCACACGCGTTTCGAAAAAATCACTGTTTATGATGACCTCGGAGGACATTCTGAACACCTTCTTTCAACAGCATCCGGCAATGAAATCGATCTCCCGGGATGATCATCCCGCGGTGAGACGGACATTTTACAGACGCGATAGTCTTCCACTTTCTCAAGTCTCTCAAACTGCTCCTTCAGCAGAAGCCTCAGGATCGAGGCAGGCCTAAAGCACAGATTCTTTCCCTCCAGCAAATCCATTTCGATGGTGTGCTCGTCGACGCGGCGCAAATCCAGAAGCACGGCGAGCAGCGGCGCCGCAGCCCGCCCTCGCTTGGTCTCCTTGAACAGCATCTCCTCCGGCTGAAGTCTCCAGGTGCGGTCCAGGTTGTCCGCCAGACCCCCGGGGATTCCCGACACCCGATAAGTGGCACAAACACTGGCAGGCCGCTCGGGCTTGCGCCTCAACGCAGCCACCTTCAGCACGCGCAGCCCGTCGGGCATCTCCCGGTCCAGAGCCGCCCTCACCACTTCAGGCTCCATCTTCTCGCGGAGCGTCAGGACGGCACTCTCGACCAGGCTCTCCATGCCCAAAGGAAGCGCCTCTTCGAAAGACAGCTTCAGATGAGGGTGGAAGCCCGAGGAGTAGAGAGCCGGCAGCCCCGACCGCCTCACGGCCCGAATCAGACTCTGGGCGATCTCCAGTTGTCCATAGAAACGAAGCACACCCTCCTTGCTGTATCGGATCAGATAGAGGAACTGGCCTTCCTCCCTGTCTCCATGAATCGCAGGGGACGATGGTCCCGGAGGAGCGGGAGGCGCCGATTCGTGCAGCTGGGGGAAAACGGTGCGATGATCGCATACACCGCACGCGGAGCAGGCCTCCCATCGACAATCGGGCGTGAGCGCCTCCCCCAGGCTTCTATCCAGCTCCTCCAAAAGGAAGGCTCGCTCAACCCCCGAAGACAGATGCTGCCAGGGAAGGACCTCATCGCGAGGTCTGGACCGCTCGGCGTAAAAGCGCGGATCGAGACCCGCTTCCTCGAAAGCCCTTTCCCAGACAGCAGGCCGGAAGTGCTCGCTCCAGCCGTCAAAACGGGCTCCCAGGCGATAGGCCTTTTCGATGACCTCCCCCAGGCGACGATCACCCCGGGCAAACACCGCCTCCAGAATGCTCTGATCCGCATCGTTCCACTTGAGCCTCAACCCGGGCCGGCTCAGCCGTTCCTTGAGGAGCTCGATGCGCTCCACCATCGACTGCCTCGAAAGCTGCGCGTGCCATTGAAAGGGGGTGTGCGGTTTGGGAACGAAGGTGGAAACCGACACGTTGAGAGACGCCTTCTTCTTGGCAATCCGCCACACCCGGTTGGAGAGATGGATCAGTGCCTCCAGATCTGAGCCCTCCTCGGTGGGCAGGCCGATCATGAAATACAGCTTGAGCACTTTCCAGCCCAGCGCGAAAGCGTTTTCGGCGGTCTGCAGCAGGTCGTCGTCGGTCACGGGTTTGTTGATCACTCGACGCAGCCGCTCACTCCCGGCTTCGGGAGCCAGGGTGAAGCCGGTCTTCCGGACCCTTCGCACCAGCTCCATGAGCTCCGGCGTGAGCGTTCCGACCCGCATGGACGGAAAGGATACGGCCACCCGGTCGTCCGCCAGCTGATCCATCAAGGCCGAGAGCAGCCACTGCACCTGGCAGTAATCGCCCGTGCTGAACGAGAGGAGGGAAAGCTCCTCGAACCCGCTGTTCCTCAGGGCCTCCCGCGCAGCGGACAGGAGCGCCTCGGGGTCCCGTTCACGAACCGGGCGGTAGATGTAACCGGCCTGGCAGAACCGGCACCCTCTCGTGCATCCACGCGCAATCTCGACACTGAGGCGGTTGTGAATGATATCCCCCATGGGGACCAGGGGTCGGACCGGAGTCGGCGAAAGGCGGTCGAGATCCATGACCAGCCGCTTGCTGACGGATTCATAGCCCTGAAGGCGGGGCTGGATGGAACGCACCGTACCCAAAGCCTCATCATACGACACATCGAAAAACGACGGCACGTAGACTCCGGAAATCCCGGCCACAGCCTGAAGAAAATCCGCGCGCGCCCCCCCGCCATCACACCATTCCCGATGCAGCAAGACAATTTCGGCCAAAACCTCCTCGGCCTCACCCAACACGACAAAATCCAGAAATTCTGCCAAAGGCTCCGGATTGAAAGCACAGGGACCTCCGGCGATGACCCAGGGATCGCCTCGCCCCCGGTCGCGGGACCGCAGGGGAATGCCTCCCAGGTCGAGCATCGTGAGGATGTTCGTGTAGCTCAGCTCATACTGCAGGCTGAATCCAACGAAATCGAAGTCCCTCAGGGGACGGCGGCTTTCGTGACCCCGAAGCGGCTCACCAAGGTTCCGCAGATGCGCCTCGTAGTCGAGCCAGGGAGCATAGGCGCGGTCGGCCATCACCCCTTCCATGGTGTTCAGCAGGTGGTAGAGCACGCGTAAGCCGAGATGGCTCATACCAACTTCATAGACATCGGGAAAAGCAAGGAGAAAGCGGGTCCGCGCAGAATCGAAGTCCTTGCGACAGGCATTGACCTCGGCTGCCACGTAGCGGCCCGGTTTCTGTAAATTCCAGGACAGAACATCCACCATCGACAATCCAGGTACCCTTTCATCCCCACGGGGAATCTCCCGAAGAAGCCGCAAAAACTGCGGAAAAACGGGAGGAATGTCATGCACCAAAATAGATTTTTATACTTTTTCTACTGACTTGGAGTCAACAAGAAAGGCAGGCGTTCGGTGACTCGTACTGCCGACACAATGGCTTCAGGACCTTCCAGGCACCGTCAGTGGGGGGCAATGCCACCTCGCGATATCGAGGACGGCGGCGGCCAGCTCCCTGCCGCCGCCCCCCTTGTCAGGTGATGACGAGCTCTTCTGTGGCCGTATTGAGAGATTCGAGCCCTTGAGGAGTCACGAGATAGGTATTCTCCAGGCCCACAATACCTTCTCCCGGAATGATGAATTTGGGCTCGAAAGCGAAGGTCATGCCCACCTCCAGAACCACTTTCTGTCCCTGGGCCACGAAGGGGAATTCATCCACTTCGATGCCGAGCCCATGAGCCACAAAAGAAACCCTCGTGTCCCCATGCCCCATGAAAAAATCGGCCCATCCCGCTTCACCGACCCAGCGGCGGACCTCTTCATAGAGCTCTCCCGTCACCGCCCCCGGCACCGCCCTCTCCCTGAACCTCCGGTGGACTTCCCGGATGATCCCGTACGCCTCCAGGAGCCGCTCAGGGGGCTGACCGATGCAGAAGTTGCGCGTCTGGTCGTTCAGGTACCCATGGTAATTCATCATCGTGTCCACGCTGACGATCTCACCCGACTGGATGCACCGCGTTCCCGGCCCCTGCCCGAATGCGGCACTCAGCCCTTCGCCGCCGGTCGGCGCATCGGCATAGGAGGGGATCGCCGCTTCAGGCCCCGAAAGGACATGCCCGAAATACATGTCCATGTTGAACGCCCTGAGCCGTATCAGCCCGAGGTGCCCAGCCAGCCTCGCCGTACGCTCCAGCTCGATGCTCAGTTCAAGCTCGCTCATCCCCTCCCGGAGCAACTGGGGCACAGCGTCCGCCACGGCTCGGGAAATGGTCGCAGCCCCGCGCATCATTGCAATCTCCCAGGGAGACTTGATCATCCGCACCTGCCGGATGAGGCCGCTCACATCGACGATCTGCTGCTTCGGAAAGAGCTTTTCATCGTAGAAAAAGAAGGTGCTCGTCGGCAAAACGTCCAGCTCCATCCCGATTCGCATCACGGACTCGGTTCCACAAGCCTCGAACAGCCGGCGGGGCAGATCCTTGACCGTTGAAAGCGGCACGACCGGACGGATCGGAGACTGGGCCTCGGCCCGCTGCACGTCCCGCTTGACCAGGAAGACGGGCTGCCCCTCTCCCGGAACGATGAGATGGGCATCCTGCACCGTCCCCGTGAAGTAAAACAGGTCGGCATTCTGGCGAATGACAGCCGCATCGACGTCGCTCCTCTGAAGGAGCCTCTGCAACGCCACGATGCGTGCTGCGATCTCATCCATGGGCACCTGCAACATCATCTTCTCTCCTCAGTCTGCCCGACTTTCGACAATCAACGGGGCACCAATCAGGCACTTTCAATCTTTCCTGCTCACCCATCCCCTGCCGCCCGGAACAGCTCGACCCTCTGTGAGCGCCTTGGCATCTCTTTACCTTGCACACGCCCTCAAATCAACACGTGCCGTTCCTCTTTGAGCGCTTCCCCACGATTTCAAGGACGCGAGACAAGCACCACCGAGGAATCGAAGTGTTCAACCCTGGCTTCAGTAGCGATGAAGAAGCGCATTGACTCGGGGGGATTGACCGAAGGAGGCGTTCGGTGTGATGAAGACAAAAAGCCGTTGAGGGATCCCTCACCCAGAAGGGTCCCCTCAACGGCTTGAATGGAGCCTGTGCATGATTTCAGGAGTTATGGCCGGGCGGCAGCGGTCTCGTCAGAAGCGCCAAGGGCCGCTTCGGGGTTTTCTGCAGGGATCTCAGCGGGGGCCAGGGGCTCGGCTCCGGAGATGACGGATTCGATCCGGCTGACACTCAGCGAGAAGTCCAGCTTGAATTCCTCATACCGGGACTCATCCACCACTCTTGTCTTCTCCCTTTCGGCCTCGAGCAGTTCGTGATGCCCCCTTCTCCCATCGATCCGGTCAAGGGATCTCATCAGGTCTATCAATTGGCTGATTTGCTTCAGCAGCTTTCCATTCTCAGCAGCTCCGAAATCCTTCAGGTCCTCCCTGTCCAGGACCAGGCCATCGATCTCCGTTCCCTCGGCACGCATTTGGGCAACCTTCTTGAGGATCTTCCGAGCGAATTCCAGGACGTCTTCTTTCTTCACCTCATCCCTTCCCTCCTGCATCTGGATATTGCTCGCCTCCAGGTGGAATTCAAACTGGAACAGCTCTTCACGTTCCTGACGCGTAACGGGGTCCACTGTCTTCACATAAGACTGGAAGGAGAAGTCCATTTTGAGGGATTGGGAGCGGACATCCAGGACGCCGCCAGTCGACAGATTGCGAATGTGCTCGTCCTGGAAGGAGAAACTGAAGTCGAGCAGCTGAGCTTCCTCTCTCACGGTGCTCCGTTCCAGATCCAGCCCACTCTGCTGGAGGAACTGCAACGGCCTGGACAACCTGAGGCGATCTCCGCTCTGTTCCCCATCACCCAAAGCATTGCGCAGAAGTCCGGAGACCAGCGGTTTGAGCACGCCGCCTCTTGTTCTCCCAAGGTCTCTCAGAAGACCGTCACCACCCATGATGTTCTTCCAATCGAATTTTCCCACCGAAAACATCTCAGCACCTCCCGATCCGGATTATTTCATCGAGAAAACGAGCTCGAGCCCCCGTGAGTCTTTTTTCCCTGATTTCGACAGCGTGTGTTGTACTTAGTATTTGTTAACGATATCGGTGGACGGGGATCGGCACGTGAGCCCTTTCCTCTCGAGACTCCCCTCACGAGAGGCGGGGGGGGCCCAAGGCCATGCCGACGAATGCTTGAGATGTGCGCTGAGAAATGTCAGGAGATGTTGGGCATGAGAGCCCACTTGATGAACCAGGAGGCATCTTCGGCGTTCCAGTCCAAACAGACGATGCCTCCGTTCTGGAACTTGAAGATCATGGGCTGTTCGGCGCCAACCACCAGCATCGATGCCAGCTTCGCCATGAACGGCAGGTGCCCGACGAGCATCAGGCCATCTTCACTTCTGAGCTTGCCGGCCCAGAGGGAAACCGCATCCAAAGGCAGGAGACCTTCAGCCACATCGATCCCGCTTTCAGGCTCCAGTGCGGCCGCCATCAGGTTTGCGGTCTGTTCCGCCCGCTTCTTTCCACTGTGCAGGATCTTCGCCACCCGAACCCCGTAGCCCCTGGCCACCCCTGCGATGCGCTCCACCTGGGCGACGCCTTCCTGGGACAACCCCTGATCCGGGTCCACGTCCTTGGGCAGGCTCTTCCCATGCTGTACGAGATACAAGGCCATCTTCCATCCTCCATGCTGCCGGGCTCATGCGTCCGTCGTCGCCCCTGGACGGCACGCGAAGACGCTCGGATCCCCATATCTCGGAAGGCCGTCCTCATGCGGAAAAGGGGTCCGATCGATGACCTCCCTGGGCAGCTGGCTTGATTCGTCGAATATGTCGAAGGCAAAATGCAGCAGATTCAAACGTTCCTCGTAACGTTTTCCGAGGAGAAAGAAATACAGGTCCCTCACTGCCGCTCCATACGTTGCTCCAAGCTCCAATTTCCTCCCGAGCAAAAAGCCCACGAAAGGAGGCACGGGAGCCACCAGGGATCTTACGAAATCATCCTCATGGAAGGCCAGTTCGTCTCCTTCAGGACTGTAATCCGAGAACTCGTCCGACAGGCGCCTCCAGGGGACGGAGCGAGAATGGGTCGTCACGGACTGCAGACCTCCATCGTCCTCCTGCCCTTCTGTTGCCTTGCCTTCATGAGGCCTTACCCTCCCTTCGGCTTTAACGTCCCGAATACCGCAGGAGGGTCTGCTTGAGCTGCTCGGCAATGGGCGGCACCTGGATTTCCCTGCCGTTGAAGATCTGGACTGGCATGACCGCAGGCATATTGTAGAAGGTCTCGGTTGAGCCATAGTCCACCTGAACGGCCGCCCCTTCCAGCGAAACACCGGCAAACAGGCCCCGGGTCCGCGAATAAGACAGGATCTCGGCTCGCAGCAGAATATCCGTACTGGCTTCCGCGTGGCGCCCAACGGGACCGGCGGCGACCGAAGCGTCCGCCCCCAGGGTGAATTTCCCGCCCGTGATGGCATCCATGCTCCGGATCGTCCGAAACACCAGGATGATATCCGTCGATTGGGCCCCGATCTGCCAGCCGATGCTCCCTCCCATGAGCCGGAAGAAGACCGGGTTGCTCCAGGTTCTGTCCTGGTTCCGAACGAGCAGAACCCCTTCGCCATAACGGGCTCCGAGGATGAAACCGGCCTTGAGCAGCCCTGGAAAGATCGCGATTCCTGCTGCGTCTCTCAGGAGTGAGTCAGGGATTCCGCCCTCCGGAATCGTCATGATTTCGTTCATGACCTGGATGGCGGACGTCACCTCCGATACCTCGTCACCCCAGGTGAATCCCGCACAGGGAAACAGAAGGTTGACAGCGAGGATCAATACAAATGCGGACAATACTCTCTTCATGAGCCGATGACCTCCATAATGGAATGCAGCGTTGGTGTTTCGGTGTCAAATTCTTCGAAGCATAATGCCATGAAACGAAGAGGAGTTCAAATCCCGCCGGTGATAGCACAAATAAACAAATCGCCAAGCCCGATCAGAGGCGTATTCAAGACTTGCGAAAGATTCTTTCCCACCTATTCTCAATATATGTTAGATGCACAGCTCGATTTTTTCCGAGTCCCCATTTCGAGAGTTGTCCGTGCTCACTTTCTGGCTGCATGTGGATTCGGCAACCCTCAGGGAGAAACGTACCAAAAGATTGCGGGCGGCAGTGTCATTTGGCATGCCTTATGCTCAATTGCTACTGTCACAGTCTGAAGTTAAGAGAAGCGGGTCGCAGACCGATAGTGTCGGAGAAATCATCGATCCCGGGAAAGACACGGAAGAGCGAGATCACGGTTCGGGCAGGAAGCTCAGCATAGCCCGAAAGACTGTTGGAATCCAGAAAGGATGGTCGCATGTTTGAATTGCCGTTTATCGTGATGGGCTTGGGTATGTTGTTCTACCTGGAGGAATGGACCTCAGAGAACCCGAACTTCGTGAGGGCTGCCGTGTTTGTCGGAGCAGTGATTGAAAGTACAGTCTGCCTCGCCTTCAGGACATGATCGGCGTTTGCCCGGGGGGGCCTCGATTCCCCCGGGCTCCCCCCTGCTGCCCCGCCGTCGAAAGGTTCATCGCGCATTGACGGGGTTCTCCTCCGAATGACCCGCACATACCCCCACCGTTTGCATGCCAGTATATCTCCCACGAGCACCCGCTTCTTCTTCGGGAGTCGTCCTTGACAAAGAGTTAACGGGCAAGTATCAAACATTCATGTCACATTCGGGGCCTGGTACCCGCAAATGGCCCCATTTTGTAACTTTGCTTTGCTCAAACCTTTGTTTCTGTGTGGTGAAGGATGTTTTAAATGACTGGTTCTCCACGGCCGTATGGCCCTGTCATGGCCTTGCTGGCTCTTATCCTGATTTCCGGTTGCGTGCCGCTGAAATCGACTCGGGTGGCGGCGGTGGCCCTGACCATGGAGGATGTGGCCAAAGGTGCATTGAAGCAATCCGATCCGGCGCTCGTTCGGGAGGGGTCCCCCGCATACCTGATGTTGCTGGACGGTCTCCTGGAGGCCTACCCGGACAACCAGCGGCTGCACCTGGCTGCATGCCAGACGTATGCGAGCTATGCGGCCACCCTGCCGGATGATGCGGAGTCTCAGGCGAGGGCGCGACTGCTGTACCTCAAGGCACGGGATCACGGATTTCGTGCCCTGTCCGATGATGACGGGTCCAGCATCCGGAACGCCGCGGCGGGAGATGTGGAAAGCTTCAAGGTCTTCCTCAGCCACTACGGGCAAGAGGATGTCCCTGCCTTGTTCTGGACCGCTGCCGCATGGGGAGGCTGGATAGGCGCCAGCACGGGCAAGCCGGAAGCTGTGGCGGATCTGCCCGCTCTGGAGGCCGCCATCACCCGAAGTCTCGAATTGGATGAAGCTTTCCACTATGGTGGGCCACACCTGCTCATGGCCGTGTACCTATGTTCAAAGCCGCCCGTGAGCGAGCGTCAGCTGGCCCAGGCGCAAACACATTTCCAGCGGGCCTTTGAGCTGGGTGGCGACCAGGTCCTGGCGGCCCGCGTGATGTACGCTGAGAATTATGCCCGTGGCATGAAGGATCGCCGGTTGTTCGAGTCGACTCTTCAGGGAGTGATCGATGCACCCGAGGGTCAGGTTCCGGATCTGACCCTTTCCAACGCCATGGCGAGGGAAGAAGCACGCAGTCTTCTGGAGCGAACGGAGGAATTCTTTGATGGGCCTTCCTAAAGTGTTCTCCCTGAGGAGATCGGATACCCGCGCACGCGGCGGATCGGTTTGGGTCGCAGGCTGTTGCGTTGCCGCGATCCTGCTGATCGTGCCGTCGGCTGGATTGTGCGCCGGTCCTCCCGAAATCGAGCTGAAACTGGCGACTCTGGCTCCTGAGAACAGCTCGCTCACGCAGATTTTTGATGAGATGAATGCCGAACTGATCCGCACAACGAACGGCAAGGTCGGATTCAAAATGTATGCGGGCTCGGTCATGGGAGATGAAGAGGACGTGCTCCGCAAGCTCAGAGCCAACGTGATTCAAGGGGCGGCGTTCATGTCCACCGCTCTCACGGACATCAACCCGGATTTGCGTACCTTTCTGATCCCTTTCATGTTCAGGGACAACCGTGAAGTGGACTACGTTCTCGAGCATCTGGACAAGCAGCTCAAACAGAAGTTTGAAGAACGGGGATTCGTCGTCCTGGGATGGCCGGAACTGGGATTCGTTTATTTCATGTCCTCGACGCCCATTGCCGCGTTGGAGGATTTGAAAGGCAAGCGAGTCTGGGCCAAGGCGAATGCCCCCATGTCGCAGGCCCTGATCAACCGCATCGGCGTTTCGACAGTTGCCATCAGTGTTCCGGACGTGCTCATGGGGCTGCAAACCAGGCTGGTGGACGTGGTCTACAACTCGCCCTATTATGCCCTGGCCACCCAGTGGAACACTCAGGTCAAGTACATCACGGATCTTCCGCTGACTTATATCGGCGGGGCGCTCGTCCTTGACAAGAAGGCGTTCGACAGAATCCCGCAACCCCTGCAGGCCAAGGTGAGAGAGGTTTGCGGCAAGCACATCCGACGCCTGGTCGAAAGAACTCGGAAAGACAATGCCGAGGCCATGGAACAGATTCTCAAGCGCGGCGTCCAACGAGTCACGCCGTCGCCCGACCAGGTTCAGGCATTCAAAGATCTGAGCGATGCCGCCATGAACGATCTCGATCCCAAGCTGCTGCCTCCCGACACGACCAAGGCCGTGAGAGGGTTGGTGGCCGAGCTTCGAGCGAATCCGAAGAAGAGCCCATGAGCTCCCGCTTTTCTCAAACATTACAGCAGGCGATCAGGCTCTATGACCTGCTCGAGAAGTGGACCATCGTTCTCCTGATGGCTGCTCTGGTCTTGTTCGCCCTTTACCAGATTGTTCTGCGCAACTTCTTCTCGACGGGGATCGTCTGGGGGGACATTTTCCTCCGGCATGTGGTCCTCTGGATCGGCTTTCTCGGGGCCTGCCGTGCGACCGCTGAGGACAAGCACATTCACATCGACTTGTCCGCCCTGATCTCGACACGATGGCTCAGATCGCTGTTGGGGCTTCTTCGGGTTGTCTTTCTCTCCGCCGTCTGCACCGTCCTGTTCTACGCATCATGGATTTTCCTAGGCGACGAAAAATCCTCGGGCTATTTCGCCTTTCTCGACATCCCCTACTGGTGGCTGCAGACGATCTTCCCCCTGAGCTTCCTGGTCATGACCCTGCGGAGCTTGAGTCAGCTCTGGCGGAACCTGCGCACTTTGGCCCCTGTGGCGCACGCATGAAATCCCTCGTCGCCCTTCTGCTGAGCCTGGCCGCATTGTCAGGCGCCCCCCTGTTTTCGGTCATCGCCGGGGCATCGATCCTGGCATTCCTCATCCTGGAGATCAACGTTTCGCTGGTCATCATCGAAATGTACCGGCTGGCTTCGAACCCCATGATCGTGGCCTTGATGCTGTTCGCCATGGCCGGGTACATGCTGGCTGAAAGCGGCGCCAGCAAGCGCCTGGTGCGCCTGAGCACCGCGCTCCTGGGTCGGGCTCCCGGCGGACTGGCCATCGTCGCCCTCCTCACCTCAGCTTTTTTCACGGCGCTGACCGGGGCTTCGGGCATCACCATCGTCGCCCTGGGCGGCCTGCTGCTTCCGGCCCTCATCCAGGATCGATATTCTGAGAAGTTCTCCCTGGGGCTCCTCACCACGTGCGGGAGCCTGGGGCTGCTCTTCCCCCCCAGTCTGCCGCTCATCGTGTATGGAATGGTCGCGGAGGTGAAGATTTCCGAGCTGTTCCTGGCCGGGATCCTGCCCGGCCTGCTCATGCTGATCCTGCTCATGCTGTACTCGGTGTGGCAGGGCGTTCGCAAGCGCCAATCCGACTGCCCCTCGGAACAGTGCGAAACGCCCATGAGCCTGGCCGAAATTTCAGGCGCTCTGAAGGGGGCCGTCTGGGAGCTGCTGCTCCCGGTGGTCGTCATAGGAGGAGTTTTCAGTGGTTTCCTGGCCATCAGTGAAGCTGCGGCCATCACCGTTCTCTACGTCTTTGTGGCGGAGACGGTCATCCATCGCGAGGTGAAGATCCGGGATTTACCGACCATCATCCTCAAGACGGCTGTGATGGTGGGGGCCATTGTGCTGATTCTCGGGGCATCCCTCGCGTTCAACAGCTTCCTGGTGGATCAGCAGGTGCCGAACCGGATCCTGGGGTTCATGCAGACTCATGTGGAGAGCAAGACCGGCTTCCTGATCATTCTCAATATATTCCTTCTGGGCGTCGGCTGTGTCCTGGACATGTTCTCGGCGCTGGTCATCGTGGTGCCCCTCATTATCCCCATTGCCAACAGCTATGGGGTCGACCTGCTGCATCTCGGCATCATCTTTCTCACGAACCTCCAGATCGGGTATTCCACGCCACCGGTCGGGATGGATCTGTTCATTGCCGGCCTGCGCTTCGACAAGCCCATCGTGTACCTCTACATCGCCTCGCTTCCCTTCCTGGCCATTCTCCTGGCGACCCTGGCCATCATCACCTTCGTGCCGTCTCTGACTCTCGTGCTGCTTCGGTGATCGAGACAGGCTGTACGCCTCTATCACATTGAGATGACCATGGTTTTGGCTCAATGCATCTCGGGGGGCTTCCCTTGGGGGTGGGCGGTCATAAATTTATGTTGGTGGAAGACCTCGACCGTTGAAGATTCAACCGACGGAGTGCGGCCACTTCCGTGAACGGATGGCCATGGGCTTCCTGCAAGGGCTGAGGTTAAGGGCAACTTTCAGGCAAGGAGACGATAATCATGGATTTCTCCCTCCCCCCGGACGTTCAGGACGATCGGAAGCGTTTCATCCGCTTCCTCGAAACTCATGTCAACCCGAACCTCCATCAGTGGTACCGAGAGGAAGCCGTGCCGAGGAGCCTCATCGAAACCATGGGGAGTGAGGAGTGGCTGGGCTTCAGCGTGAATGGTGAACGCGTCGAAGAGCACAGTGCTCTCAAACAGGCCGCGCGCACCGAGGAGATCGCGAAGCTCTCTCCGGGAGTCGCTGTGGTCGTGCTGGTGCAGATTTCTCTGGGTGCGAAGGGTTTGTGGCTCTTCGGATCCGACAGTCAGAAGCGCACATTCCTGGAGCCGGCCGCTCGCGGGGATCTTCTGATCTGCCTCGGAAACACCGAGCCCACGGCCGGCAGCGATGTGGCGAACATCGCCATGCGTGCGGAAAAGACGGACGGCGGATGGCTGTTGAGCGGCACCAAGGCATTCGCCACCAATGCAGCCATGAGCGACTACGCTCTCATCACGGCGGTCTCCGATCCGGACGCCCCCAGAAACCGCAGACTTTCCATGTACGTCGTGGATCTCTCCGCCGAGGGAGTGAAGAGGAAGAAGCTCAACAAGAAGGTCTGGATTCCCTCGGATCTCACGCGGATTCAGCTCGATCATGTTTTCGTGCCGGATGAATGGCTGCTCGGGGAGCCCGGTCGAGGGCTGCAACAGGTGCTCGAGATCTTCACCCACAGTCGCCTTCCCATCAGCGCCCTGACCCTGGGGAACGCGGTCGGAGCTTTTGAGCTCGGCCTGGATCACGCCCGGAAACGGAGGGCCTTCGGGACACCCATTCTCGAGTTTCAGGCCAAATCCTTCGAAGCTGCAGACCTTTACAGCCGAATCGAGGCAGCCAGACTCATGGTCTACAGGGCATGCTGGGCCAAGGATCAAGGGCTTGATTTCCAGCTGGAGGCTTCCATGGCCAAGTATCTCACGGTTCAGATCGCCCGGGAGGTCAGCACCTGGGCGGCGGATCTCTTCGGCGCAGCCTCCGTGGTTCACGAGCACCCCGTGCACAAGTTCCCCATGGATGCGTGGGCATCCTCCCTGGGCGAGGGCACTCAGGACATCCAGAAGCTCATCATCTTCCGTGGCCTGATGCGCAAACTGGAGGAGGAAAAGGAAGCCTCCTCACAGGGGGCGACGTACCGGGGGGATTTGTAAGACTACAACGAGAAATGAGGCCAGATGCTCTTTCAGTGTGGGGTGGTCAACTGCCTTATCTTGCCCACCGGACGTGAAGCCGCCCTTCCCGGTGGGCAACGCTACCGCTCTTTCCCACCCTGCCTGAGAAATCCCTTTATCGTACCGAGAAAGCCCTTCCGTCATATTGGCGGAAGGGCGTATTCAGGCCGTTTCTAGATGCCGGCAGGAAACATTTCGGAATGACGATCAACCACAGCCGGGCAGTCTTGAGACAGGCATTACGGCTCCAGGACGATTTTGCCGAACTGCTCGCTCCGTTCCATCATCGCGAAGGCTTCACGACCTTCGCTCATGGGCATTACCGTGTCGATGATCGTTCGAAGCCTGCCCGACCAGAGCAGCGCATTCACATCCCGGAAATCCTGGTGGGTTCCCATGGTGCTGCCGATGATGCTGATCTGCTTGCTGAAAATATAGCGGATGTCGATCTGGATTTCGGGGCCGCTGGTGTTCCCGATGATCACGATGCGGCCCCCACGGGCCACAGCCCTCATGCTGGTGTTGAGGGTTGCGGCCCCCACGTTGTCCACCACCACGTCGACACCCCGGCGCTCCGTCAGGCGCATGATTTCCCGCCCCCAGTCGACCTGAGACCGGTCGATGACGTGATCGGCCCCCATTTCATAGGCACCGGCAGCCTTCTGGGCGTTGCTGGCAACCACGAAGACCGTCGCTCCGGCCAGCTTGGCGATTTGCGTCGCCATGGTGTTCACGCCACCGCCCGCACCCACAATAAGAATCGTTTCACCGGCCAGGAGCTTCGCCCGGTGCATGAGCATTCTCCATGCCGTGATCGTCACCAGCAGGGGAGCAGCGGCGGTCCGGAAATCCAGGTGATCCGGAATGGCCATCAGGTTGGAGGCAGGCACGGCCACACATTGCGCCAGACCTCCTCGAATGTGCTCGCCCAGGATATGGTAGCCCGGACTGACGCTGTGCTCGCCCCTCCGCGTGTATTCATCCTCCGCCACGTTGATTCCGGGATCCACGATGACCCGCTGCCCAACGCTCCAATCCTCGACGCCCTCCCCCACCCGGGCGACCACCCCGGCCACGTCCGAGCCTCCCCAATGAGGCATCTCGAGCTTGAGGCCCGGCCAACCCCTTCGAACCCAGATGTCCAGGTGATTCAGCGCACAGGACTTCACCTCGATCAGGACGCGGCCCGGCCTGACCTCCGGATCGGGTACATCCTCGTAGCGCAGCACATCTTGAGAACCGTGATCATGGAAGCAAAGTGCTTTCATCTTCATTCCTCCTGGTTGGGCACACACACGGCTGGCGCGTTCTCACGTGAGTGTCACTCCTCGTCCGGTCGTGGATCGTGCCTCTTTTTCATGAAGTCATCCATCCGCAGCACATTGTTGGGAGAGCCGGCCTGGCGCCGCTGACGGTCGTTTTTGAGGACTTCGATGGCCTGTCGGAGCTCGGTGTCCATATGCTGAGGCACCTCATTTCCGTGCCCTGCGTCGCTTCGAGGATGGCCGAGTGGACGGACCCGGGCCCCACATAGTCCGCCGGTCGGCATCCCAGCTCCCGGAGCTGGTTATAGCCCTTCGTGTCCTGAACAATGGCCGATATGACCACTTCATCGTGAAAGATCTGATCATACAGGCTGCCGAGCAGAACCACCTCCCGGCACCCCCATTGCCCAAGAAGCCCCAGCAGTTCGCTGGTGAAGGACCTCCAGTTCCTGCACGGTTCCGCCCCCGTTCCAACGAGGAAGGGCTCATGCCCCCCGTACCTGCCCATGAAGAAGCGAAACAAAGGCCACTCCATGCGCTTGATCTGGCCGTGATGCACCTGGACCAACGGCCTGAGCGATTCGGTCTGCCAGTACCCTTCGAGATTCCATTCAGCCACCAGTTCAAGGGGAACCATGTTTTTGAGCTCTGCCAGGGTAAACTCGACCATCTCACCGGCGTCGGGCCACCCGGAAAAATGCAGCAGGACTCGAGATGCGCTGATGGAATCCGAATACGTTTGGACATGCATGGAGGCTGCCCCCATCATTCTGAAGATGACTGGCTGAGATTCGCCGTTTCAGACAAGGCCGTTCGACTCCAGCAAGTCGATAAGCTCCTCGCAGTCGGAGGCGAGCCAGTCCGCACCACTCCGGGCAAGGTCCTCCCATGAGCCGCTTCCGCTCGCCACCCCTGCCGTCCAGGTCCCTGCGCGCTTGCCCGTCTGAATATCCAGGGGATGATCCCCCACCATCAGGGCATTTCCAGGAGCTGCCCCAAAGTGGGCCAGCGCCATTCTCAGGTGCTCCGGGTCGGGCTTCACACTGACCACGTGGTCCCTCGCCAGGAAACAACCACAGAATTCCTGCATGTCCGGAAACACAGCCTCAACAGCGGCTGCGCAGTTCCTGGTGATGATGGCCGTCTGGACGCCCTGAGCATTGAGCTTCCTGAGCAGCATCCGGGTGAATGGGAAGAGCATGCCTTCTCGGGAAGCCCCAAGCTCCATTTCGACAATCATCCGACTGGACCTGGACCGGAATTCGCGGGCCGCCGGCTTGTCGTGGATTTGGATTTCTTGTTCGAGGAAATCGAGCCACTCCAGGACGGGCAGATGCGGCACAAGCTCTCCGGCGAGGTACTCGGAGGCGATCAGTGCCAGCTCCTGTTTCATGTGCCCAAAATCCAGCCGCAGCTCGGCGAGGGTCCCATCGAAATCGAACACAACGGTTTCCAGCCGCTGTCGCGAGATGTCTTTCACCTGCAGGTTGTGCTCCTTTCCTTTTCCCTTGCCGAAGCGGGAAGGCTTCATTATTGTGACCCCGCCTGCAGATCAGGCCAGAGCAGCAGTCACTCTTCATAATAGGTCCCCCCGCGCCTGCGGGCAAGCAGAAGGGGGCAGGCCGCCGGCGGGTGGAGGGAATGAAGCCCATGATACGCAAATTCAGCTTTGACGAAGTGGTGGATCGGCTCATCGCCCTCAAGACCGCCTACCATGACAATTATCTGGCCATGTATTCCAGCTGGTACGGGGGCATTGTGGTGGATCCCGCCCTCATGATGGTGCCCATCGACGATCATCTCGTCCACCGGGGCGATGGAGTCTTTGAAGCGTTCAGGTGTGTCGAGGGCCGGATCTACGGCCTGGAGCGCCACCTGGACCGCCTGGAGGGCTCGGCAAAGGGGATCTTCCTCGATCTCCCCTTCGATCGCGCCTCGATCACCCGCATCGTCCGGGCCACCATCCAGGCCGCCGGCGTCAGAAACGCCGTCATCCGGCTCTATGTTTCAAGAGGACCCGGAGGCTTTTCGACGAACCCTTACGAATGCCCGGCAAGCCAGCTGTATGTTGTGTGCGGCCGGTTTCAAGCCACCCCAGCTGCCAGGTATGAAAAAGGCGTAACCCTGAAGAGCAGTCATATTCCCATCAAGAAGGCCTATCTGGCCAACATGAAGAGCTGCAACTACCTCCCCAACGTTCTCATGAAGAAAGAGGCCGAGGACGCGGGCGTGGACTTCACCGTCTCCATCGACGAGGAAGGCTGTCTGGGTGAGGGATCGACGGAGAATGTCGGCATCATCACGCAGGATCGGGAGCTCCTGGTGCCGCGGTTTGACCGGATCCTCCGGGGAACCACGGTCACGCGGGTGATGGAGCTGGCAGCCGGCCTGTTGGACCAGGGAGCCCTGACGCGGGTGGGCGAGGCGGACATCACCCAGGCACAGGCTTACGAAGCTGCAGAAGTTCTGGTCTTCGGCACCTCATTCGACATCCTTCCCGTCGTGCGGTACGACGACCACCCTATCGGCGGCGGCAAGCCAGGCCCTTTGGCGGCGCGTCTGCTGGAGCTGCTCCGAAGGGACATGGCGACCTGCGCCGAGATGTTGACCGCCGTTGAGGATTGACCCCATGGACCAGGTGCTTCGGGATTTCTGCCACAAGACGGCCGACTCGATCTTTCAAGAGAGCATTCAGTTGAAACAAGCTGTTGCCAGGACCTCCACAACTCTCATCGTCGAGATGGCGGAGGTGGTCGCCCAGGCCTTTCGCGGCCACCACAGGCTCTTTCTCTTCGGGAACGGGGGCAGCGCCGCGGACGCCCAGCACCTGGCCGCCGAATTCGTGAACCGGTTCCAGCGGGAGCGCATTCCTCTGCCCGCGATTTCGCTCACGGTCGACACATCGATCCTCACCAGCATCAGCAACGACTACCACTTCGACGACATTTTCCTGAAGCAGCTCCAGGCCCTGGCTCAACCCGGCGATGCGGCCCTTGGCATCAGCACCAGCGGATCCTCGCCCAACGTCGTGAAAGCCCTGAAATGGGCACGGGAGCATGGACTGCACACCATGGGCTGGGCCGGAGCAACCCTTGGCCAAATGGATACTTACTGCGACCTGATCCTCCACGTTCCGTCCAGGACCACGGCGCGCATCCAGGAATGCCACATCACGGTCGGCCATATCCTGTGCGGGCTTGTGGATGAAATCCTTTTCGGAGATCACGAGACCCCTCTATGAGCCAGGAGAAAACCTCCAAGAAGTGGGAACCGCTGAGCTTTGAATCCCTTCAGACCACCAGCCTCATGGACCGGCCCAGCAAGGTCACGGTCGATGACTTCAGCAGGCCGTGGCAGGCGGGTGGAGACCTCTCGCGGTTCATGAGCAGTCTTCCGGACATCCTGGCGGCGAGTCTGCTCAAACAGGCCGTGGCGGCGCTGGCGCGCGCGGTGCGCGGAGGCCGCACGCTTCTGCTCGGGATGGGGGCCCATCCCATCAAGGTGGGGCTGAACCCGGTCATGGTGGATGCGTTTCGGCGCGGGATCTTCACCGGACTGGCCCTGAACGGCGCGTGCATCATTCACGACGTGGAAGTGGCTCTGGCCGGCAAAACCTCCGAGGATGTGGCGGCTCATCTGGGGCACGGTGACTTTGGAACCGCCCGGGAGACATCCGAGCTCATACACGGTGCCATTGCCAAAGGCTATGCCCGGGGCTCCATGGGGCTGGGGCAGGCGGTGGGAGAAGAGCTTCTCAGAAGCGGGGCGCCCTACTCCCATTTGAGTCTCCTGGCCACGGCGGCTGAGCTGGAAATGCCGGTGACCGTTCATGTCGCTCTCGGAACCGACATCATCCACATGCATCCCGCCATGGACGGCGCCGCCGTGGGGGCTCTGAGCTACCGGGACTTCCAGCTCTTTGCGCGGCTGGTCAGCACCCTGAAGCACGGAGTCTACCTGAACCTGGGCTCGGCGGTGATCCTGCCCGAGGTTTTTCTCAAAGCCGTCAGCGTGGCCCGGAACCTGGGCTACTCCATGGAGGGACTGACGACCGTCAACATGGATTTCCAGCGTCAGTACCGCTCCCAGGTGAACGTGGTGGAGAGACCCACCGCCGGGACGGGGTGCGGCATCGCCTTGATCGGACACCACGAGATCATGTTTCCTTTGCTGATGGCGGCGGTCATCGAACAACTGGCAGAGGAGGATTGACATGGGGACGCGCATCCGCATCACGGCCGGTGCAGTGAGTGCTCCGGCCGAACTGGTGGATTCCCCCACGGGTCGGGCCATCGCGGCCGTGCTGCCCATCCGGGCGGAGGCCAACACCTGGGGCGACGAAATCTATTTCCCCGTACCGGTGAAAGAGAAGCTGGACGAAACGGCCGCCGAGGTTGTCGAAGTGGGTGATCTGGGTTATTGGCCGACCGGGAAAGCTTTCTGCATCTTTTTCGGGCCGACTCCGGCCAGCCGTGGCAATGAGATTCGGCCGGCC
Source organism: Syntrophobacterales bacterium (assembly GCA_041310025.1). Taxonomy (GTDB): domain Bacteria; phylum Desulfobacterota; class Syntrophobacteria; order Syntrophobacterales; family Syntrophobacteraceae; genus JALOOX01. Next base: position 31,099 of record JBFYYO010000026.1, read on the forward strand.
AGCGCCGTCAACCTGGTTGGCAGGGTGCTCGGCGACGCCCGGCGGTTCAAGGCCGTCGCGGACGGTGAGCCCGTTGAGATCGAGTCATGGAATGAGTAGTTTAGTGAAGGATTGATCAACCAGGGAGGTTTCCGGGAATGCCGATTTTCGAGTATGAATGCTGTCAGTGCTGCGAGAAGTTCGAACGACTGGTCTTCAGGAGCGACGAGCCCGTCAATTGCCCCCAGTGCGATTCCGCGAATGTCCAGCGTGTGATGTCGGTGTGCGCCTTCAAGAGCGGTGGAGACAAGGGCGCCGCCAGCAGCCGGATGAGCACCTCCGCGTCCTCTTCCTGCAGCGGATGCAGCGGCGGGAACTGCAGCACCTGCCATTAACCGAGAGACTGGAACCTAATCTGAGCGGTTAGCCGTTAGCGATTAGCTTTTAGCCAACGACTTCAGTAAGTTGTGCCTCCTAGATTCTCACTCACCAAGTTCGGATGAATGGTGGGATAACCGATGAAAATTGTTGAGCTAATATCTAACAGCTAAGAGCTAATCGCTCAATTTAAGTGGAACTCAAACCATTGAACGACCAAATCATCCGCATAGGCACACGGGGGAGCCTGCTCGCTCTGACCCAGAGCGGGCTCATCCGGAAGCAGATCGAGGAAGTCCGGCCGGGCGTTAAGGTGGAACTGACCATCATCAAAACCACGGGGGACAAGATCCAGGATGTCCCGCTGGCCAAGGTGGGGGGCAAGGGGCTGTTCGTCAAGGAAATCGAGGAAGCGCTCCTGGCCCGTGAAGTCGATCTGGCCGTGCACAGCATGAAGGACCTCCCCGCCGTTCTGCCTGAAGGACTCGTCATCGGGGCCATCCCGGAGCGCGAAGACCCGAGGGATGTGCTGGTGACGCAAAAAGCCGCCGGACTCATGGACCTGCCTCACGCCGCACGCGTGGGAAGCAGCAGCCTCCGCCGGGCCGCTCAAATCAAGGCTCACCGACCCGACATCCGGGTGGAGACCCTGCGCGGCAACCTCGACACCCGTTTGCGAAAACTCAGCGAAGGAATGTACGACGCCATCGTGCTGGCTGCGGCGGGCCTCCACCGCATGGGGTGGCAGGATCGTATCACGGCCTACCTCGAAGTGGACGACTTTCTGCCGGCCATCGGGCAGGGTGCCCTGGGGCTGGAATTCCGCAGGGATGACCCGGCCATCCGTGACCTGCTCGCCCCGCTGCACCATGAAGAAACGGCCGTGGCCGTCCGGGCGGAGCGAAGTTTCCTCGAACGGCTGGAGGGAGGCTGCCAGGTCCCCATCGGAGGATATGGCAGGGTGGAGGGAGACCGGGTCCACTTCACGGGCCTGGTCGCCACGACCGACGGGGCCAGGGTTTTCAGGACCTCTCGGTCGGCTCCGCGGAAAGACGCCGTCCAGCTCGGGATCCGGGTGGCGGACGAATTGCTGGATTCGGGGGCGCGCGCCGTTCTGGAGGCAATCTATCGAGACCAGGCCAGCTGCTGAAGGAAGAAGGGATACCCTGTGGGGAGAGGCAAGGTTTACCTGGTAGGAGCCGGGCCCGGAGATCCGGGCCTGTTCACGTTAAGAGGTCGCGAGCTTCTGGAGCGGGCCGAGGTTGTCATCTACGATTACCTCGCCAACGAAGAACTGCTGAAGCTCGCCCCTCCGGAGGCGGAGAAGATTTACGTCGGCAAGAAAGGTGGTGACCACACGGTTCCCCAGAAGAGCATCAACGAGATCCTCGTCGAGAAGGGGCAGGATCACCTGGTGGTGCGCCTCAAGGGCGGAGATCCCTTCGTTTTCGGCCGGGGGGGCGAGGAAGCCCAGGAGCTCGTGGCTCATGGAATCCCTTTCGAGGTGGTACCGGGCGTCACGGCGGCTGTCGCGGTTCCCGCCTACGCCGGGATTCCCCTCTCACACAGGGATTACACGGCCAGCATGGCGTTCGTGACCGGCCATGAGCGGGAAGACAAGGACGACTCCAAGATCGAGTGGGAGAAGCTCGCCACGGCTGTGGGCACCCTGGTGTTCTTCATGGGCGTCAAAAACCTGCCCGAGATCTGCAAGAATCTTGTGGCCCACGGTCGCTCGCCTCAAACTCCTGTGGCCGTGATCCGCTGGGGGACGACCCCCGAGCAGAGGACCGTGGTGGGAACGCTCTCTGACATCGCCGAGCGCGTCCGGGCGGCCCGGCTCAAGCCCCCCGCCATCACCGTCGTGGGGGAGGTGGTGCAGCTGCGGGATGAGTTGAACTGGTTCGAGGCCCGCCCGCTTTTCGGACGTCGCATCGTGATCACTCGGGCGCGGGAGCAGGCCAGCGATTTCAAAGCGCTTCTGGCCGATCTGGGCGCCCAGTGCATCGAGTTTCCGACCATCGGGATCGCTCCTCCCCCGACCTGGGAGCCCTTGGACAGCGCCATCGGCCGCCTTTCAAGCTACGACTGGACCGTCTTCACGAGCGTCAACGGAGTGCGATGCTTCATGGAGCGGCTCAGGGCGGCGGGACTGGACGTGAGGGGTTTCAAGGGGATAAAGGTCGCAGCAATCGGTCCCGCAACAGCGGAAGCCCTCGAGAAGCACGGGCTAAAGCCGGACATGGTGCCCAGAGAGTACAAAGCGGAAGCGGTTCTCGAAGGGCTTTCCGGGGAGAACCTGAAAGGGAAGCGATTCCTCATTCCTCGGGCCATGGTGGCCCGTGACGTTCTGCCGGACACACTCCGGGAGTGGGGGGTGGAGGTGGACGTCGTTCCCGCCTATCAAACGGTCCTGCCTTCGGCCATGAGCGCGGACATTATGGAAAGACTTCGTGCAGGCGGCATCGACTGCGTGACCTTCACCTCGTCATCGACAGTCAGCAACTTCTTCAGCCTTTTCGACCGGGATGAGATCCTTGCCCAGCTCCGCAACGTGGCCATCGCCAGCATCGGCCCCATCACTTCCCAGACGGCCGGGGAATACGGCCTGAAGATCGACATCCAGCCGGCAGATTACACCATCAAGTCCCTGGCTCAAGCTATCTGCGACTATTTCTCGACCCGCCCCCTCTGAATTTTTCGAGGGGTCTGGGACCTCTCCACACCATCGAATGCCCGATGGATTCGTCAATTCCGCATGTCCCTGTCGGGAATCCAGAAGTTTTCAGATTTCTGGATCGCCGCCAGAAGCATGCTTTGAGACAGCCCCTTACTCCTTGATGGCCCTGGCCCGGTTCTGCAGGAAAGCATCCCGCATGGAAACATAGGGATCCAAAGCAGACTTTTTGAAATCCTCGTAGTCGCCAAGGGTCAGAGAGGTGTTGTTCACGATCCTGCCGCCACTGACGGCCGCCCCCACCCAGGCTTCGGGATAGACGTAAGTGAGAGGATCCAGGAACCTGTCAACTACAGTCCCCAAGGTATCCCGCACGCTGGAAGGCCCGAGTAACGGCCAGTTGATGAAGGCAATGGGCCGCATCCCGTGGAATCCCATGGTCTGCCCGAAATCCTCGTCGTGCCGTTTGAGCTGGTACTCCGTTTTCGCAAAATCGAACATCCCGCCCGCCCCGAGGGTCGTGTTGATGGTAAACCTTGCCAATTCGGTCCCGGCTGCGTTGAATTTCCCCTGGAAGGTGCAGTTGAGCAGCCGTACGGGCATCATGGCATTGTGATAAACATTGCGGATGCAGACTCGAATTCCCAGTGGGATGAAGGTCTGATAGACACGGGCTATGGGTTTCATGAACCAGAAGTATAACTTGTCGTTGAAGGTGAACATCGCCCGGTTGAACTTCTCCAAGGGATCAGAAGTCTTTTGAGCTTCCACGTTGAAAGGGTCTTCGTCCCCGTTCTCTTCGACCACCAGGGTGGTGCTCTCTGACCATACGGTGCCGTCGTAAACACCCCTCGCGCTGGCAGGCGAAGTCATTGCGATCAGGGCAAAAAGCATCGCCAATGCCATGAAAAACTGCACCTCTTTCGATCTCATCCGTCGGTCTCCTCCCCTAACCAAGTCAGTCATCGAATGAAAATAAGAAACAATACGGGGGTCTAAAAGGTAAAAGTGGTGTTTCGTCATTCTAGCACCCTGCCGGTACAGCGCAAGCAAAAGTCGCCCCTCGCTGCAGAACCGCACCGCACTCTCCTGCACAGTCTCCACAGGCGCAGGCTGCCAGCTCCAACCCTATGGACGCCCCGTGAAAAAGGCCACGAGACTCTCCACCAGCTCCGCCATGAACCGGAAGTCCAATGTGTCCAGGGTGTCCGAAGGCAAATGGTAGTGCGGGTTCCGAAAGAAGGCCGAGTCGGTGATCATGACGGCGCGGTAGCCTTGATCCCAGAATGAAGCGTGGTCGCTCAACCGCACCGCAGGCAGAGGCCAGCCGTTGAAGGGGACATTGAGTGAGACCACGGGGAGCCCCGGATTCCTGGCAAAGGATTCGACGAGCGATCGAGTCAGGGCGCGTGACGAGAAACTTCCCACAATCCCGATGAAGTCTCCTGTGTTGGGATATCCCATCCAGTTCACGGGAAAAGGGTAGTCCTGGCAGCCGGGCTCACGACAGGCGTACCCGACCATCTCGAGACAGAGCATGCCGTCGATGACCTCGCCTCGCGCCCGTGCGTTTCGGGCGTGGACGGCACTGCCCTGATAGCGGGTGCCGAAAACGGGCGGTTCCTCCAGGGCGAAAGACACGAATTTGACCGATACCGGGCGGGAACCGACCTGCTTCAGGGCGGCAAGATTCCGGGCCACTTCGAGCTGGACGGCCACTGCACTGGCGTTGTCGTCGGCCCCCACGGTTCCCTCGACCGAATCGTAATGGGCTCCCAGCAGGTATCGCATCGCCGGTGCTCCGGCCCGGGACCCGAGATCGATGCGGGAGATGACATTGGCCACCTGGAGGCCCCCGTATCGATATTCCTCTTTTTCCACCAGCAGCCCCAAGCCTCTGTAGGTCGCCGCAATGTATTCCTCGGTCAGTTTCAGATTCTCCGGGGTCACCACGCTGCGCTCACCGATCGCCACCGTGAGCTCACGCAGATGCACCTCAAGATGAGCCATGGTCTGGTGGAGATCGATCATCTTCTTCTTCTCCTCCGCATGGGCGATCGCTCCCTGGCTTTGGAGGGAGATCCCGAGCAGGATGCAGCAGGCACCCGCCAAAACGTCGGCCCAGCCCATCTTCACAGAACCCATTGACCACCTGAATCGAATGCGGGACCGGCCATCGGGATCTGAAGCCCTTTCCCTCGCGTCGATACGCTCCCCAGAGCGCCCCTTTCGTGGTAAGATAATCACCCGGGTCGTCCATGGTGACCAAAAGGATGCACGGTCTCTCTTATATTCAGGGTCAAGCGGGAATGTACACCTAATCTGAGC
>JBFYYO010000027.1:0-26622 GCA_041310025.1 Syntrophobacterales bacterium
CAGCAGACCCGTCCCGAGCGCCCCGACGCCGGGCAGCGACAACAGATGAAAGAGGACAGGCAGCAACAGCAGCTGGAGGAGCGCCAGCAGCGACAGCAGCAGGAACGGGAGCAGCAACAGCAGTTGCAAAGACAGCAGCAACAGAAGGAAGGGCAACGGCAACAGCAGCAGGAACGGCAGCAACAACAGCAGCTGCAGAGGCAGCAGCAGCAACAGGAACGACAGCAACAACAGCAGATGCAGCGGCAGCAGGAAATCCAGCAACGCCAGCAGCAGCAGTTACAGAAGCGGCAGCAGCAGCAGGAGCGGCAACAGCAGCAGCAACCCCGTGACAAACGGCGCCAGAAGATCGAGGAGGAGCAGCAACCGCCGGTAACCCAGCCCCAGTAGGCTGATCTGGCGGATATGGCCACTGTCTGCCGGTTGCTGTTCGCAATGTGACGTCGGCCGGTGACCCAAAACCCGGGAGGCTCAGTATCGGCCTCCCGGCTCTATTCTGAGGGCTGCCACGAATTCGATGCCGGTTTCGCTATTTCCCCGCTTCTCTTTTCCTGCCAATGGCTTCCACAACATGGGGCCACACATTCTTCGCCACGATCCCGTGCCCCTCCGCCGTCGGATGTATCCCATCCGGGAGGTTCAGCGATGGCTCGCCGGCAACCCCTTCCAGGAAGAACGGAACGAGGATCACGCCGTGTCTCTGCGCGACTCTCGGGTAGATATTTCTGAAGGCCGCAGTGTATTCCGCTCCCAGGTTTGAGAGCATCTGCATGCCGGCCAGCACCACCGTGACGTCGTTCTCTTTGAGGATGCGGATGATTTCCGAGATGTTCTCCTCGACGACTTCCGGCTTGATGCCTCGAAAACCATCGTTGGCGCCGGTTTCCAGGATGACGATATCGGGTTTCATCCTGAGAATCCACTTCACCCTCGAAAGCGCGCCGCTGCTCGTTTCGCCATTGATCCCGGCGTTGACCACCCGGTGGTTGAACCCCTCCGCCCGCAGCTTCCGTTCGAGCTGTGCGGGGTAGGCTTCCGCTTCAGGCAGCACGAAGCCCTGAGTGAGGCTGTCTCCGAAGGCCACGATGGTCCCCTGTTCCCCAAAGATTGCCGACGACATCGAGGAACCGGACCCATCTTGACCGGAGAACATCGTTTCCGGAGAGGTCGCCGTCGCCACGAAGGAGAAGAAACTCAGGAACAGGGCCGAAACCAGTGCGGTGCACGTGAAGCCAGGGGGGGTCAGGCGGCACATGGGTCACTCCTCCGTTTGCTCTCTCAAAAAAGCCGCGGGCTTCTGCCTCAGAATGGACCACGACGAAATCAGTCCCACCAGGGTGACCAGCGACACCGTCGCCATCAGCATCGACAGGGAGGACAACAGAAAAGGCCGAAAAGGGATGTCGAAAAGCCGGCTGCTGATGAGCCAGGTGGCCGTCTGCGAGAACCCCAGGGCCAGGAGCGCGCTCACGAGTCCCAGGAGAACGTTTTCGAGGGTGAAGACCTTCAGAACGAACCCGTTTCGAGCCCCAAGGATCTTGAAATAGACGGCCTCCTGGATCCTTGCATGGCGAGTGGCCAGGACAGAGCTGATGATGATCAGGATGCCTGCCAGGACACTGAAAACCGTGAAAAAGCGCGTGATGCCCGAAAGCTTGACCATGACCCCCGTCAGAGTGGATACGGCCTGGGTGACGTCGATCACGCTCACGTTGGGAAACCGTTTCACCATCCGGTTCTGGAGGGCGGAGATCTCTCCGCTGTCCACCCTCAATGCGGTGAAGATCGTCTGTGGGGCATCCCGAAGAGCGAGCTCCTGGAAGACGAAATAGAAAAAGGGCTGGATGAGCTCCCCCCTGCGGGCTCGGATGCTGGAAACCCTCGCTTCCATGGGAACGCCCTGGATCTTGAAGGCGATCATGTCCCCCACCTCCACCGGCCGCATGTCGAGCACGGTATCGAGGACGGAAACCTGGAGGCCTTCCCAGTCGGGGCGGAAAAGACTCGCGCCCTCGACGAGGCTCTCGTCGCCGAGCAGGTGGTCCCGGTACGTCAGGTTGAACTCGCGCGCCAGGTTGTCCCCCCTGCTCCGCCGCTCCACTTCAACATCGACGTCCTCCCCGGCGATCCGGGAGATGCTGCCGCGAACCACGGGATAGTACTCTGCCGGCCGTCCCAGTGCTTCCTTGAACTCCTGCAGCTGAGCGGGCTGGATATCCAGAAAGAAGACATTGGGTGTGTCGGGCGGGAAGGACTGGACAAACGACGCATCGATGTTCTTCTCGACGAGCGTGATGGAGAAGATGATGGAGAGGGATGCGGTCAGGGTGATCATGATGGCGCGAGTGGCGTTCCGAGGGCGAAACAATCCCCGCAGAGCCTGCCTGAAAGTGAGCGACCTGATCCGAGCCCTTTTCAGAGCCCACAGAACCGCCTGCGCCATGAGGGCAGCGGCCAGGATGAAGGCGGCCACGCCCAGCACGAACCACATGCCGATCTCGAAATCATGCAGCGAGCGCCTCACGATCAGCCCCAGGAATGCGAGCATGACGGCCAGTATTGTCAGCGCAGCGCGCCACCCCCTCCTGGCCCGAGCGCTTTCGCTTCTGAAGATGGCCACGGGTTTCAGCTGTTTCAGGTCATCGAGGGGCAGGTAGGTGAAGAGCACGACCACCAGGATGCCGAGAATGAAGCCATCGATGGCCATCCGCCAGGAGAGCGAAGGTTGAACGGACGACGGAATGAGGCCTCGGAAGAGCCCGGGAAGCCAGGCCTGGAGAAGCGCGCCGAGGGCAAGTCCGGCCAGCGTGCCGAGCAGCCCCAGCACACCGAGCACCGTGACGAACTGAACGGCCACGAACCGGCTCGTCGCCCCGAGGGTCTTCATGATCGCGACGGTCCTCTCCTTCTCCTTCAGGAACGCCGCCAGCACGCTCTGAATGCCGATGCCCGCCAGCAGCAGCGTGAAAATGGAGATCAGGGTCAGGAAGAAGAGAAAATTGTCGAAGAATCGCTTGATTCGGGACCGGGCCGTTCGGTAGGTTTCCACGCGCTCCTGGCCCTGGAGGGCATGATCACGGAGGTCCTGCGCGATCCGCTCCAGGTTATCCGGATCATGGACTTTCAGGAGTGCATCATACTGGATGCGGCTTCCCTTTCGGATCAGGTCCAGCGCCTCGAGATCCTGCGAAGACACGAATACTCTGGGTCCGAAGGAGAACAGGCTCACGGGGCGGTCGGGCTCGCGGGTCACCACATCGCTGATGGTGAGTGTGGCGCTTCCGACGTGAATCGCATCGCCCATCCGCACCGAGAGCCGATCCAGCAGCGACCGCTCGACGACGATCTTCCCCTGCACCAGGACATCCTCGAACCGGCGCCCCGACTGGAGCTCGACACTCCCGTACAGTGGATATCCCGGCTCGACCACCTTGAGAGTCGCCAGGAGCGAGCGGTCCTCTCCCGGCACCCTGACGACGGTGTAAAAACCGTAAGTCCTCACGCTCCGGAGGGACTCCTGATCCTCCCAGGACCTCAGAGCACGAGAAAGGCCGGGCGAAAGAGGCTGATGGGAGTGGACGATGATGTCCCCCCCGTTCAACGATTTCGCATCCTTGAGGACGGCCTCGTTCACGCTGGATCCGAAACCGTCCAGGGCGACGATCGTGACGATGGAGAGCGTCACGCACAGCACGAAGACCAGGGCCTGCCGGCCGGAGCGGGTGATCTGCCGTCGGATGAAGGACTTATGGAGCATGGGGAGACTCCCCGTTGATCGTCCCGTCGCGCAGGAGGATAGTCCGGTCCGCCATGCGGGCGATCTGGCCGCTGTGAGTCACGAGGATGAGGGTGGTCCCGTGCTCCTCCCTGAGCCCCAGAAGCAGCTCCAGGATGGCCTTGCCGTTGGTCGAATCCAGGTTCCCGGTGGGCTCGTCGGCGAAGATGATCCTCGGGGCGTTGACGAGAGCCCGGCATAGGGCCGCCCGCTGCTTTTCACCCCCCGAAAGCTGGTGAGGGAAGCTCAGCAGCCGATCCTGCATGCCGACCCGCTCCAGCAGCGCCCGGGCCTTGTCCCCGGCGAGCGGGTCCCGCCGCAGCTCAGCCGGGAACATGACATTTTCCAGGACCGTGAGCGAAGGCACCAGGTGAAACGACTGGAAAACGAAACCGATGATCTCGTTCCTGAGAGGTGCGATCTCATCCTCTCCCAGGTCCGTGATGTCCCGCCCCTCGATGAAAACCCGCCCCTGGGTGGGCTTGTCAAGCCCGGAAAGGATGCTGAGCAGGGTCGTCTTTCCACTGCCGCTGTTCCCCTGCACCACCAGGAACTCCCCCTCGGGAACAGCCAGCGACACGTCCTTCAAGACGTCGATCTCGCGGTCGCCGATGGTATAAGTCTTGGTCAGGTGAGTCGCTTCCAGGATATTCATGGATCGATCCGCATGGAGAGCAGCTATTTCTTGTCTTTGAGGAGGGCGCCGAGGGCCTCGAAGGGCCGATACGTGGACACCGGCCCCCGATCTTCTCCGGGCGTCGGCTCATCGTACCAGTCGGCGGCTCCGTGTTTCGAATGCTCGTTGTCGTGGCAGTAAAGGCAAAGCAGCTCCCAGTTGCTGCCGTCCGGCAGATTGTTCTGGTGATTGTGGTCCTTGTGGTGGACGGTGAGCTCCCGAAGCCGCTTGCCCGAAAACTCACGCCCGCACCGGGCACAGATCCAGGGAAACAGCTTGAGAGCACGATCACGATACGTCTTTTCGAGCTCCGCTCGTGTATTCTTGGGGGGCATGCGTCAACCTCCAGTCGTTCGGTGGGCAACACTCATTCAGTGTCAACTCAAATAATTATACTGGTTAAGGATGATTTCATCCATTCTCGCACAACACCCGGACGAAAGTAATGACCTCCTATTTTCAGCATTTCTCTGCTTCTCTGCGCGAGTCAAAGAAAAAACACATTTGAGCCTAAGCGAATATAATAAGGATGAAAAGCTTTCTGTTCAAGAATCATGGAAGAAGGCTAGTGTTCGTCCAATCCTCCACTCCATTGGTTGAAGGTTCTTCCAGGCCCGGTTTGAAAGGGCGTGACTCAGGCCATGGACCGACAACGCTCCATGCCCTTCGCAGCCGCTTGCGGACACCTATCGAGGGAGTATGGAGGCAGATGTCGCTTCCATCAGAATTTTCCTGGTGTTATGCAGTCTGCAATATTGCTGGGCTGAGCCATCTGTGATATTCGGGCACCGTGGATCCTGCACCGCTGTCTGCCAGTTCAGCTGGGGCAGAACCTCGGATCTGCTGTTTCCTTGCACGCCCACGCCTCAGGGAAGGCCAATGCGAGCATGCAGGGAAACAGAACCGCTTCTGTCAACTGGAGATGCCTTTGCCCATTATGAATGATCGCAGGGATTCTGGCTCCGGCACTGCCGAAGGAACAAAATCGCTGGCTCGCGACCTCCGCCGGTGGGCGAGAACCATCCTGCTGCTCATCGCGACGATCTGGATTGTCGGCCTCCTGAATCTGGTCGTACTGGGCGGTCGGTGGATGTCGCTCGGCATTGTTCCGCGCACTGAAGACGGCCTCCTGGGCATCCTTTTTTCTCCCTTTCTGCACGCGAGCATCGGGCACCTGCTCGCCAACTCAGCCGGGATACTTGTCTTTGGCGGGCTGGTCATCCTGCGGAGCGAGGTCCATTTCTGGGTGGTCACGGTGGTCGGAGGTTTGGCGAGCGGATTCGGCACCTGGCTCCTGGGCCGGCCGGCGCTCCATATCGGTGCAAGCGGGGTCATCTTCGCCTACTTCGGCTACCTGATCTGCACGGGCTGGTTTGAGCGCAGAGCCGGCTCGATCTTGCTTTCGATGCTGGTGCTTCTGATTTGGGGCTCCACGATCTTCGGGGTTCTCCCGGTGGAGCCCTCGGTCTCCTGGGAAGGCCACCTGTTCGGCTTGTTGGGAGGTGCGACCGCCGCATGGCTATTGGCAAGGCGGCGCCACTGAGGGGCCTCGAGGGCTGTCCGGCGCGATCCGTTGCTCCAGGAGGAGCTATCAGCCGCTGCTCCAGGGCGGGTCGGAGCTCGAGCGGGAAGAACCCAGTCCGGCCTCAATCCTTCTTGAACCGGTCTTCAGGAACTGCTAATCAACCCATCATGAGCGCAAAGGCACCCAGACAGCTCACCTGGCTTCCGCAACGGGCAATTCGAGAGCATTGCCTGTGGTGTTGTGAAGACCGAAAGCTGGAGGTGGCGGTGTGCACTTCCAGACGGTGCCCTTTGTTCCCGTTTCGCATCGGGGACGCAGTCGACAAGGATGCGGATCTTCATGCCGTCATCCGAAGGAGATGCCTCGATTGCGTGACGGGGTCGCGTTCGGAAGTGCAGAATTGCACCTCCGTGGGCTGCGCACTCTGGTGCTTCAGAATGGGCAAGAACCCCTGACAGGTTTGGTACACCTCAAGACGCAGATGAAATGATTCATCCAGCACGAAAATCAGAACTTCCGCGCCCGGCGATTGCCCAGCGGGGATCCGATTGCGATTGGGACCGGCGAGGGATCGAGTCCCCCCGGGCATGCAGAAGCCAGCCGAAAGGTTTCTTCCCACTTGCAGGGCAGCGCCGGGCATGAGCATCGGGTTCCGCATCCTGGGAGCCGCCGGCAGGGATAATGCCCTGCTGGTGCAGATCGACAGCGGTCAGGCCTTCGAGCGGCTCCTGTTCGATTGCGGAGAGGGTTGCCTCGCAGAGCTTTCCGCATCGGACATCCTGGCGGTGGACCATCTCTTCTTTTCGCATCTCCACATGGATCACGTGGGAGGATTCGACGCCTTCTTCCGCCTCAACTACCACCGCGATAAGAAACCCAATCGAATTTGGGGACCTCCCGAAACGGCTCGCATTATCCAACACCGCTTCCAGGGGTTTCTATGGAACCTTCACGAAGGGATGACGGGAACGTGGCTTGTATCGGATGTGCTGCCGGGGAAGATCTGCACCAGCCGATTCGAACTGGGTGAGGGCTTCACTGTTGCGCATGATGAAGGTGCCAGCGCATATGAACGGACCTTCCTCGAAGGTGACGGATATCGGGTGGAAGCCGTCACCATGGACCATCGGACGCCCACCCTCGCCTACGTTGTCCGCGAAAAGACACGGCGGAACATCGACGCATCCAGGCTGCCTTCCCTGGGATTGCAACCGGGGCCCTGGATGAGACAGCTGAAAGATGTATCGAGTACTGCAGCCACCCTGACCATCGACGAAGCCACCTACCCCGTGGACGAGCTCAGGAAACGCCTGATCATCGAGACACCCGGGGAATCGATAGCCTATCTGACCGATTTTCTCTTGGACGATTCCGCTCTGGAACGGCTCTCGAACATTCTACAGGACTGCGGGACCATCGTCTGCGAAGGGCAGTATCGCCATGCAGATCTGGAATTGGCCCAGAAGAACTTCCACATGACCACCTTACAGACTGCCACATTGGCGCGGCACGCCGGTGCGAAAAAACTGGTCCTGTTTCACCTCTCCAGCCGTTACGAGCGCAAGGATTGGCTGGAGATGCTGCGTGAAGCCAGGCAGATCTTCCCGAGCACGCATTATCCCCCCCACTGGCACCTGGACGAGTGATCGATTCAGGTTCCCATAAGGCTCCCCTGGACCACTTCCAGCGTTTATGGTAAAGGTGACATAATGCAGCCGTCGCTCGGCGCGGCATGCACAGCCAGCGGCTCGTCTCCTGCGTAGAGCCGACCCTGGTTGCTTGTGGCTGGAGAGCTCGCACGTCAGGTGCAAGCTGAGAGCAGATCACCCACAGCGAAGGTTGAGGCCATCCGAATGGAGCAAATAGGGGGTTATTCCTACGACGAGTATCTTGAACTGGTGAGGTCTTTTCACGGCTATGCCGCGCCCGGGTTGATTCTCGGCGGCTTCATGGTCGATCTGGCATTGAGCAGGATGCCCAAGGATCTCCTGCTCGACGCCGTCAGCGAGACGACCCATTGCCTGCCCGATGCCATTCAGCTTCTCACGCCGTGCACGGTTGGCAACGGATGGCTCAAAGTCGTCAACCTGGGCCGATTCGCCCTCGCCCTCTACGAGAAGTTTGGAGGAGAAGGGGTTCGGGTTTACGTGGACCCCGATCGACTCGAATCCTGGTCCGAGATCAAAACATGGCTCTTCAAGCTCAAACCGAAAAAGGAGCAGGACAGCGATCTGCTGGCCGCCCAGATCAGGGAAGCGGGAAGAAGCCTCTACGGCGTTCAGACGGTAAAGCTTCAACCGCACCTTTTGAAGAAAAGAAGCAAGGGGCGGATCACATCGTGCGTGCTGTGCGGTGAGCCCTATCCTCAGCGGGATGGCCCCGTGTGCAGGGGTTGCCAGGGCGAGGCACCCTACGCGATTCAGCCTGCAGGCGATGAGCACGACAAGCCCCAAACGGGACTCAGGGCCGTTTCGGTGGAAGAGGCAGTGGGACACACGGTGCTCCACGACATGACCCTCGTCGAACCGGGCTCCGCCAAGGGCCCCGCATTCAAGAAGGGGCAGAAAATCACGGTGGGAGATGTCTGCCGGCTGCAGCAGATGGGGCGCCAAACCGTGTACTTGCAGGAGATGAACGAGATCACGCCGGACTGGGTCCACGAGGATGTGGCTGCCGTTGCCTTCGCCAAGGCCATGGCCGGTGAGGGCATCGGCTTCGAGGAGCCCCCCCGGGAAGGCAAGATCAATTTCAAGGCCGAGCGTGACGGGCTTTTTGTGGTGGACGTGGAGCGGCTGGAAACCTTCAACATGGTTCCGGGGGTCATGTGCGCGAGCCGCAAGACCTGCACCCTGGCAACGCGGGGGAGAGAGGTGGCAGCCACCCGGGCCATTCCGCTCCTGCTCCCCCGTGAGGACTTCGACAGGGCGATGGGGGTTTTGCGGGATTCTTCTCTCTTTCGAGTACTCCCTCTGCGTCAGGCACGTGTCGGGATTCTCGTCACGGGGAGCGAGGTCTTCCAGGGATTGGTGGAAGATCGCTTCATTCCCATCATCAGCGCCAAGGTGGAGAAATTCGGGTGCCAGGTGGTGAAGTCCCTCATCGCCCCGGACGACCGGGAGGCCATTCGCTCGGGCGTTCATGACCTTCTGGATGCGGGGGCGGACCTTCTGATCACGACGGCGGGCCTCTCCGTGGACCCTGACGACGTGACGCGACAGGGGCTTCTGGACGCGGGAGCAGCGGAGGTGCTCTACGGAACCCCGATCATTCCCGGCGCCATGGTCCTCCTCGCACGCATCGGGAACACTCAAGTCATGGGGGTGCCGGCGTGCGCGCTCTACTTCAAGACCACCGGCTTCGACCTTCTTCTGCCCCGCGTGCTCGCCGGGACGCGGATCTCGAGGCGCGACCTGGCTCAAATGGGCCACGGCGCGTTTTGCCTGGGGTGCAAGACCTGCACATTTCCCAAGTGCCCTTTTGGCGGTTGAGGCGCGAATGACGAGCCGGAAGCCAGACACGCATGAGGAGAGGCCGACCGTCAGGCTCCATTTGTGGCTCGAGGCGGGAAACGGCCTGGGGTTCGGCCTGGGCCGCGCATTTTTGCTCGAGAGGGTGGACCGCTTCGGATCCCTCAGGAAAGCGGCCGAAGACATGGGGATGTCCTATCGAGCGGCCTGGGGAAAGATCAGGAAGAGCGAAGAGGTCCTCGGCATCAAGCTGATTGCTCAGATCGGCAGCCGAAAGGAGGGCTGTCAGCTCACCGAGGTCGGACGCCAGCTCATGGAGAGCTATCTCAAGTGGTTCGAGATAGTGGAGCGGGAGGCCGTTGCGAGGGCAGAAGAAATCCTGCCTCTGGCCGTCAGGGGTTTCCGCGAGAGAAAACCCAGGTGAACAGAAGCCGGAATGCCGGATTTTGCCTGGAGGCACCCCGCCCTTGTCAGCCCGAAGGTGGGGCGATGAAACCGATCAGGCATTTCCGCCCGGCTCTCCTCTCCTAATCCTTGACGTCCGTTCTCGGAATGGCGAAGGTGCCGTCCGAGATCTCATGCAGAGTTCCGTCCTCGTCAAAGAGCTTCCCGCTGAACGACCCCTTGATGACGGTTCCTGCGGGACCGAAGTTGTCGATTTTAATTCGCATAATCTGCTTCTTCTCGTCGCCGCCGTCCAGACTGGCCAGGTAATCCTTGAGCACCTTCTCCTTGGATTCCTTCTCCGCAACAAAATCATACCAGGAAAAATACACGGGCATGGTATCCGCTGAATTGGCTTCGTGGACTCCTACCAGTTTTTTCTCTTCGGCAGCCAGTTCGAGGGACACCCCCACATTGACTTCAATCTTCTGCTTGGGGTCAGAGGGATCCGTCTCTTCCTGCATCTCTTCTCGAGTGATGGTCAGGTAACCGTCTTTTGGCGAGTATTCCAGCACAGCATCCTTGTAACTGAAAGGCTTGCCATCGATCTTATAGGAAATCGTGCCCGAACCCTCAGCAAATGCGAGTGCAGGAACAAAGAACAATAAAGACATGAATAGGCTCGCCCCAAACCATTTCGACTTCATCGCATCCTCCTTTTCGTCTGCATTGGACTAAACACACCTTTATGGCCCTCATTGCACCTGCAATGCAACAAGGTCCCGTCGAATCACAAAGCCGATATCCCTCTGGCGAGTTGATCATCATCACCATGCTTTCCCTGTGCAGGATAGGACGCCCGTTTATTTTCGGCCAGCAAAGATTTCAGAATGAGATGAAATAGAGGACCGTTGCAAGTTAATTGTAATGGGGCTGAATAATGTGCCTGGTGAGTCACCGCGGGGATGCCGCCTGCTCGATCACGAGAGCCGGGGGCAGTCTCAGCGCAGGCTTTCACCGTATGAACCAGTCCCCAAGAACGTCATGCAGTGTCTTTTGGACTATCATTGGCCGGGCAACATCCGGGAGCTGCGCAATGTCATCGAACGCGGCATCATCCTCTCGGAAAACGGCATGATCGGGTTGAACGGTCTGCCGAGGGAACTGACGCGAGATGTGGAATTCGCAGCCGGGGACGCCCCCTTCCTTTCCCTTGGGGAGATCGAAAAAAGTCATATTCGCAAAGTGGTTCAACATTTCGATGGCAACCGAACGCAGGCCGCCCAGACCCTGGGCATCAGCCGTAAGACGCTCTATCGCAAGCTCAAGGAATACAACCTTGACTGACATGGAACAGTCATTATTTTATAGATTGTGGATGTTGAAAGCTGTCCATCAGTCTTCCCATGATTTTTGGTGACACTCAAACGCACGCTTTCCAAGTTCAGCCGCCGTCTACCCATGCGCAGAATGGCCGAGTGACGCCGGGGACAACAGGGCGACCCCGAGATGCGGTCCTCATGGCTGGATTGACACGTAACCCAGAAAGGGGCACTGGATTCCGGCATCAACCGGCATGACGGAGGGGGAAATGGGACCACTTGCCCCGAAGGAAACGTCAGCTTCATGCAACGCCAGACATAGTGTTTCGCCCTGACCCGACTGGCGCTCTTCTGCGGGTCATTCTTACTCAGGCCTCATACCCATTTGTTTTCATTAGATCTATTGCGTTACTCCACTGAGAATCGTCGCTCCATTTGCTGCGGACTGTCGCTGAACCGGTCAGAGTGACTCATCGCCCGAGCGCCATTTTTGATGCAAATGCTTGTTATATTTTATTAAACTCTCTTGGCTTCATCTTTGCCCTTATGGAATCGGGCATCGCAAGGGACAGGAGAACCAACACAACCAATTTCAGGAGGCAGCCATGGCAGTGCAGGAACAAGTATTCGGATTCTTCATTCCAACCGTTACGCTGATGGGCATTGGAGCGCACAAGGAGATCGGCACCCGCGTCAAGGTGCTGGGCGGAACGAAACCATTCATCTGCACGGACAAGGGGATCACCAGGGCGGGCATCGCCGACCAGATCGCCAAGATCATCAAGAAGGACGCGGGATTGGACTGTGTCATCTTCGACGACACAATCCCCAACCCCACCGACAACAACGTCCACGCAGGGCTGAAGGTCTACCAGGACAACCAGTGCGATCTCATCATCTCTCTGGGCGGGGGCAGCTCCCATGACTGCGGCAAGGGCGTCGGCATTTTGGCCACCAACGGGGGAAAGATCCACGACTACGAAGGGATGGACAAGTCGACCAAGGCCATGCCGCCATTCATCGCCGTGAACACGACGGCGGGTACGGCCAGTGAGATGACCCGCTTTTGCATCATCACCGACACGAGCCGCAAGGTGAAGATGGCCATCGTGGACTGGCGGGTCACCCCCGACATCGCCATCAACGACCCGCTGCTCATGGCCGGAATGCCCCCTGCTCTGACTGCAGCAACGGGTATGGATGCCCTCACCCATGCCGTGGAGGCCTATGTCTCCATCATTGCGACGCCCGTGACCGACGCGTGCGCCCTTCAGGCCATCACCATCATCTCCAAGAATCTGCGGGCCGCCGTGGCCAACGGAGCCGACATGGTCGCCAGAGACGCCATGGCCTACGCGGAGTATCTCGCGGGCATGGCATTCAACAACGCCAGCCTGGGCCACGTGCACGCCATGGCGCATCAGCTGGGCGGCTTCTACGATCTGCCCCACGGTGTCTGCAACGCGATCCTGCTGCCCGCCGTCGAGCGGTTCAATCTCATCGCGAAGGTGGACCGTTTCGTGGACATCGCCAAGGCCATGGGCGAGGTTGTTGATGGGCTTTCCCAGCGCGCCGCCGCAGAAAAGGCACTGGAAGCCATCAAGACCCTCTCCAAGGATGTGGGCATCCCCAGCGGATTGAAGGAGCTCGGCGTCAAGGACGAGGATCTTAAGATCATGGCGGAAAACGCCCAGAAAGACGCCTGCGGCCTCACCAATCCCAGGTGTCCGACCCTGGATGACGTCATCCAGATCTATCGCTGGGCCATGTAGCTCCATGCATCTTCCCGGCAGACCTCCAGGCCTGCCGGGAAGGCTCCACGACAGCGAGAGACATCGAGAGCCGTCGCCGGCGACACGACCAACCCTGAACAAGGTGAACCCCCATGGACAAAATCTTGCGGATCGACATGAGCGCCGAGGACCTGGACCAGGTCTTCAATTGGTAGGCTGACCTTGAGAGTCTAAAGTTTCGGGTTTCAGATTTGGGACCGGCATCAGCGCCTGGCCCTTTGTGTCGTTCAGGTTTCGCTGGCTTCCAAGCTCCAGCTTGGGAACCAGCGACTGAAAACGGCCTACACCACCCTTCAGCGGAGCAGCGGATCGATGGCGATCAACATCACCCTCTATGGCCTCATGTCCTGTGCACACTGCAAGGAGGTGCGCGAACTCCTCATGGACCGCAATATTCCGTTCGAGTGCATCTACGTCGATCTGCTCACAGGGGACGAGAGAAGCGATACCCTCCGCGAGCTCCGGCGCATCAACCCCGAAGTGACGTTTCCCACCGTCGTCATCGGAGCTCAGGTGATTGTGGGGTTCAAGAAGGACGATATCGTACGGGCTCTGGCCGAGCCCGAAAAGCAACCTCTGCAAACCTTCGGAGAATGACTGCCCCAGGTCCTCCAAAGGATGCCGGTCCCCGGCGCCTGCCCCGGACTTTCGATCCAAAGCTCGCCGGGGTGACGACATCATCGAGTTTACAGCTCATCTCTCAGCGGCGGTTCCATAGGTGGGGAGAATCACTTGACCTTCTTCACCGTCACGAAGTGCTCCTGCATGGCGAGTCCTCCGCCGGCCTGGTCCCACACTTCGAGCCCTCCCCCCATCATGACGTTGTCCGCGACGCCTTTTCCCAGAGCGCGACTCTCCAAAGGAAGGGTATGGCCGAAACCATGAACCATGAAGACCGCCTCGGGATGAATGAGCTCCGTGACTTTGGCCTGGATGGTCCCCGAATGCCCGTTGCTCGAGACCAGAACCGTTTCGCCGTCCGAAATCTTCAGCTGGTCTGCCGCTCCCTTGTTGATCCAGAGGACGTTCTCCGGCATCTGCTCGGAGAGCATGGGGTTGTTCACGGTGTGCCCCTGAGTGTGGACCGCGCAGCGACCGAAGGTGATGCGGAACTGACCTTCTTTTGGAGATGCGGGCGATTCATAAGGTTTGAGAGACTTCAAGCCCTGGCTTTCAAGCTTGTCGGCCACGACCTCGATCTTCCCCGAGGCCGTCTTGAACTTGAGGTCCTTCATGTCGAGGTATCGGGGCTTATCGGCCAGGGACACCATGCCCTTGGCCGCAAAATCCTCGATGGAAACCCCCGTATCCTCCAGCTGGTATTTCCAGATATCCTCGACGGAGTCAAAGCTCAAGGGAGCCAGGCCGAGCCGCCTGGCAAGACCGCAAAGAATTTCCCAGTCGGCCCGTGTGTCGAAGCGCGGCTCCAGCGCCCTCTGGCGCACGAAAAACTGGGGCTTCAACCCGTTCTTGGAGGCGATGATGCTTTCGCGCTCCAGGTAGGGTGAAAGCGGCAGCACTACATCCGAATACCAGGCCGTGTCGGACCAGCTAAACGTCACGGAAACGAGGAAGTCCAGTTTCGCGAGCATCCTTTTCAAAACATCCGGGTCGGGAAATCCCATGAGCGGGTCATGGCGATAGGCCATGTAAGCCTTGACGGGATAGGGATCTTCCGTCTCGATGGCCTTGAAGGCCAGGTGCAGGAGGCCCGGGCCCGAATCGAAATGCGGATAGCGCCAGCCCACTCCGTCGGCCCTCTTCTCGGAGGGTTTGGGGAAGAGATCCGCCAGCTTCTTCAGGCCCTTTCGGCCCACATCCTTGGGCGTGCTGGAAAGGGGCAGCCCGCCCTTGGCGCCGATGGAGCCCAGCAGAGCGTTGATCAGATAGATGGATCGGCAGACATGGAAAGAGTCGCGGTAGCGGGCCGTCATCCAGCCGGGATGCCAGATCACCGAGGGCTGCGACCGGGCGAGCTCCCGAACGAAACCGACGAGCTCCGCGGCGGGAATGCCCGTTTCCCCCTCGGCCCATTGTGGCGAGTAGGGTCGGATGAAGTCCTGGAGGGCCGCAAGATCCTTGATCCAGAGATTGGCGAATTCGGCGTTGTAGAGCCTCTCGCTCAGCAGCACGTGGATCACGGCCAGATTGAAGGCATAGTCGGTGCCGGGCCGGACCATGAAGAACCGATCGGCCCTGGCCGCCGACACCGTTGACCGGATATCGATGACCGTGAGCTTGCATCCGTTTCCCTGGGCGTGCACCAGATCGTTCACTTCTTTAACATTGATGGCCTCGAAGATGTTGCGGGTCTGCAGCACCACATGTTTTGCATTCCTCAGGTCGTAAACCACATCCTTGCGGCCGAACCCGAAGACGGACAAGGCTGCGTGCATGACGTTCCGGGCGCATGAAGCATCGTGGTTGGAGTAGTTGGGCGAACCGATTCCCCGCACAAAAGCCTGATGAAGGTCCCTGAACGGCCCTCCCCGGTCCGAGAACAGCACGCTGCGTCCGCCATGGAGCTCGATCACACTCTTCAGGCGGTCGGCCACGTGGTCGAGGGCCTCATCCCAGGAGACGCGTCGCCACTTCCCTTCCCCGCGCTCTCCCGCCCGGATCACGGGATACTGAGGACGTTCGTCGTCGTGGATGAGAGCCAGCCCCGCCGCGCCTCGAGCACAAATCGACCCTTCGATTCCAGCGGCGTGAGGATTCCCCTGCAGAAAGCTGCAGATGCCGTTCTCAACCTGGGCTTCAATGGGACAGCGCACCGTACACATCCCGCAAACTGAATAGACCTTCCTTGTGCTCATCTTGACATATCTCCCTGATCATTGGTGATCTGTAGTTCAGACCGCTCCCCGATCGTCCAGAATCCGCCCGGATGCCTCACGGAGAGCCGATCGTAGTTCCCATGGGGATCGGTCCAGCTCATTATGTCAATATTCTAACCTATCCAGACTCAGGCATCACCCCACAGCGGATCGTGCTTTCTGCAAAGCGGCCCTGAGCCGAGGCATCCGCTGTTCATCGTTATTCAATCGGAGCCCCTCTGTCCACATGAAATCTTTCTCAAATCACGCAAATCTCGTTCTCATATCATTCCGCCATTGAAGTTGGCAAGGCTTTGCTTTGCACCTTATCCAGGTGTCAATCGACTGGCGTCCAGGAACCTGGAATTCCCTCCAAAAAGTATGAGTTGTCAGTCAGATTGAGGCGTGATATGTGGTCGTTTGCTGGTGGATATGAATCGCTTGCGGCGATCACACTCCAAAAGAGGGCCTGAAGACTTTGCGCCGTGCCGCCGCTTCAGAGACAGGTCAGACGGTTTCCCTTCAACTTGCTTTTGAGGACTACGCCCTCATTCAGCAGCTTGCCGGGGAGCAGAACAACCACATCAAGCTCGTCGAAAAGCAGCTTGGCATCCGCATCCACCTGCGGGGAAACCAGTTCACCATCGACGGCGACAAACCTCACGTCGAACTGGCCGAGACGCTTTTGAAACAGCTCGCAGAGCTCATCGCCCGAGGCTATCCGCTCTACCAGAGCGACATCCTCTTCGCCATCGGGATCCTCAGTCGCAACATCCACAAGAGCCTGAAAGACATCTTTCTCGACGAAGTCTTCATCGCATCGAACAAACGCATCATCACGCCCAAGAGTGTCCGGCAGAAGGAATACATCGACGCGATCCGCCGCTACGACATCGTCTTCGGCATCGGGCCGGCGGGAACGGGCAAGACCTACCTCGCCATGGCCATGGCCGTGGCCGCTATGGCCCGGGAGCAGGTGCGCCGCATTGTGCTGGTGCGTCCTGCTGTCGAAGCTGGAGAAAAGCTGGGATTCCTGCCCGGAGACCTGGCTGAGAAGGTCAACCCTTATTTGCGTCCGCTCTACGATGCGCTTCATGACATGATGGATTACGAGAAGGCATCCAATTTGCTTCAGCGTGGGGCCATCGAGGTGGCGCCCCTGGCGTTCATGAGAGGTCGAACCCTCAATGATGCCTTTGTGATTCTGGACGAGGCTCAAAACACCACGACGGAACAGATGAAGATGTTTCTGACGCGCCTCGGTCTCGGCTCCAAAGCCGTCATCACGGGGGATATCACTCAGATTGACCTGCCGGAAAACAAGACGTCGGGGCTGATTGAGGCCATCCGCTTGCTGGAAGGAATCGAAGGAATCCGCTTCGTCTATTTCAGCAACCAGGATGTGGTGCGGCATCGACTGGTCCAGGAGATCATCCTGGCCTACGAGCAGGCCGAGCGCCCGAAGAAGTGACTCACTCAAGATCAGTGATGAACTGCCATGGATAAAGATAAAACCGAAGTCGAAAAGCCGCGCCCCAAATCCCGCACCACCAAGGGCAAGCATTTCTTCGCGAGGATGCCTCATTTCATCCGGACTGAAAAGGCTGCGATTCTGGCAATCCTGAGTCTGGCTTTGTCCTTCCTTTTGACCCCTTCCTTTTCGACGGGTCTTCCCACGTTCGAGCTGGGGGACATCGCCGACCGGAATATCAAGGCGCATCGTGACTTCAAGATCGTGGACGAACAGACGACTGCGAGGTTGCAGGAAGAAGCCGTTCGACGTTCCCCGCTGGTCTTCATCCTGGACGAGAATGTTCACCATCAGGTGATCCAGCGTCTGGGAGCGGCTTTCGCCTCCATGCGGGAGCACCTTCAGAATGAAGAGAAGTCTGAAGCCGCGGCAACCGTGGCGATGGCCAATCGCCTGAGTGTTGCAAGCGACGATAACGGCTTTGGGCGGGAGCTCCCCGATGTTCTTCAGCAGCTGCTCGAGCGGAGGAGGACCTTCGCTCGCCCCCTGGGCATTCAGGTGCCCGAGGAGGTGCTTTCGGACCTTTCGGACCGGGGATTCAGCATCGAGATCCAGGACAAGATCGCTCAGCTGATCAACCCGATCTTCGAGCGCGGAGTGATTCCGAGCCAGCATCCCCAACTCGGGGAGGCCCGCCGCCAGAACGTCCTGATCCGCAGGCCGGGATCGGAAAAGGAAGTCATCCAAGGCTCCGAGGCTTCCGAAGTGATCGAGTCTTCGTACCTCGACATCGATGAGGCACGGAAACACGCTGTTGCCAAGGCTTTCGAGATGGGATCCGACACCCGGGAAGTGAGAGCTTTGGCCTTCCTCACCTCCCAGCTGCTTCAGCCCAACCTCGTCTTCTCCCTCGACGAGAGCGAGCGCCTCCGCGAAGAGGCTCAAGCATCGGTCAGACCCGTCAAGATTCAAGTCTTGAAAAACGAAATGCTGGTGCGGGAAGGTCAGAGGATCGACCGCGAGGAATTGCTCAAGCTGAAGGGCAACAGCGAGGGTCGTGCGCATCGGCGGATGCTTCTGGTGTTCCTGACCATGTTTGGTTTCTGCGGCATCTGCACCTGGGTCGTCGTGCATGTGTCCCGGGACCATCTGCCCGCCTACCGCATGGAAGTCCAGGACATGATGTTCCTGGCCATTCTGCTCGTGTTCCTCATCACGATCGCCCGTGCAGGCCTCTGGATGGCGGACGTGGTGGGTGACAACACGGCGGCCGTGTCCGGAAAATGCCTGATCTATGCCGTGCCGCTGACAGCCGGCGCCATGCTGGTGAGCATCTTTTTCGGGGTCACGGAATCTCTCATTTTCTCCCTGCTGGCCACGACTTTTGCGGGGATACTGTTCGGCAGGGACTTCGCCATCTTCTTTTATTTCCTCATCGGCTCCCTGGTGGCCGCTCACGGAGTGAACCCCTGCCGCAACCGGATGATTCCCATTCGGGCCGGCTTCCTGGTGGGCTGCACCAACATCGTGCTGATCTTCCTGAGCGCCATGCTGAATGACCAGCCCATGCTGTTCAGGGTGATCCTGAGCGCCTTCTTCGGCTTCGGCGGCGGTCTCTTTGCCGGTGTTCTCGTCATCGGGCTCATCCCGCTCATCGAGATGGCGTTCTCGTACACAACGGACACGAAGCTCCTCGAGCTCGCCACCATGGACCAGCCACTGCTCCAGGAGCTCATGGTCCAGGCGCCGGGCACCTATCATCACAGCATCATTGTCGGGAACATGGTGGAGGCGGCGGCCAAATCCATCGGCGCCAATGCCCTTCTGGCCAAGGTGGCCGCCTATTACCACGACATCGGAAAGACCAGGAAGCCGCTTTATTTCATCGAAAACCAGTTTGAGTGCGAAAACCGCCACGAAAAGCTCGCCCCTTCCATGAGCAGCCTGATTCTCATCTCCCATGTGAAAGAAGGTATCGAGCTGGCCCGGCAGAACCGGCTCGGACGGCGAATCACCGATATCATCAGCCAGCACCACGGGAAGAGCTTCATTTCATTCTTCTACAACAAGGCCGTGGAGGCGCGGGAGAAGGCTCAGTCCACCAAGGGAGCCGATCTTCCGCCCATCAACATGGACGACTACCGGTACCCCGGCCCCAAGCCCCAGACCAAGGAGGCCGGGCTCGTCATGCTGGCCGATGTGGTCGAGGCGGCCTGCAGGTCTTTGACAGACCCAACCCCCGCCCGGATCCAGGGCATGGTGAACCGGCTCATCAACAACATCTTCATCGACGGGCAGCTGGATGAGTGCGAGCTCACCCTGAAAGACCTCCATTCCATTGCCAAGCACTTCAACCAGATTCTCGCGACGGTCCACCACAAGCGCATCGAGTACCCGAACCCGGGGAGCTGTGAGGCCAAAGGAAAAGCGGATGCCGTTGATCCCAATAACCGTGAATCAAAACCAGATCGAGATGGACCCAGCTCGAATCGAGAGGGCGGCCGAAAAGATCTTAAACGCCTTGGGATTCACTGACAGCGAGCTTTCCATCCTGGTGGTGGACGACGAGGAGATGAGGCGCATCAATCGGGAGTACCGGAGCGTGGACGCGCCGACGGATGTGCTCTCTTTTCCCATGCACGAGGGGGAATTCGGGGACGTGGCGCCCGAGCTTCTGGGCGACGTGGTGATCTCGGCTCCCACGGCGGCAACCATGGCCGAGGAAAAGGGATGCCCCCTCTCATCGGTCCTGGACCTTCTGCTGGTCCACGGCATCCTGCACCTGCTCGATTACGATCACGAGAGGAGCCAAGCAGCGGCCGAGAGCATGTTCGAGAAAACGATCGAGCTCCTCACCCTCCTGGGCCACTCGCGGGAGAGCTTCACCTGGTACCATCTGGCCACCGACTGAGTGGCCTGGCCGGTGAGCCGTGAATGGATCGCGTCATCAGGCTATTCCACCCCGACTCTCTCCTGCTGCCACTGGCTCATCAATTCAGCCCTGCGTCTTTCCACGTGTTTTCGCTTGTAGATGCCGATCAGCGCACGCAGCTGCATGCAGAGAACCAGAGCGCCCAAAGGCCCCATGGCTGCGGCCACGCCGAAGTTGGCGGTCCAGCCGTCGGAGCCGAGGTAAGCGAAGACGGGAGACAGAATGACCCAGAGGACCCCAAGCAAGACATGCTCCTTGAGATCCAAAGCCTTCAACTTCTCCTCAATCTGCGCTTCAACCCGGCTATTCCTCTCGGCCAGGGGAGCGTCGTCACGGGCCATCCGGGCTTGACACTCCGCGCTGGAGCAATAGTGGTTTTCGATTCCCTCTGTAAGACACTCCTCGCAGAAAGACTTCCCGCATGAATGGCATGTACCCGAGGCTTTAATGTCGTTGTGTCGATCGCAATACTCGTTCATTCCCGCATCCTCTCCAGATCTGATTTGAAATCGCGTGAGCCACGGTCGCAATATGTCACAGTTGAACCGTGTACGGCAACAGTGCATGGATATCACCCCATGAACAGGATTAGACGTTGGTTTTGCGCGGCCTTGGGCCATTCCTGTTTCAATGGTGAGCCTCAGGAGTCAAGCTTCTGGCTTCTGCGATGTTGGACGTCCATTGCACCGGCCCCCGGACTCATGGCAGTCAGATCCATCCCTGGCGACGGATGATCGTTGTCATGCAGCGGCACTTTGGATATGGTGATATTGAGGTAATTACGGTTGGGTGAAGGTACCTGATCTGCTCTCAAGCTCCCTTTGAGCGAGGAAGAGCGGGAGTGCCTTTTGGCTCCTGTAAGCCCCCCACATCTCGCTCAGGAGGGATATAAGGACCTTTGCCCGGGGGTGCTGTGGTTTTTTTTTGCCGACTGGAATCTGTTGAGGAGAGAAGTCAGTGAATGTCCGCATCCGAACATATTCCATCTCGCAGCAGGATAAGACGGCCCTTCTCGACAGACTCTCGAAAGCCTTGGAAAGCCGCTCCGAGATCCTGTTTGCTTACGCCCATGGATCGTTTCTGGAGGACTGCCCGTTCAGAGACTTTGATGTAGCGGTTTACCTGGATCCAGCCGACTTGCCGCAGTCCCGCTTTCACTATGAAGACCGGCTGACTCAGGAGCTCGTGACCGAACTGGATCTATCTTTCCCGCTGGACCTGAAGCTGTTGAACGACACACCCTTACCTTTTCAATACAGCGTCTTTCGCGGGCGTTTGCTCATGGACCGCAATCCTGAGGTTCGCCTGGAAAGACTCACTTATGTCGTGGCTCGATATCTGGATATAAAACCCATTCTGGAGCATCACACCAGGGAGGCTTTCGGCAATGGCCATCGACTCTGAACGGCTCCGCTCCAAACTGGACGATATCGCCCGATCCCTCACCCGTCTCCAACGTTTCCAGGCCATGGATCGAGAAGCCTTCCTGGCTGACGAGGACAGCCAGGACATTGCCCGTTCCCGCCTGCTCACGGCCATCGAGGCCGCGCTTAATATCTGCTATCACGTTGCCGCCAGGAAGCTCCAACGTGTCCCGGATGAGTACGCTCAATGTTTTCTGTTGCTCGGCCAAAATGGCCTGCTCTCCCCGGATCTGGCTCAGAGGCTGGCCGCAATGGCCCGCTTCCGCAATCGTCTCGTGCACTTCTACTGGGATGTGGATTTTGGGCAGGTTTACGACATTATCGCCCACGATCTGGAAGATCTTCAGGCCTTCACTCAGGCGGCGCTGGGCTGGCTGTGAGGTTCTATGGAAGGAGAATGGTGAGCAAAGGAGGGCAGCAAGATTCAGTCGCAGTCTTCGACGGGGCAACGTGGTCCCCGAAACCCCGCGCTCGGCGTCGAGATCCACAGCTCCAGGCCGCAAACGCTCTGGCCTTGAGAGGACATGCTGAGCGATTCGAAACATTCCGCCGCAGCCTATGTTCCCGGTCGGCGTGCAGCGTCCCTTGGACAGTCACCCTCTTAGGCTGAGCAGCTTCTTCACGAGATATTTGAGCAACCTGTTCGAAGTCGGCTTCTTCTCGACCAGGGCGGTGAAGGTGCCGTTGGCGTGCCGCTCGAACCTGACGTGGGTCTGCAGGACCAACAGCGCGGCAGCTATGATGCACAGCGTTGAAGCCAGATCGAACCCGCCCAGATTGAAGTTGATGGGCGCCCGGCTCACATCCTGAGACAGCAGCGCGGGATTCATCTCACAATGGATGAGAGCCGCTTGCTGGGGGAGTCCATGGAAAAGATCGATTACAAGAAATCCCTGAAGCACCTCTACCAGCCTTCGGCGAAGGAAGTGGTGCGCGTCGACGTTCCGGTCATGTATTTCCTGATGGTGGATGGGATGGGGGATCCCAACATTTCCCAGGCCTTCGCAGATGCCGTGGAGGTGCTTTTCTCGGTGTCCTACACACTGAAGTTCATGGTCAAGAAGGGTCCTCAGGCCGTGGACTATAGCGTGATGCCCCTGGAAGGGCTCTGGTGGGCCGATGACTTGTCGGCGTTCACAACCGGGGA
This sequence comes from Syntrophobacterales bacterium, assembly GCA_041310025.1. GTDB lineage: Bacteria > Desulfobacterota > Syntrophobacteria > Syntrophobacterales > Syntrophobacteraceae > JALOOX01. The sequence continues at coordinate 22,733 of JBFYYO010000027.1, forward strand.
TAAGGCCGGCTGGAAGTGGACGGCCATGATCATGCAGGCGGACTTCATCAGCCAGGAGATGGTCCAGGCTGCCATGACGGCGGTGAAGACGAAGAAGAATCCGTCCGCGCTCCCCGGCGTCCGGTTCGAGACCTTGTCCGAAGGGAGCTGCGCCCAGACTCTGCACATCGGCCCATTCTCCGAAGAGAGGCCCAGCATCGAAAAGGTTCACGCGTTCATCGAGAGGTCCGGGTGCAAACCAGCCGGAAAACATCATGAGATCTACCTGAGCGACATGCGGAGGGTAGCTCACGAGAAATGGAAGACCGTCCTCCGGCAGCCCATGGCATGATGCCTGGCAAGCGACGCCGCCATCTCCGACACCCGGCGGAGTTGTTGAGGAGATTTCCGGCCGCATGAAGACCGAATCATGCGGTGCTCAGGCAGGAAGAACCTGTCGTTTCGCCGAAGGCCGCCAAGGCGGTTGCCTTTGGGGTCCTCACGCATTAGGATTCCCCGCCTCAGCACCTTGATGATTTCTCGCGCCCAGTCAACCCGCTCAGCAGGATGATGCATACGGCCTATGCGGACACGGATCGCTTCCATCGAAAACACCATCAGCCAGGACCCGGCTCACCGGAATATTCTCCCGCTCGTCAAGCGCGACCACCTGAGACTGGCGGCCATGAGCCTTCTCAAGGCCGAGCGGGTACTCATCGTGACGGGGTTTCCCATCAAGAAGGCGGGGGCCGGCGAAACAGACGGACCTCCGGGAGCCTATGCTCTGGGCTGCGCCCTGGAGAAGCTCGGCATCCCCGTGGCTTACATGACGGACAGCCTCAACGCGCCGCTGCTCAACGCCGTCGGCGCCGCTCCCCTCCTTGAGTGGACTCCGGATCTGCTGGCGCAGGAATCCTTTTCACACCTGGTGGCCGTGGAGCGTCCCGGTAGGGCGAGAGACGGGCGGTACTACAACATGCTCGGCGAGGACATCTCCTCTCTCGTGGCTCCATTGGACGAGCTCTTCCTGGAGGCCGAGGAGCGAGGGATCGTCACCATCGGCATCGGCGACGGGGGAAACGAAATCGGAATGGGGAAGGTCTTTCTGGGCGTATCGAAATCCATCGCCTACGGAAGGCGCATCGCTTCGACGGTTCTCACGGACTATGTGATCGTGGCCGGCGTCTCCAACTGGGGGGCTTACGGGCTGGTGGGTGCACTCTCCATTGTATCGGGAAGGGATCTCCTCCCCACGCCCGAGGAATTCGCCCTTTCCGTCATTATGGTCGTGCGGGCGGGCGCCGTGGACGGGGTCAGCGGTCTGCGCGAGCCCAGTGTGGACGGCCTCCCACTCAGCCGGAGTCTGGCTGTACTCCAGGAGATCCGGTGGCAATTGCGCCCCTCCCCCCTTGATCAGGTACAGCACCTTTCGGCGGCCATTCTCGGAGCCGGTGAGAGCGGAAGGGCTGCGGCACGGATGCTGCTCCAGCATGGCGCACGGGTGCGGATTTCGGACTCGGGAATGATCGAGCTTCCGCACGATCTGTCCCCGCTGCCGAAAGAGCTCGGAAAGCACACCCTCGGTTTTTTCGAGGATGTGGACCTGGTGGTCAAGAGTCCGGGCATACCATCTGACATGCCCCTGGTTCTTTCCATCCGGGAAAAGGGAACGCCGATCCTGAGCGAAGTCGAGGTGGCCTACCAGCTCGAGCACCCCAGCGTAGTGGCCGTCACAGGCAGCCTCGGGAAGCTCGAAACCATCAAGAGTATCGATCGCCTCGCTCTCCGGTGCGGGCTTCATGTACCCGTAGGCGGCAACAAGGGGCGCCCCCTGTCGGCCCTCTTGCGCGATTCCCCCGCTGAGTGGGTGGCTCTCTCCTTGTCCAGCTTTCAACTGGAGTCCATCGTGCACTTTCGCCCGCGCATCGCGGTGATTCTGAATGTACGGGAAGAGCACCTGGACCGTCACGGAGACCTGGCGGAGACAGCCCGCATCAAGAGCCGTGTCTTCATGAACCAGGGACCCGCCGACACCCTCATTCTCAATCGTGACGACCCACTGGTGGCACGCCTCGCGGATAAGCACTGGGGAGAAACGCTCTACGTGTCTCTGGACGGCCCGGTGGAGCGCGGTGCCTGGCTCGAAGCCGGGCGTATGAAGATCGCCCTCGACAACGGCACCCTGGACCTGGGCCCTCCACAGGGCCCCTACCCTTTGAACGAGCTTTGCGCCTCCCTGGCGGTGCTCCTCATGGGAGGCGACCCGGAACAGCTGGCGGGAGGGTGAGGTTTCAGTTTCTAGTTTCTAGTTTCTAGTTTCTAGTTTCTGGTTTCTGGTTGCTGGTTGCTGGTTGCTGGTTGCCGACTTCACGTTCTTTATTCTCCTCTGCGCCTCTGCATCTCTGCGCGAGGATGATTTTATTGAAGGTTCTCTCTTCCGACGGGGCCAGCAAGAATGTTAAAATTATTAAACGAATGATATCAAACCCGTTGAGATCAGTTGAAGAAAGGGATGCGTGACGGAAAGAAGGGCAAGTGAGCACATGGATTCTCCAGAGGAGCGCACGGAGGCACACACCGCCGAAAAGGAGAAGAAGACTTTTGAAATCGACATCTTCAAAGCCTGGTGCAAGGCGTGCGGTATCTGTGTTGCCTTCTGCCCCCGTGAGTGCCTGGGCCGCGACGAAGAAGGGGCGCCTTATGTGCTGGATGCCGAACGCTGCACGGGGTGCGGCTGGTGCGAGCTGCATTGTCCCGACTTCGCCATCAGCGTGCACCAGAGGAAACCTGAATCCAACCGGGAAGCCGACTGACATTCCCTGAACCGGAGATGACCTCTTGATGACAACGAGAAGTCGCGGGCGTCCCCTGCTGCTGCAGGGGAACGAAGCCATGGTGGAAGGTGCCCTGGCCGCCGGGTGTCGTTTTTTTGCGGGATACCCCATCACTCCGGCCACAGAAATCAGCGAAGCCATGTCCTTCCGCCTTCCGGCCGTGGGAGGCACGTTCATCCAGATGGAGGACGAGATCGCCAGCCTCGGCGCGGTGATTGGCGCTTCGCTGGCCGGAGCCAAGTCCATGACCGCCACCAGCGGACCCGGTTTTTCACTGATGCAGGAAAACCTGGGGTTTGCCTGCATCGCCGAAGTCCCCTGCGTCATCGTCAATGTCATGCGCGGAGGACCCAGCACCGGGCTCCCCACCAACGTCAGCCAGGGGGACGTGATGCAGGCCCGCTGGGGCACCCACGGCGATCACCCCATCATCGTGCTGGCCGTTTCCACGACGCAGGACTGCTTCTGGGTGACTCTGAAAGCCTTCAACCTCTCCGAAAAGTACCGGACGCCGGTGATCATCCTCTCGGATGAGGTGGTGGCCCACACACGCGAAAAGATCGTCCTCCCGAACCTGTCCGAGGTCGAAGTCCTCGACCGCATCCGACCCACCATGCCTCCCGACTGGTACATCCCCTACGAGGACAACAGCCGCGGGGTTCCTCCCATGGGGATCTTCGGCGACGGATACCGCTACCACGTGACAGGGCTGGTCCACGACCTGCGGGGATTTCCGACTCAGCGGGCCGACGAGATCGTGCCGTTCATGAACCGCCTGTTCCGCAAGATCAACCAGCACTTCTTCGACATCCAGATGATCGAGGAGGAGCTCACTGAAGACGCCGAAACCCTGGTCATCGCGTATGGCTCGGTGTCGCGCTCGGCACGCCGGGCTGTGCGTGAAGCGCGTGAGCGGGGAGTCAAGTGCGGGCTGGTTCAGCTCATCACGTTGTGGCCCTTTCCCCGCCAGATGGTGGAGCCGCTCCTTCGGCGCGTGCGGGCGGTCCTGGTCCCCGAGCTCAACATGGGCCAGATGTCGCGTGAGGTGAAACGGGTCAATCAGGGCGTTACCCGAGT
>JBFYYO010000028.1:0-26106 GCA_041310025.1 Syntrophobacterales bacterium
TCCCACGGCAGCCCGAGCAGAAGCGTGGCGGCTTCCTGGGCGGCCTTCACCTCGGCTTCGGGCGCGCCGGCTTCGAGCGCCACATCCACGTGGACGGAGAACCGGCGGCCGGTGTGGTCGCCGGTCTTCTCCCATGCCTTCATCACCTCTTCCCGGTGAGCGGCGGGCACCGCGGCCTCGTGCAGGAGTTGTCCCCACTTGACGAGGTTCTCCTCCACCTTCCGCGCGCGATCGCCGAAGTAGTGGCTCGGCCAGATGGCGTATTGCTCCAGATACCAGCGGAGCTCTCCGGCCTCGATGGGGCCGAAGGGAGCAATGAGGCGCCATCTTTGCGCGCTGGCGACTTCGCGCTGTCCAGCGGTGGCCGGCTGATACACAAGCCTGGCGCGGGCGGTGGCGCGACGGACGCCGTCCTGCTCGTGGAACTTCAGGTCGGTGAGTTCGAGGACGAGCTCTTCCAACTGCTCGGCTTTGGGCTGGGGAGTGCCGGGGACATCGGCATTCAGTCGTTTGCCCAGGGCGACGAGGATCGCATTCATCGCCGCCTCGACGCCGCCCGCGGAGCTGGACACGGGGATGTAAACGGGTTCCTCGCCGAAGAATTCCTCCAGCAGGCCGAGCCTGGTGCCGTTCAGCGAGAGTGGGATCACGGGGAAGTTGTCCTTGCCGCGCTCGTCCCGGAGTTTGAGCGCATGGCGCAGTTCCTTGCCCACCCACCTGGACTGCAACGCATCCGTGCTGACCACCACCGCATAGGCCTCCGCGTCCTCAATGGCTTTTTGAATCTCCAACCAGAGCGGATCGCCGCCGCGCAGCTCTCGCGAATCAATCCAGCCAGCCTGTCCGTGATCGGCGAGGGCCCCACGGAGGTCGCGCACGAAGCCGTCGTCCTGCGAACTGTGTGAGATGAAGAGCTTGGTCATTTGATCCGTCCTCAGAAGTCCCGTGTCGGGGCAAACACCGGATTATTTCCACAGTTTGCCACTGCATGAACTTTCCGATTCTTCAATACCTGATCACCCTATGGAAAGCGGTGTTCTTGGCCACAGATCATCCAGTACCACAATCACCAGAATGATTGGATTGACCCCAATCCTGCTGCTGTCGACCCCTGGGCCTCAAAGGGGCTTACGTCCCGAGAGAGAGGCAACGCACCCAACTCGAAATCCAAGACTCGATACCCGAAACCATTTTCGGCGGCTACCTCCCCAGGTAGGCCCTGGCCTGCCCGTAAATGGTGGGGCTGGCGGTTTCGGAGACCTCCTGCAGGATGCGCTCGAGGGAGGCCGTCACCTTCTGGCGCAGCTCCGGCTTGAGGCGGTTCACATGCTGAAAGGTGTTCAGCAGGCGGCTCGTGGTGGTGGCGTTGACGGGAGCCAGCTCGATGACGGTCGCCACCAGCCACTGGATGCCCCGGTCGGTCCAGACCATCTTGTTGTTGGCCGCCATGGGGAGGAACAGCGCCCGCGACCAGGTGGGAATGTTCACATCGAAAGTGGGACGGCTTCTCTCTTGGGCAATACGGTCGAAGACGTCGTCGCAGGTTCCGCTGGAGACCACACGCAGGTAATTGGCATACCCGCTCAGATGGCCGACCCAGTTCTTGTAGACCTCCTCCATGAGAGGGCGGCGGGCGGGGCTCGAGCTCCGGTTGAGGGCCAGCAGCGCCGCCACGCGGTCATTGGCCATGGTGGCCCTGCGGAAATGGTCGAGTATCAACTGATGGCTTTCGGGGGAGTCGTCCACCGTGATGAGGTCGAGGAGCACCTGCTTCAGAAGGCGGTCCTCGATGCCATAACGGGGTGAAGCGTCGGCCGGAATGGTGTAGGTATCCAGATCTGAAAAGAGGGCCAGCAGCCGGTCCCGATAGGCCAGGTTGACCGTGAGCATGAGCTTTTCGCGCGCCAGCACCAGTTCACGGACCGAGGCGACGTATTCGCGGTCGAGGGGCTGTTCGTCGATGCGCAGAAAGTACGCCTTCAGGGCAGCGGGCAGGGCTCGATCCTCGATGATCTGCCCGTAGAGCACCAGCCAGTCCGGATTGATGGTCTCCGCAGTGTGCTCCAGCAGCTTGATCCGCTCCCAGTCGGTGAGCTGCCGCATGGCTTCGAGCCGGTTGCAGGGGTTGGGATCCCGGCGAGCCTGTTCTCGGAGAGATTCCGGCGTTGCGCCGCCATCGCGGAAGGTACCGTAGAACGACGCGTTGCGATTCATGGAGGCGAAAGCCGGCTGGACAGTCACATCTTCGATCACCAGCTCAGCCTCGAAATCCTTCATTTGAAAGACCTGCCCGGTATCCGGCATGTCCCTGCCCTGCTCGTCCAGCAGTGCCAGGTCAATCGGCAGGTGAAACGGCTTCAGCCCTTCGGGGACATTCTGACGAAACTGCACGTGAAAGCGGCGGCCGACCGGGTCGTACTCACCTCTCGCCGTGACGCCGGGATAGCCGATGGTGTAGAGCCATCCTTTCTTGAACTGCTCCAGGGAGACCCCCGATGTTTCCTCGAAGCACTGGAAGAACTGGTCCGTGGTGGCGTTGCCGTGTCGATACCGCGTGAAGTAGAGCGCCTTGCCGGCCTTGAAGCAATCGTCCCCGATCACCAGCCGGAGCATGCGAATGACTTCGGCGGCCTTCACATAGGTCACGCCGTCGATGAGCTCATCCGGATCGTTGAAGCCTTCCCGCACGATCCGGCCCGCATGGCCCGCATCCTCGATCGCCAGGGGGCCGAGCAGCGGATTCCGGATGCTCTCCAGCTGATTCAGTCTCACGAACCCGGGATCGAACATGTCCGCCATGAACTGCCGCTCCACATCCACCGTGTAGGCCTCGTTCAGCCACACGTCGAAGGGGGTGTCCATGGTGGTCTCACTCCCGCACTGGTTGTGCTCGAACTCGTGCACGATGACGGCGTGGGCGTAAAGAAGCGACGCATCCAGGGTGTGACCGTGGATCAGGGCGGCATCGGTCACGATGGTCGTGTTGCCGACGTTCTCCATGCCGCCGAAGTTGGACTTGCTCATGCAGATGGTGCGATAGGTATCCCCGGTATACTCGTAATCCTGGGTCTGCTTGATCCACAGGACGGATTCCTTGAGGATCTGCATGGGAACGCGGGCGCCCTCGACGGAGCCGGGCGGCACCAGGTACTCGAGCCTCACCCGGCGCCCCGTGTCGTAGACCACCTCGTCGGCCAGCACCTCCCAGGTCCCCGCACAGACCAGAAAGAGGTAGGGGGCCATGGGAGTTGGGTTGTCGAAGGTGATGACCTGGCGGCCGGCGGCGCCCGGCTTGGGAACGGGCCGGCCGGCGGGGTTGAGCGTGCGGTCGATATTTCCGTTGCTGATGAGGTGGGTGTAGGCCGCATCGGCCTCGATGGTCGTGCGCATGGTGCACTTGGCACGGCAGTCGTCGAAGATGGGCATGATCCGCTGGAAGCCCCACTGCTGACACTGGGAAATGTACTGCTGTGGCGCCCCCGGCGGCGTCACGTCCTTGTAGATCCCTTCGAGGATGTGATCCGAGGGCGTGCAGCGCGTGATCGTCCGGATGCAGAACCGCTCCCCCTCGGGGATCGTTCGACCTGCAAGAACGATGAGCTTGTTTCGGTCCGTCTGATATTCATACGACAGCGGAGCCCCCTTGCCGCACTCGACTTCGGGCCCGCTCACCGCCTCCACCCGCACGATCTCGAGGCTGTTGGCGTCCAGCTCCAGCCTTTCCATCGAGGTTCGGGCCGTCATTTCGAGGGTGTTGCAGGCCTCCACAAACGCTTCCAGGAAGTTGAGGTGAATGGTCAGGTGGTGGAGCACCACCGGGAGCTCTCCGAAATCCTCGCGCCTGTATTTCCATTTGCGTTCCGTCATGGGTCATCCGCTCACTCTTGAGAAGGTTTGTCATCCGGCACTCACGAAAACCAGTACCCGTGGGCGAAAGTCATCACCCTGCTTCGGTGGGCACGCTGGTTCCGTGCCCAACACGACTGGAGAGGGATTTACGCCCAGATGCCTTAGTAATATATGGTTCGGCAACGATGGTAGGGCTTCTTTCTGAAGGGCTCGAGCTGGCCCAGCTGCCAGAGCCACTGATCCATCACCGCACTCGTCACATCATGGCCATCCTGCCCGAATGCCTTCTTGATTTCTTCAACGGCCCAGATGGTCATGGCTCGAATCTCGACCTCTTCCGGACTCCCCGCCTCAAGGTATTGCAGTCCGTCGACGGTCTCTTCCAGCACCGGCTCGTAGGAGATGATTCCTAAAGCTCTGAGCACCTGGGGCAGCTTGTAGTCGGCAAAGGCCGTGAGCTCATGGAGGTCGCTGAACGCTCCGAACCCTTTCCCGTCAAAAGCCTGGTACAGGTCGGAAACCAGAAGCTGGGCACGCTTCCAAAAGCGGACGGTCCGTCCATCGTACCGGGCTTCGTCGCGAAAGCTGGGAAAAGATGCGACCAACCGTGCGGCCAGCCCGGCCCCGCTTCCACGAACTGATTCCACCAGATTGAGCACATCCCCTCCCCACTCCCGAATCAGAATGTGCCCGGCCTCCCGAAGATTAGCGAGCCTCTCCTGGAACAGGGGAATCTCCCCGTCGCCCCGAAAAATGCGCTTGAGGTCATCCTCGGTCAGGTCGGCGAGGAATTCCGCCCGGGTGATCGGTACCGACTCCTCCCGAGCCCTTTTGAGGCTCGCAGCCAATCCCCAGTATCCCGACCACGGCTGCCCATGACAGTGGACGGTCCAGGTCGGCTGCCCCGGGTCAGGCCAGAAGCAGTGGTTCAGGACATCGAGCACGAAAACCCAGCGTACCGTCTCAGCCGAGTGATCCCGGAAATGGCAGGGATGATCCCACCCGCCTGACGGATTCAGCATGTGCGACCACTGCGCCTGGGCTGCTGGAATCCTCTCAGGATGAAAGGATACATACCGGGACCGGGAAACGACCCACCCGACGGTCTCCAGGATCTGAAAGCCAGGTGATGACTCCAGGCTCACCCTCCCTCCGCTTTTCGTCCACACCGCCCTTTGAGGAGTGCCTATTCCTCCCCTCCGCCTGCCTTCACCCGCCCGGTGTAGTTTCATGATTCGAAACTCATTCTTTCCTCGCTTGACTTCTACGATAAAATTATAATACTTTACTTTGCGCTCTGGTTCTAGCTCCAGTTCATGAACGACTGTCCTGTTCTATCCAGACGAGTCTCCAGCAAAGCTTTCTCAGTGTGAATTGCCCATCGGTTGACTGGGCAGAAGTGAAGAGCTGTGCTTCGAAACACGAACCCTTGCATGGAGGAAGTGGAATGAAGAAAACTCTTGGTCTTTTAGCCTGTTTGGCCGCCATCGTCGGTCTGCTCGCCCCCGGTGTTTCGGCTCAGGAAACCATCAAAGTCGGCATCATTCTCCCCCTGACCGGGGCTCAGGCTGCCTTTGGAGAAATCGAGAAGAATTCCTTCGAGATGGCCCTGGAAGAGATCAACGCAGCGGGCGGAATCAAGGGCAAGAAGCTGGAGCTCATCTTCGAAGACGACACGGGAAAGCCTGAAGTCGCGCGCTCGGCCGCGGAGAAGCTCATCAACAAGGACAAAGTGGTCATGCTGGGCGGTGGCTACGGGAGCTCCGAGACCTTCGCCATCGCAGGGGTTGCCCAGCAGAGCCGCATGCCATTCCTTGTGAATACCGGCTCAGCCGACAAGATCACCGAGCAGAAATGGGATTACGTGTTTCGGCTCAACCCTCCCGCCAGTGACTATCCCGGAGGGCTGGAAAGCTTCCTGACTGAGGTCGTGAAGCCCAAGACGGCCGCCATCCTTTACGAAGACAGCAACTTCGGCACCAGCAGCTCCCAGAGTTTCGAAGAGACCTGTGAGCGGCTGGGCATCAAGGTACTGGTCAAGGAAGGCTACTCCAAGGGCGGCGTGGACTTCAAGCCGCTTCTGGTCAAGGTCAAGCAAGCCAACCCCGACCTCATTTACATGATCTCCTACGTCATGGATGCCGCGCTCCTCATGAACCAATCCATGGAACTGCGGCTCATGCCGAAGCTGTTTGTGGGCGGCGGAGCAGGCTTCACCATGCCCGAGTTCCAGAAGAACGCCGGCAAGGCGGCCAACATGGTGTTCTCGGCCACCCTCTGGTACCAGACTTTGCCCTATCCCGGTGCCAAGGAATACTTCGACAAGTACGTGAAAAAGCATGGCAAGGAAACGGAGTATCACGGGGCCGAAGCTCACGCCGCAGCCGTCGTGATTGCCGACACCCTGAAGCGGGCCAAATCTCTCTCCCCCGACGACCTGCGGCAGGCCCTCTCGGAAACGGACGTCAAGACCGTTTTCGGTCCGGTCAAGTTCACCGCTTACGAGAAGATGACCAATCAGAACAAGCTCCCCACGTACCTGGTCCAGTGGATCGACGGGAAGCTCGAGCTGGTCTGGCCCAAGGACGTAGCCTCCAAGCCGTATGTCTTCCCCATCGACTGGGAGAAGATCTGGAAATAGTCGCTGAGCCTTTTGGGGTTGCCCTGCTGAATGGGCAACCCCATTTTTTGTGACCCAAAAGGACCCACTTTATGGAAGTGCTGATTCAGACGCTGGTTTCCGGACTGCTCATCGGGGGAATCTACGCCCTCATCGGAATCGGCATGAGCCTCATCATGGGCGTGATGAAGATCATCAACCTGGCCCACGGGCAGCTCATGATGGTGGCCATGTACATCACCTACGTCCTCTTCGAGGCCTTGGGGCTGGACCCTTATTTTTCCCTCTTCATCGCCATGCCCTGCCTGTTCGTGCTGGGGGCGGTGATCCAGAAGTTTTTGCTCAACCCCCTGCTCAAGGTCGATTCCATCCTTCCCGAAAACCAGGTGCTCATGACCGTGGGTGTCGGGATGGTCCTGACCGAGGTCGTCCGATTCATCTTCCACTCGGACTACAAGTCCGTGAAGACCTCCTACAGCTCCAGCGCGATTTATATGGGAGAGATTTCCTTCAACGTCCCCATGGTGGCCGCCTTCGGGCTGGCCCTCGTGCTTACCGCGGCGCTGTTTTTCTTCCTCCTCAAGACGGACCTGGGAAAATCGGTTCGGGCCACGGCCCAGAATACCGATGCGGCCCTCCTCATGGGGATCAACGCCCAGTGGATCACCGTCCTGACCTATGGGCTGGGATCCGCCCTGGTGGCCGCTGCGGGAACGCTTCTGCTGCCGATCTACTACCTGTTTCCGGACATCGGCGGACCTTTCACGCTCAAAGCCTTTGTCATCACCATGCTCGGAGGCATGGGGAGCACCGTGGGAGCCATCCTGGGCGGAATTGTCCTGGGAATCGCCGAATCTCTCGGGGCGACCTACATTTCCATGATGCTCAAGGATGCCGTGGCCATGGTGATCTTTCTTCTGGTGCTGATCTTCCTTCCAGGGGGATTGAAGACGCTGACGAAGGTCTAACTCCGCCGCCATCCGGTTTTCAGTTTCCGGGATCTTCAGGATACGTTTATGAAATCATCTCTTTGGCCCTTTTTGATCGTACTGGCTCTCATCGCTTTGTTCCCCGTCGCGGTCACCTCCGAGTATTACCGCCACATCTTCATCATATCCCTCATGTGGGTGGTGATCGGGTCGTCGTGGAACCTCCTGGCCGGGTACACCGGTCAGGTCTCCTTCGGGCACGCCATCTTTTTCGGGACGGGAGCCTACACAGCGGGACTGTGCATGACCAAGCTCGGTATATCGGCCTGGTGGGGAATGCTCCTGGGTGGTCCGATTTCCCTGCTGGTCGGTCTGGTCATCGGCTGGATCTGCTTCCGGCTCCGGGGTCCCTATTTCGCCCTGGCGACCATCGCCATCGGGGAGATCTTCCGGCTGGTGACCACGGACTGGAGAAGCTTAACCGAAGGCATGGAAGGGATTCTGATCATCCAGACCTTTCGGAGCAAGCTCCCTTACTATTACCTGGCATTCGGATTGGCGATTCTTTGCACCTTCGGCATCTACCGCGTGATGAAGTCCAAGTGGGGCTACTACTTCGTGGCCATCCGGGAGGACCAGGATGTGGCGGAGCACATCGGCATCAGCGCCTTCCGCTACAAGAGCCTCTCGCTCATGATCAGCTCCTTCTTCACGGGCACCGCGGGCGCTTTTTACATGAATTACATGGCCTTCATCGACCCGCACGTGGTCTTCTCCCTCCACGACATTTCCATCATGGCCATTCTGGTGGCCATCATCGGCGGTGTCGGGACCATGTGGGGCCCCGCCGTGGGCGCCTTCATCATGGTCTGGCTTCAGGAAACCTTCCGCAGCGCCTTTTTCGGGCTCATGCCCCGGTGGGTCAGCGAAGCCCATGTGCTGGTCTTCGGCCTCCTCGTCATCTTCGTGATTCGCTACCTGGCCAACGGCATCATTGGAGACTGGCCCAAGATCAAGCGACTCTGGTCCAAAGACCGGGAACTGTCCTATTCCAGCAGCGGGAATTGATATGAGCTTCTTTGAAACCAAGCATCTGACCAAAAGCTTCGGCGGGCTCATCGCCGTGAACGATCTCAGCTTCCAGGTGGAAAAGGGGGAGATCTACGGGCTCATCGGCCCCAACGGCTCGGGCAAGACGACGGTTTTCAACCTGATCACCGGCTTCTATCCCATCACCTCCGGCGATGTCCTTTTCAGGGGAGATCGGCTGAACGGGATCCCGACCTGGAAAATCTGCAAGATGGGCGTGGGCCGCACCTTCCAGGTGGTGAAGCCCCTCCGGCGCATGACCGTCCTCGATAACGTGGTCACCTCGGCGTTCAATCACACGGGAGACCACCATGTGGCTGAAAAGAAGGCCATTGAGGTGCTGGAGTTCTGTGAGCTGATCAAGAAGCGGGACTTCCCGGCAAAGGGGCTGACCATCGGCGACCGCAAACGGTTGGAGATCGCCCGCGCCCTGGCCACAGGTCCGGAGCTCCTCCTGCTGGATGAGACCATGGCCGGACTCACCCCACAGGAGCAGGCGGAGGGGGTCGAGCTCATCCGCAAGATCCGCGACTCGGGGATCACCATCATCATCGTCGAGCACATCATGCAGGTCATCATGAAAATCTGCGACCGCATCCTGTGCATCAACTACGGCCAGGAAATCGCCTCGGGATACCCCGCTGAAGTGGCCAACAACGAGGCGGTTATCGAAGCTTATCTCGGAAAGGAATAGAGCATGCTGCGGGTGGAGAATATCGACGCCGGCTACGGGGACATCCAGGTTCTCTGGGATGTCTCCTTCGAAGTGAGGCCCAAGGAGTTTGTGGTGCTCGTGGGGGCCAACGGCGCCGGCAAGAGCACCATCATGAAGACCATCTCGAGCCTCCTCAGGCCATCCGGCGGGGCTGTCTATTTCGAGGATCAGAGACTGGACCAGGTGCCTCCCTACAAGATCATCGACCTCGGCATCGCGCACATCCCTGAGGGCCGTCAGCTCTTCCCCGAGATGACGGTGAAGGAAAATCTGGAGCTGGGCTCGCTCTGCCCGAGGGCTAAAGGCCAGCGCAAGCAGTCCCTGGAGTGGGTGCTGGAGCTCTTCCCGCGCCTGAAGGAGCGCCAGAAGCAGCTGGCCGGCACCATGTCGGGCGGCGAGCAGCAGATGTGCGCCATCGCCCGGGGCCTCATGTCGCGCCCGAAAATGGTGCTTTTCGATGAGCCCTCCCTGGGGCTTTCGCCGCTCCTCACCCAGGAAATCTTCCGGCTCGCCCGCCAGATCCACGGCGATGGGCTGACGCTCCTCATGGTCGAGCAGAACGTGAAGCAGACCCTCGCCATCTGCGACCGCGCCTATGTCCTCGAAAACGGCCGGATCGTCCTGGAAGGCAAGGGGCGGGACATGCTCGAAGACCCGAAAGTCAAGGAGGCCTTCCTGGGGATCTGACCCCCGATAATGCCCGGCCATTTCCAATTCACAGAAAAGGAACGCCCCCTGGCTTCACTCAAAGGCCCGGGGGCGTCTTGTTCGGCCCGCATCGCCGTACTGGCGGAGGCTGCGGGCTGCTCCCTGGCCCGCTATGATCGACATGCGGTCCATTTGTTGTGACCTAATCTGAGCGGTTAGCCGTTAGCGATTAGCTTTTAGCCAAAGACTTCAGTGAGTTGTGCCTCATAGACTCTCACTCACTCAGTTCGGATGAATGGTGGGATAACCTATGAAAATCGTTGAGCTAATACCTAACAGCTAAGAGCTAATCGCTCAATTTAGTTGTGAGATAGACCAGCCCGGCGCAGGACAAAGTGGACGGAACATCAAAAACGGGATTCAAAGACCATGAACAGGGAAACAACATTTCTTGATTTGTTCATCGAAGTCACCAAAGCGATCACCTCGAGTCTCGATCCGGACGAAGTGTTTCGACTCATCACACAGAAAATCCCTCAGATCATCAATGTCGACGGTGCAACCATACGATTGCTGGATGCCTCGGGAAAGAAGCTTCTATTGAGGGCAGCCAGCGGAGTGAGCGATGCCTATCTCAACCGCGGCCCCATCGATACGGAAGAACCTATTTTCAAGGCGCTGAAAGGCGAGCCCATCTTCATCGCGGATGCCGCCGAGGACCCACGGATCAAATACCCCGAGGCCACCAGGCAGGAGGGGATCAGGAGTATCCTGGTGGTTCCCATCCCCATAAGAGGCCGAGTCAACGGCATCCTGAGGCTGCTCTCGAAAAGCTCTCGTTCTTACGCGCAGGATGAGATTAAGTTCCTCACGGCCCTCGGTGAACAGTGTGGCATCTCCATTGAAAATGCACGTATTTTCCAAGAACAGGAAATCCAGCTGAACTACTTCAAGGCCATTCATGAGATCAGCAGAATGATCAATTCAACCTATGAGCTCGACAAAATCCTGGATCTCATCGTCACCCGCCTGCCGGTCGTCATGAACCTGAAAGGAGCGACCATCAGACTCATCGATGAGCATCAGGGAAGGCTGGAACTGAAAGCTGCATTCGGGCTGAGCAGGTCTTACCTGGAAAGGGGGCCTCTGGACGAAGAACTGGCAACGTATTTCATCAAGGAGGGAGAACCGGTGGTGATCCCTGATGCCAGGGTAGACATCCATACCATCTACCACAAGGAAGCCGCATCCGAAGGTGTCAGCAGCGTTTTGGCCGTTCCCATATCTGTCGGAGACGAAATCATCGGGGTCTTGAGGCTGCTCACCGAAGAGGTCCGTTATTTCACACATGCAGATGTCAACTTCGCCATGGCCGTGGCGGAACAAAGCGGTGTCGCCATTCAGCGGGCCATCGACTACAACAGACTGCTGAATCCCGACGCAGCAGGGTAACGCAAGATCCCTCGGCCCAAGGCCAGCCACGCCGCATTTCACGACCCCGATTCCTCTCGAGGATCGGGGTTGTCAATTCTCGCCGATTCCTCCCGTCATGACCCTTCCGGTTCCATCTGTTTTCCTCCCCGATCCACGGATTATTGGAAATCCCCGCGCATCTTCAGCTGCCCTCGTAGCCGAAATCCTCCAGCAGCCTGTGAAATTCGTATTTCACCTGTTGATACATGCGCGAGTTTTCAATGGCACAGGCGCATTGCAGTGCTATCGCCGTAGTGAACTGGATCTCCCGCTCCGTGAAGGCGAGACTTTCACCGGTGAAGATGGTCAGCTCCCCGATCATCCGATCCCGCGCAATGAGGGGAAGAGTAAGGATCTTACGGATGCCCTCCTCGGCGATCTCGGCGCGGTACTGAACGCGCGGATCGTTAGGGGCATCATCGATGACGATCGCCTTGGTGGAGAGTTTTCGAACACCGTCTTCACCCCTTTTGGCTTTGAGCGCACCGATCTTGGTGAACTTTTCGCTCAACCCGAATGAAGCGGCCAACTGCAGCTCGTTGGTCTTGCGATCGAGCAACCGCACCTGAGTGCCCCGTACCCCCAATACCTCGGTGATGGTGGTGACGACGAGCTGCAGGACCTTGTTGATGGTAATCGTTGAGCCGATGGCGCTGCTGATCTCCTGAAAGCTGCGCAGGAACTGCCGTTCGCGGTCGAGCATCCGATTCCACCTGCGTAACCGGACACACGACGCCACCCCTCGACTCGTGATCGCCCTGGCAAATTTCACGTCTTCACTGCTGAGGGCTCCCAGCTTATCATCAAAAAGGGCCACCAGGGCGACATCCTCCCCATTGACCTCAATGGGAAACATGAGAAAGGCTCGGATGCCCTCAACCCTCAAGACATCATAGTCGACATTCTCCTCTGTCTTCTCGATGTCGGCAACGGCCACAGTCTTTTTCGGAATTTGGGAGAACTGGCTGTCTGACAAACCATGGATGCCGGAATAGATGAAGTTTTGACTCAGACCATAACTTGAGAGCAGTTCCAGTCGTTCTGCTTCGAGAGACTGAGATCTCAAAGGGCTGCCCCCGAGCCTGATTGCATCCGATTTATATTCCATGCGTTCAATGGCCGCTGGGTTCAGTTTGATCATACAGCCCTTGAGATCGAGCGTCTCCGTCACTCGTTTCGTAATAAGGTTCATAACGATTCTTTCGTCAGCGCCTTCACAGATGGATCGATTGGCTTCGGCAAATGCAGACAGATAGTCACGCTGGCCCATGATTCAAACCTCCTTTCAGTATAGAAGAATTGCGTTTCATGGAATTACCGTCAGAAGGAGGCGGAATTCAGGATCCGCAGATAGCCCTTCTTCTTGGTGTACACAATTTGAACGCATACGAAATGGTCCTTCGCTGACCTGGATGGATTCCAGCTGTTCGATGCTTCATCGGGATAGGGAAACGGCTCACCGATGCTGGATAGACGGCCACGGAAACAAAGGAGGACTTCAACGGAGCAGATCGGTCCGGCCTGTTCGAATGGCATCGATGAAGAGTTTTCCGGTCAACCTGAGCTTCCCCAACTGGCTCTTCTTCCCGGCCATGATGATGTCGTAGAGATCTTCGCGGGTCTTTGGCGGCCTCGCCTCAGTCGGCTTCTTAAAGAGGGAGATGGCGCTTTTGGGACAGGTCTGCACGCAGAGGCCGCAACCGATGCAAAGGTCCAGGCTCACCTGAGCCGGGAGCCCTTTTGCCGCAACCTTGACCGCCCCGACCTGGCAGCGTTTCTCACACACGCCGCAGCCGTCGCATTGACTCACATCAACTGCTGCCTGGAAGTTCGAAGCCCAGAATTCCAGCGGTTTGGGGAGCCTGCTGTGAAGATCGAGCATCCCGCAGCAGCATCCGCAGCACGAGCAGATGAAGTCCGCCTTTTGGGTATTGGAAGGTTGCAGGACCAGACCGTCTTTCTGATTCTGCTGGATGATCGCCGCCGCCTCATCCCTCGCAATCTCTCTTCCGTGGCCCCGCAGCAGCACCGACTGGGCGAGACCGCCCAGGGCGAGGCAGGTTTCTTTCCGGTCCGTGGCCTTGCACGACTTGCCTCGTATCGCCCGTTTTTTGCGGCAAATGCATTCAATGATGGCGAAAGGCCCCTCAGCCTGGTTCAGAAGTGACGTCACCTCGTCGAATGTGCTCACATGATTCAGGGGCTGGAGACTCCTGGCGATGGGAATGGTGCGCATCTGGGGCACATCGGTGCTCAAAAACTCAGCCCCGAACTTCCTGTCCCGGGTGTATGCGTCAAAATCCCTGATAAACTCAGGAGTCAGCCTGTTCAGCTGCATTTCGTACATTCCGACCACGAGGGGGGCATTGCAGTAGACCCTCCTGCCATCCTTCACGCTGGATTCAATCCCTCCATTCCTGTGAATCCGGTCCAAAGCCTCAGCCAGTTCTCCAGCTGATCCGACCAGATGCGCGGTTCTCTCGAAAATCTTCTCGAGCGGTTCGGGTCTGTAGCTCAAACACGAGGCGATTTCCGCTTCCCGTGGAGTGAAGATGTGCTTCAGTATCTGGATCTCCGCTCCCGAACGTGCCGCAGGAAACCCCACGGCCTGCCGGTCCAGATGCTGCTGCAGTCTGCGGTAGGTCTGTTCTTCCTTGTCCAACTCACACTCCACTCGATGAAAAGGATTCGGTGAGCCTCCACTGCGCTCGAGCCCAATGTCGGCGTGTGTCAGAGCCCGGCTTCAAACCAACTCCATGAGCCAACGCCTGAATGCGGGGATCGGGAACGGGTGAATCCAGGAGCACCGTTGGAAGATGGCCTTGAAAAAGGTCTCTCGGGAGGCTCCCCTCAATCCGCCGCAAACCTGGCTCACGATGGAGTGAGGGGAGCCAAAGCTCCGTGGAGCAAAGCCCCGGGGGGGCAATGCTGTTGACCTAAGCTCATTGTTCATGCCTGGAGGGTGCCATGGGCTAAGTACAGCCCCACAGAATATGGTGCTCATATTCCTCGTACGTCATCCCCACATGCTCCTGGCGGGGATCCAGACATCTGAACGCCTCTGGATTCCCGCCAGGGACATGCGGGAATGACAACGAATACGAGCACTCATTGGTGTGGAAGGGTACTCAGTAAAGCTTGCCCAAGCGTGACTTTTCCACAACGGGCAAGCTCCGCTTAGCCCGTGCCACCCCTCAAGTCACGGCATTGGCCCCGGGGGCCGGGGGTGTGCCATGGCCCGCTGGCCAGATGCCTGCAGCACAATGCGGCTTTTCGCTCTCAGGGGGCATCGCGGAAGATCTCACGCCTGTCTTCTCGATGGTCCACCACGTAATACAACGAGGCTTTCTGCTGCAGTTGCTCCTGGAGCTGCTGCAGGGTCGCGCGATCGATGTCGTAGGCGCGGATGTAGACCATGCGGTAACCGGCGGGCATGCGCTCGTAGCTTCCCAGGATACTGGCGATGCGCCCCCCATGGCTCCGGATGATGTCCGTCAGGTCCTTGATGGTCCCTGGACGATCCTCCGTCTTGAAGGCGAACTGCACCCCCCGCTTTCCAAGGCCGCTCAGCTCGATGAGCACGTTGAAAAGGTCGTCGCGCGTGATCATTCCCACGACCTGGCCTTGGGAGTCCACTACGGGCATCCCTGAGATCTTGCGCTTCAGCAGAACTTCGGCAGCCTCCTCCACCGTCCAGTCCACGGGCACGGTGACCGGATCCTTGGTCATGATGTCTTTGACCTTGATCTTGGAGAGCAGATAGAGGAGCTCGTGAACATCGAGAGTCGTCGCATCGGAGGCCGATGCCCGTTTGAGATCCGTGTCGGAGACGACCCCCACCAGCTTTCCGTTCTTGATGACCGGGAGCATCCGGATCTTGTGCTCTTTCATGATGGCTGTGACCCGCTGCATGGATTCGTCCTCACCAACGGACACAACATTCTTGCTCATCCAATCCCTGACAAGCATGGAAAATCCTCCTGATCGAGACGCCGTGAGATGTAAACTTGGGAAAATCTAACCGTAGGAATTATTTATGGTATGCTTTGGTGAGAAAATCCATAAGAAAGTTGCGCCGATTCATGGTCGGATCCTCGATCACCCGCTCATGGAGATCGCCGAGCACCCTGCCAACGGTCTCACCGGGTGGAATGCCCAGGATCCTCATGACGTCCAATCCGTTCACAGCCAGTTCACGGATATCCATGGGAAACCCGGCTTGCAGCTGTTCGAGGATTCTGCGGCGGAGACCCAGCCATTGAGCTGGGACCCCGGAAGACCTTCCGGAAAGGGCTACCGCATGGGCCTCACCAAGATCCATCCAATCCTCAAGCATACCGCGCCCCCCCCGTGACATGGCTCGCCTCAGCTCCGCATCGGTCCAGTTGCATGAGGCAGTCGTGAGCTGATGGGCCACCAGGGAAACGACGCTCCGACCATCGCGAGCGGAGGTCTTCCATCGAGCGAGGATCTTCTCGGCAGCACGCGAGCTTCGCTCCGGATCGGTTGGACAGACGGCCGACACTGGGACCTCAGCCCCACCTGAGCATGAACGGTTCAGATTGTGGAAGAACGCAGCCAGCCGCACGCTCATCCGGGCCGGGCTGCACTGGACAGTCTGCGCTGCATGGAGCAGAGCCGGGCTCGGGTCGTCCATGAAGCTTCCTTCTCCAGTACCTGGGTGCATTTCAGGCAGGGTCTCGCGAATCACGCCACCGCGCTGCATCCAGTCCACCGCCTCCACAACCCCATGCCCCAGGAGCAGCCGCACCCACTCCTCACGAATCCGCTCAGCGGCCACCCGAGGAAGACCGACCGCCTCCTGCTGGAGGGCCGCGAACGTCTCGTCATCCGGGCGAAATCCATGTGTGGACACAAAACGGCCCGCACGCAGCGTTCGAAGCGGATCCTCCCGGAATCTGAGAACCGGGCTCCCGACCCCGCGCAGCAGACCGTGCTGCAAATCCTGCCTTCCTCCATGGGGATCCAGGAAATCGGCTTCGGGGTAGGACCATGCCATGGCATTGACGGTGAAATCGCGGCGGGCCAGATCCCCCAGGAGTCCCTCAACACCCGGGCTCGGAACCGTTGTCACCTCGATGCCGCGGAACGGAGTCAGAATCTGAATCGTTCCATGGCGCAGACCGATCGGAACCACCCGAGGAAAGAGCGCTGCAACACGCTCCGGCGCCGCATCGGTCGCCAGATCCCAATCCTTGGCCTCATGCCCGAGCAGAGAATCTCGGAGCGCTCCCCCAACGATCCATACGGGATGCCCGGCTTTTCGGATGCGCTCCATGGCCTCGAGGACGTCCTTGGGGATGCTGTTGGCAAGCAGGGTTCCTGCCGGCATGACCGAAATCCTTGGGAGAGCGGATATCCCGCAGTCTTTGGCTGAATGTTTGCCTATGATGAATCGGCCTGTGCATCGCCTTCGTTTGAAGAGTAGACGATTCCGGGGCCTTTGCGCAACGGGAAGCGCGAAGGTTTGACCGCCGGATGTCCGAGCTCACTCCCAGTCACACGTTTTGTGCTTGATCTCTGACGGTTTCTTCACTATATGATTACTCTGAATATGCTGAACATCCATGATTTTCCTTAAATCATGTGCACAAACGAGGGGTTGAAAACGGGGGGAACCGATGGAAGCGCTCAAAGTCATGGAAGAGGCGAACAAAATCATTGAAGATTTCACTCCGGGTCAGTTCGCCATGTACATTTTCTTCTACACCATCCAGATCTGCCTGTGCTTCTGGGTTGCCTTGAAGCTGCTTTAGAGCTGCGGGCACACCGGCAAAGCCATATGACCGATCCTGATTCACACGGTTGGATCAGGTCTTTCTTCTTAACAGGGTAGCAAAGAGCTCATGATGTTCGGAATGGCGTTGAATCTTCTTCTCGTTCTACTCCTCCTTAGCCTTACGGCCAGGACGCGGGAACCCAGCGCCTTGCGACCGGAGCAGCTCCCAACGAGCTGACTCCCGCAGACAGAGAGACTGCAAAAGGCCATGGGTTCCCGCCCATGGCCTTTTTGTTTTCTCGGCGCCGACGGACGTTGAACATCAGGGAAGTTTGAGAGGAGGTGAGGATCATGGGGCTTACTGGCCCAGTGGATTTATTTAGGATCTTTGGAGGGTGGATCAGGATGCTTTGTGAGGTTTTTGTGAATCATTCTAATGAGCCAATGAAGCTGCTGGAGCAGCAAAGGAGTCCCCATGAGCCGCAAGATCATTGTTTTCGACACCACCCTGCGGGACGGTGAACAGATCCCCGGAGCGAAGCTCAACAAGCGACAGAAGATCGAAATCGCCACACAGCTGGCCAAACTGGGAGTCGACGTTATCGAAGCCGGTTTTCCCTGCTCTTCGCCTGAAGAGCTCAAGGCTATCCAGGCCGTCTCAGAGCAGGTGAAAGGCCCGGTCATCGCCGGCCTCGCCCGAGCGGTGCAGCAGGACATCGACATCGCCTGGGATGCCGTTCAGAGGGCTGAACGCCCGCGGATCCATGTGTTTCTCGGGTCATCAGATATTCACCTGCAGAAGAAGCTTCGCCAGGACCGCGAATCAGCCCTGCAGCGCGCCGTCGACGCTGTCAAGTATGCCAAGAAATACTGCGAAGATGTGGAGTATTCCACAGAGGATGCTTCCCGGACGGATTTCGAATACCTGTGCCGCGTCATCGATGCCGTCATTGCCCACGGCGCCACGGTCATCAACGTCCCCGACACGGTCGGGTACGCAACCCCGGACGAATTCGGAGATCTCATCCGAAGGCTTCGCGAGGGCGTGCCGGCTCTCGACAAAGTGACGCTCAGCGTCCACTGCCACAACGACTTGGGGCTGGCGGTGGCCAACAGCCTGTCGGCTATCCGCAATGGTGCTCAACAGGTCGAGTGCACCATCAACGGGGTGGGAGAGCGGGCCGGCAACGCCTCGCTCGAGGAAATCGTCATGGCGCTCAAGACGCGGCAGGCTGTCTACCAGGCCCATACGGACATCAACACGAAGGAGATCTACCGCACGAGCCGCATGGTGAGCCGTCTCATGAACATCCCCGTGCAGCCCAACAAGGCCGTTGTCGGGGCCAATGCCTTCGCTCATTCATCAGGAATTCACCAGGACGGAATCCTCAAGGACCGCACGACCTATGAGATCATGAGGCCCGAGGACGTGGGCATCAAGGAGCACGCCATCGTCCTCACGGCAAGATCGGGGCGGGCCGCTCTGCGCCATCGCCTGGCAGACCTGGGCTATGAGGTCACTCCGGAGCAGTTCGAAAAAGTCTACCAGCGGTTCATCAATGTGGCCGACCGCAAAAAGGAAATCGGTACTCGAGACCTCACCACCATCGTGGAGATCGAGCTCACCAAGGTCCCGGAGACTTTTACCTTCCACAGCCTCCAGATCATGAGCGGCAACACCATGACTCCCCTAGCCTCGGTTTGCCTGACCAAAGAGGGCGAGACGATCACGGACGCCGCCACCGGCAACGGTCCCGTCGATGCCGTGTTCAACTGCATTGAGCGCATCATTGGGCAGCAGGGGATTTTGCGGGATTACGACCTGAAAGCCGTCACCATGGGAAAGGACGCTCTGGGCGAAGCCATGGTCCGCGTGGAAATTGAGGGGTCCGTGTATTCCGGCATCGGTACCAGCCCGGACGTCATCGAAGCCAGCGGACGGGCCTACCTCAATGCCTTCAACCGCTTCTTCGCCAACTCGCATTGATGGACGGAGGTCGGGAGTCGGAGATCAGAGGTCAGGAGTCAGAGGTCAGGAGTCAGAGGTGAGAGGTCGAGCGGCGAACAGCAGCTTGTCAGGTGTCGGCAAGGTGTCCGGAGCACGAACGTGGCCGGGCGCCTTGCGCCTGAATCAAGAAACCCACGAGGATTTTCGATTCTTGCCAAAGCGGAAGCCTGCCCGTATAGTCTGGCCATGATGCGAATCATTCGAATCATCCTGGGGATTGTTTTTATCGTGCTGGGGATTCTGGGGCTGTTTCTGCCGTTTCTTCAGGGGATTCTTTTTCTCACGATCGGAGTATTTCTCCTCGCTTCGCATCTGCCCTTCTTCAGCCGCATTCTCTGTTGGTTTCAGAGGAAAATTCCGGCCTTGGAGCGACTCGTGGAGCGCATGCGCCGATTCGTTCACAAGGACTGGCACCCGCCCCCCTGCCCCGAGGAGGACAGCCCCAAGAATCCCGACATTACAGAGGAGGAATCATGAGTGGAGTAGCATTGTTTGCCTTCAACGGAGACCCCATGTGCTTCATGCATGTGATGCTCAACGCCCTGGACATGGACGCAAAAGGCACCACGGCCAGGATTATCCTGGAGGGTGCCTCCACGAAGCTCATTCCGGAGTTTACCCGGGAGGGCAGTCCGCTGGTCAAGCTGTACGAGAAGGCGAAATCGCGAGGCCTCATGGAAGGTGCTTGCAGGGCTTGCACCAATAAGATGGGAACGCTGGAGGCGGCTCAGAAGGAGGGGCTGCCCCTTCTGGACGACATGAGCGGTCATCCGTCCATGGAGAAGTACCGCAAAGCAGGCTTCGAGATCATCACCATCTGATTCTGCCGGCCTGATTCTGGAACCCGGGAAATCCCGCCTGGTCACGGGAACCTGGGTTCACCAACATAGCCGACGTCGCGGGCCGTTTCGAATCAAGAACCGCATCAGGCTGCGGGCAGGTTCGATGCCGCAAACTTCCAGTTGAGGAGGTGCTCGATCACGTTCTTAACGTAGTCCGCTCGCTTGTTCTGGTAATCGAGATAATAGGCGTGCTCCCAGACATCGATGGTCAGGAGAGGGACCTGTCCATGAATGATGGGGGTGTCGGCATTGGAGGTGCTCACGACCTTCAGCTTGTCCTCCTCCACCACAAGCCAGGCCCAGCCGCTGCCGAACTGACCCGTCGCTCCAGCCGTCAACTCCTTCACGAGATTCTCGTGGCTTCCAAAATCGGCATCCAACCGCTTGGCCAGCTCACCCTCGGGCTTCCCCCCGCCACCGGGTGTCAGGCTCTTCCAGTAGAAGTCGTGATTCCAGGCCTGCGCAGCGTTGTTGAATGTGGACGCCTTGTCTGCGAACCCGGATGTCTTCTGCACGATATCCTTGAGTGAGAGCCCGGCCAGATGGGTGCCCTTGATGAGCTCGACGGTTTTATCCACGTACGCCTTGTGATGTTTCCCGTAATGAAACTCAATGGTTTTCTTGGAAATGTACGGTTCGAGTGCGCTTTCCTTGTAGGGAAGATAGGGAAGAGCCACTGTGGCAGCGCCTCCGGTTTGTGAGTCGCAGCCGCTCAGGCCCGCCATTCCCAAACCCAGAACAGCGACTCCCGCCGCCGCACTCATCATGAATTCCCTCCGACTGATCCCTCCGCCACCACTCCGCAACGGCATAGAAACCTCCTTCGTGTGAGCCCATTTGCTTGCCAACCTTAATTTATTCCCATATGCACTGCCGGAACACGTGTCAAGCATCCCGCCCTATCGAGAGAGTCTGCCTGAATCTTTGAAGGTCTTCATGGTCATAATGACGAAAGCCGGTACTCAGAAGAGTCCCTGAGTACCGGCTAACAGTGCAACTAGAAATGGAGCCGGATGCTGTTCCAGTCTAGGGTGGGCAAGGGTTCAATCTTGCCCACCGTGGCTGTGAAGCCGCATTTTTCGGTGGGCAACGCTACCGCTTTTGCCCACCCTACAAAGAAATCCCGTTTCCGTCAGGTCAGGAGGAACTCGTGAATCGCATCCTCCCAGTTGAGATTGGGGAGATTCCCGATGATGTCCTCAACGATCTCACCACCGGTGGCGGCCAAGGGCATCCCGTAGGCCTCCATGACTTTTTCTTCGAGGCGAGTGGCTTCGGCGTTCACCCAGGCAGCCGCCTCCCGTTCGAAGAGCAGGTTCTTGAGGTTGGGTCTCAGGTCCGTAGGCTCAACGACCATCAACCATCCCTGCCCGTAAGGATCCTTGTTGGCCAGCTCCGGGTTGTTGGCCACCTTGTGGTTGGTCGCCACCACGATCCCCTTCATGGGAGAGAGAACAGCAGCCTCCCTCTTTCCTTTGTGGATCTGCCATCCGACCTCGGTTTGAGCGACGTGAGCCCCGATCTTGGGGAGATCGATTTCCGAAGGCCTTCCGACCAGTTTCAATGCGAAATCGTCCATCCCGATGCGCACGAAACCACCGTGCTCCACCCGAGCCCAGCTGTGTCCCCGGTGGTAATAGTAGCTGTCGGCGACCTGGAATCCGGACACCAGGTTCGTGTGCACGGAGCCGAATGCCGCCGTCAGATCGGATTCCTCCAGGTACTGGTCGAATTCACAGACATTGCAGCGATATCCATTGGCGCAATAGTGATACTGGACTCGCCCGGTCAGCATGTGACGACATTCCCTCGGATGCTGGTCCTTGGCCCTCATCACCTTTTCCCAGCTGGCGCCATCTCCCTTTTTCTCGAGACTCCGAGCCATGGCTTTGTCGAAAGGACAGCTGAGGCAGTCGTAGGCGTTGTCGCAAAGTTTGAGATTGATGATCCCGGCCTTCATCCAGATGCACTGGTTGTCGGTGAGCGAAAAGACCTGGGGACCGCGTTTCTTTTTGCTTTCGGCCTTGGCTTTCATGACTGCCTCCTCATTTGTGGGCTTCATTTCAACTGATGGCCCTATGTATACTCAACTTTCATGCCAAGAGGAGGCGATCGCAGGATTCCATGCCCTTCGGGTCCGACATCCCGGCTCGACGATTCAAATCACAGCAGCCTGCAGAGCCTGCCCGCTGACCGCGGCACCCCGCTGGATCTTTGCCGGCTCATTGTCTCCCTCTTCGACACATCCTGATTGACAAATAGACACTCTGATGATTTGTATGTTTCGAATTCAGGTGATCAGAGGGCTTGCAGCAATCTGCCGAGGACCAAACCTCTCTCTCGAACTTTTCCCCATTGTTAAGATTTTATATAGATCGACCTGGAACGGCTTCCCCGATCGCATAGCACCTGCAATTCCTGCCCTGCTGTTAAGGTTCTTTGCCCTCTGTAAAGAAATTATACACTCTGACCTCTCGCCGGATCTTCAGCCATGCATGAAGACAAAATCATGAAAATTGCCGTCATCGGAGGGGGAAAGCGCTGCGAAGGTTTCCTGAAGATGCTGGACTCCATGCGGTTTCCCCGTCTCAAGGCCCAGATCGTGGCCGTGGCCGACCTCAACCCCGATGCCGCCGGCATGCAGCTGGCCCGCAGGAAAGGAATCACCACCACCAATGACTTCCTCGATTTCTTCAAAATCCCCGATTTGGACCTCGTCATCGAGTTAACGGGAAGGGAGGAGCTGCTCGAGGACTTCCTCCGTCTCAAGCCCCCCCATGTGAGGGTTCTGGAAGCCACCATTTCCCGATTGTTCAGCGACACCATTCGTTTCATGGAGGAGTATCTTTTCGACAAACACCAGCTGGAGCTCACCCAGGAAATCGTGGAGACCATCTTTTCGAGCATCCAGGATCGCGTGCTGGTACTCCATCCAAACATGAAGATTCTGGACGCCAACGAGGCCATGCTCGAATCCCTGGGGCTCACCAAGGATGAAGTCCTGGAGAAATTCTGCTACCAGGTCAGCCACTGGTCGGTCACTCCATGCAACGAAAAAGGGCACGGCTGTCCGTTGATGGAGAGCCGCGAGACGGGCAGGCCCGCCTACGCCATTCATGAGCACTTTGACTTGAACAATCAGGCCAGGACGTGTGAGGTCACAGTCGTCCCGTTGAAAAACAGCGAGGGTGAGGTTGAGCTGTTCCTCGAAATCATGAGAGACATCACCGACGAGCTGGAACGCAGGGTGGAACAGCGGACACGGCTCCTGACCGAAAACCTGGCGCGCCTCATCCACGAGGACAAGATGATCGCCCTGGGGAAGCTCGTGGCCAGTTCCGTGCACGAAATCAACAATCCCCTTTCCGGCATTCATGCGCTGGCTCGGCTGGTGCAGCAGGGGCTCGAAGCCGGCATGCCCAGTGAAGAAGACCTCAAACAATACTGCTATTACCTGCAGCTCATCGACACGGAGTCGGCTCGGTGCAGCGCCATCGTCAGCAACCTGCTGTCCTTTGCCAGGCAGCAGAAGACCGAAATGCAGTACTTCCAGTTGAATGACCTGATCCACAAGATCTCGATGCTCTTCGGCCACAAGATGGAGCTGCAAAAGGTGGAGCTGCGTCTCGAGCTTCTGGAAAAGCTGCCGCGGATGCTGGGAGATCCGGGGCAGATCCAGCAGTGCCTGGTCAACCTCCTCTTCAACGCCATGGAATCCATGCCGGATGGTGGCGTCGTCACCATCCGCACCAACTGGGAGGAGTCCAGCAACATGATCCGGCTCGAGGTGGAGGACACCGGGGTGGGAATTCCGCAGGAGATGATGAGTCGGATTTTCGAGCCCTTCTTCTCGACCAAGAATCAGGAGAAAGGCGTGGGACTGGGGCTCTCGGTCGTCTACGGCATCATCAAGGAGCACCAGGGATCCATTTACGTCAAGAGCGAAAAGGGGAAGGGAGCCAATTTCATCGTTCGGTTCTTCGCCTATCCATCCCTCGACCCTTCAGAAAAGGCTGAACCATGACAGGTCGCATCAAGATCCTCGTCGTCGACGACGAACTGATCGTCCGCGAATCGCTCATTGGTTGGCTCCGCAAATCAGGATACGAGGTGGCGGGGGCCGAAGGGGGACGCCAGGCCCTCTCCATCCTGGCCGAAAAGGACTACGATCTGGTGTTTCTGGACTTCAAGATGCCGGAGATGAGCGGCATCGAAGTCCTGGAGCAGATCAAGGCCAACTACCCGCAGACCATGGTGGTCCTGATCACGGCCTATGGCTCCATTCAGACAGCCGTCGAGGCCATGAAGCTCGGAGCCCACGATTACCTCATGAAGCCCTTCGAGCCGGAAGACCTGGTGTTGCTCGTCGAGAAGCTTCTCAACCAGAAGAAGATCCTGGACGAGAACCTCCTGCTGCGCGAGCAGGTGCAGACGAAGATCCGCTGCGAAGACCTGATCGGAGCCTCCAAATGTATGCACCAGCTGTTCGGGCTCATCGAGGAGGTGGCCAGAGCCGAGTCCCCCATCCTCATTCGAGGCGAGACAGGAACGGGGAAGGAGCTTGTGGCCAAGGCCATCCATTCCAGGAGCCAACGCTGTTACGGGCCCTTCATCCCCATCAACTGTGGGGCATTCACGGAGACACTCCTGGAGGGCGAGCTCTTCGGCCACGAAACGGGGGCCTTCACGGGGGCCGTGCGGGCCAAGAAGGGGCGTCTCGAGATGGCCCATGAGGGAACCCTGTTCCTGGACGAGATCGGCGAGATCCCGCTGAAGATGCAGGTGGATCTGCTGCGTGTCCTGGAGCAGAGAACCCTGCATCGCATCGGCGGCAACCAGGAGATTCCGGTGGACTTCCGGCTTATTTGTGCCACCCATCGGGACCTCCTGCGCGAAATCGAGCGGGGCAATTTTCGGCAGGATTTTTACTATCGTCTCAATGTAATCGAAATCGAGGTGCCCCCTCTGCGTGAGCGGGATGAGGATGTCCCGGTCCTGGCTCAGCATTTCGCGGAGCGCTTCCGAAGAGAGACCAACAAGCCCATCCTCGGCATCCAACAGCCTGCTCTGGACCTGCTCTCCAGCTACGACTGGCCCGGCAACGTGCGGGAGCTTGAGAATGCCATTGAGAGAGCCGTCGTACTGGCCAAAGGCCGGTATCTCACCCGGGACGACTTCGCATTTCTCTTCAAGGCCACACCCGCGCAAGGGATTCCCCAGTCTCTCAAGGAAAACGAGAAACAGCATATCGATCGGATCCTCAAGCACTGCAAGGGAAACATCACCAAGGCTGCCAATGTCTTGGAAATCAGCCGGATCACCCTGCACAGCAAAATCAAGAAATACGGCCTCCAGCCATCGATGAAATGAGCAAGAAGACCCGAGAAGACACAGGCCAGCAACCGCCCTCACCGGGGAGCGACCCGAGTCCTGCAGGAAGGGACGCCGCCGCCTCGCCTCCAGGCCTTCCCCGCCCTCTCGATGACTCGAAGGTGACGGACGAAAGGCCCCCCCGGTCGATCTTTCATCTGGGCCTGATCGAGATGGGCCGCATCGGGGAATTCGCGGTCCGCGTGGTTGCCGCGCACGTTCAGACCCTGATCGGCATTCCCGTAGACATCCTGGATCCCGTCGAAATCCCGGAGGAGGCCTTTCAGCACCACCGGCAGCAGTATGACGCAGGGCTGGTCATCAAGCATCTGAATGAGCGCGTTAACCTTCCACAGAGTCGAATCCTGGGCATCGTCGCAGCAGACCTGTGCAGCCCCATTCTGACCTACGTGTACGGAGAGGCGGAAATCGGGGGAAAGGTCGCCGTGGTCTCCACCCATCGCCTCAGTCAGAACGAAGACGGCAGCCCGACCGCCAAGGAGCGCTACTATGAAAGGCTGGCCAAGGTGGCTTTGCATGAGG
Source organism: Syntrophobacterales bacterium (assembly GCA_041310025.1). Lineage (GTDB taxonomy): Bacteria > Desulfobacterota > Syntrophobacteria > Syntrophobacterales > Syntrophobacteraceae > JALOOX01. The sequence continues at coordinate 25,827 of JBFYYO010000028.1, forward strand.
TGGCTCACACATTCTCGCTGTACCATTGTGACGATCCCCAGTGCTTGATGCATTTCAGCCCCAAGGTGGTCCATCTGGACCATATCACGCTGGCGTTCTGCGACCGCTGTGAGTTCATGATCCGCGAAAATGTCCTTCAGCTCTATCGCCGCCCCCCTGTGCATTGAGAATCGGCTCATCGCAAATCAGCGTGAAGAGCACTCAACTCGGCGAACGTGCGGCCACGCATGAGACATGACGTTAAGCACTGATGGAGGGGAAACCCGGACGGACATCCGCC
>JBFYYO010000029.1:0-25752 GCA_041310025.1 Syntrophobacterales bacterium
GCCTGCCCGTTGCCGGAAACGGCTGTCACCTGCGTGGGGGCATCGGGAACCGAGGCGGCTCCTATGCCATATAAGAACGATATTCCGACTTCTTCACCCAAAACAATGTAATTGGTCTGAGCGGCAGCCAGATTGCCGACATGAGCCAGGGACCATCCCAGAGAATGGGGAGTCTGGAGCACCAGTGATGCGGCCTGCATTATTCCTGCAAACGGGCCATAATAAACTGCTCCAAATCCACCATCCAGCGAATAAGGGCACCCCACCATGACATCGTTGTCTCCGTCATGATTGAAATCTCCGATTCCAGTGACCGCCACGCCGAATCGAGTATTATAACCGGGAATCGGATTGTCCATCGTCACATCAGGAGCAGATGCAACCATGGCGGGGGACCCATAGAATATGTGAGCTTTTCCTTCAAGTTGGAATTCAGAGGGGTATTGACCGGTTGCCCATTGGTTTCCGACCAGCAGATCATCGAATCCATCGCCATTCAAGTCACCTGCAGGGCCTGGAGACAGGTTCCTTAAGGAATCTGTCGAGCCACCGAGAAGGCTCACCGTAACGATTGAGGCCGTATCGACACCCACATTGGGTGTTTTGTTTGATCCCCTATAGACATGAAACTGCAAGTAATCTGCACCCATCTGGCTGGGGGAGGTCGCGATATCACCCAAGCCATCTCCATCCAAATCTCCTACATGGGACAGACTGATATAACTGCCTCCATCCGAGTACGGTATAACTTGAACCTTATCCCGATCAATGCCCGTGGAGGAGCCCAGGTAGACGCAAACATAGTTCTTGGCTCCCCCCGCCCCTACCAAGACATCGTCATATCCGTCTGCATTGACATCCCCAGGGGAGATAGAAAGGGAATGTCCGAAGTTTTCACCGGTATAGCCGGCCGGAAGCGCAGACGGAGGGGTAATCTCCACAGGACTTGTCTCGAAGCCTGCGTCCGAACCTTGGTAAAGGTAGACCTTGTCGACTCCCCAGCCAAAGCCCACGAGCAGGTCGTCGAATCCATCCTTGTTTACATCGCCCGCCGAAGCCACCTGGAATCCGAAGGTGCTCTCACCAGCCTCTGTCAGCTTATGATCAGGAAGGCCGGTGAAGGGTGCACTTCCAAAGTGCACGAAAACATGGCCTGCTAAATCGCTGGTCACCACATCCCGAAGGCCGTCTCCGTTGAAATCTCCCGTGGTGACGGACCAACCTCCTCCTTCGCGGACGACCGTCGTTGCCCGGCCTGCAGCATCGGGATTGCCACCGGAATAACGCATGTAAAGTGTATTGGGGTCTCCCCATTCGCTAAAAGAGCAGGCACTGCGACCCCACCACCAATCCGACTCGGGATAAAACTCGTCATCGAGCATCAGGTAGATGGGCTTGGGAGAGGGGGACGGAACCTGAACGACGTTCGAGGGGGAAGGTTCCCAGCGGGTAATTGTCACAGCGACCCGCTTATCGATTCGCGAGTCATAACCCCGAGCTTCGATCATTTTGCCCAAAACGTGCGCATCATTCAAATAGAGAACACCCGATAGTCCGTCCCAAAACCATTCACCCGGATCAAGAATATCCCTGAAGCATCCTTGCTGTAATTCGACCTGGGGCGAGACCCCATCACTACTCAACACTTCATAGGGCATGATCTCAAGGCTAGCCCTCCAGATGGCTTCGGCACCCAGATAGGAACTCCATTCAGTAAGCTGTTCTGCGCCGAGCACCACGCGCTGGACCTCACCAGTGTCCAGAGTGGCCGGTCCAGGCGCTCTCAAAGCGGAAGCACCGGCCGGCCCGGTTGACTTCCGCGGTGCTTCAGGCTCCCCGAGGGTCACGATCGTGTGGCCGGAGCCAGCGGGGAGGACCATCTTCCAGGCAGTTGCCGGAGTGAGCCCGTCATGGGCGTTGCTGCCGTTCACCGGGTCCACATAATAGGTTGCAGCGCCAATGGGAAGTGGGGCGGAAACGATGCTCAAAACCGGGACTACCAGAAGAATCGAGCTCATCCGCTTCAGCCATTTCATGCTCCGGACCCTCATCGCTTCACTCCACTCTAAACTCGGCTCAGACTGTCGCTGATCATCCCTCGGGGCCTGCCACCCATGCCCATCCCACGACGATACTGCTTTCAAATGGATTGTGATGCATGATCACTTTTCGAAGCCGCGGCATATGGTGCTGTATGTAGATTATCATGAATGATTTCAAAGCTGGAGCACAATCCATTCATTTGATTGGCGGGATTATAGATGCTGATGTTTCAATATTCAATTTGTATTATGGGACCGGAGGCGGGGGGAATGATGAAAAAGGGGCTGAGCGAAAGGATGAGACAGTAATATTTTAGAATAGCTAGGAATCCCCGTCCCACGGTTGGTCCCGGGGCCAGGGTTCAAGCGGATGGTTTGACACACAGGTGCTGCAGGGGACCGCCCCTGCCTCAACAGGCTTCGCCGCCGCCGGCCACCCGGAAGACCTCTTCCATTCCCGTCACGCCGGCGCAAATCTTGAGGGCTCCGCTGATGTGCAGAGGATGCATCCCCTCTTTGATGGCCTGTTCACGCAGTCTGGCCAGGTCCATTTCCGGTCCGATCAAGCTCCGGATGGAAGGGGTGATGGTGAGGATCTCATAAATGCCGACGCGCCCGAGATATCCCGTTTCACGACACTCCAGGCAGCCGCCGTGGTCGTAGACCGGGGCGGGCGGTGCGATGCGCCATGGACTCACCAGCGATTTCCAAAGCTCGTCGTTATGATCTCCCTCCTGTTTGCAGTGCGGACAGAGGGTGCGCACCAGGCGCTGGGCCACCACGCCTAGAAGCGTAGCCTTGATGAGATAGTGGGGGGCCCCGATGTCCAGCAGGCGCACCACGGCCGACGAAGCATCGTTGGTGTGGAGCGTCGAGAACACCAGGTGGCCGGTGAGGGCGGCCTGGATGGCCATCTCGGCCGTCTCCAGGTCTCGGATTTCGCCGACCATGATGATATCGGGGTCCTGGCGAAGCAGAGTTCTCAAACCAGTGGCGAAATCGACCCCGATCCCGGACTGGACCTGCATCTGGTTGAACTTGGGCTCCACCATTTCGATGGGATCCTCGATGGTGCACACATTCACTTCAGGGCAGGCCAGCTGCTTGAGGGTCGAATAGAGGGTCGTGGTTTTTCCCGACCCGGTGGGTCCCGTCACCAGGATGATGCCGTGGGGCTTGGAAACCATGCGTTTCCAGCGGCCCAGCTCATGGGGGTTGAGCCCGAGCTCCTCAAAACCCCTGATGGTGACCTCGGGGTCGAAAATGCGCATGACGAGCTTTTCGCCGAAAACCGTCGGCAGGGTCGACAAACGCAGCTCGATTTCCGTGCCAGCCGCGGATTTGGTCTTGACCCGACCATCCTGGGGCCGCCGCTTCTCGGCGACATCCATTCGGCCCAGCACCTTGAGACGGCTGACGACAGCACTCATGACCACCGTGGGGAGCTGATAGACCGGATGCAAAACGCCGTCGATCCGAAACCTCACGTCGCTCGTATCCCGGCGAGGCTCGAGGTGAATGTCGCTGGCCCTCTGGTCGTAGGCATACTGCAGGAGCCAGTCCACGATATTCACCACATATCGGTCATTGGCGTCGAGCTTTCCCGCCCTTCCGAGCTCGACGAGCTGCTCCAGGTTGATGGCGCCCGAGAATTTTCCATTCTCGGTCTTCTGCACGGCTCGCTTCACCGACTCGGTGAGCGTGTAGAACTCCACCAGGTAGCGGGATATGTCCGAAGGACTCGCCAGCACCCTCACGATGGGCCGCCGCAGAATCCTTGTGAGCTCCTCTTCCCAGTCCAGCTGAAATGGCTCAGCCGTTGCTATGACGATGTGGTCCTCGTGGACCTCGACGGGAAGGATCTTGTGGCGCGTCGCGTACGCGTACGACACGACCCCGGTCACCGTGGTGACATCCACCTTGAGCGGGTCCACACGGTGAAAGGGGATGCCCGTCTTCTTGGAGAGCCAAAGGATGAGCGATTCCGCCGTCAAGGTGTCGTGAGGAGGGGAAGCACAGGCGAGCCGCCGGTTGGCAATCTGGATGAAGGGGTGCGATTCCTCGGCCGACTTTTTGGACACCATCTCGTTGACGATCTTGCCGGCATCCTGGGGCGACACGATTCCGTCGGCCACAAGGTCTCCGAGCACACCCTTGAGGGTCAACTTGCGGTGAATGGAGTTTGTCTCAGGCAGTTCCGAAAGACAGCGATCTGAAAATGGCATTTGAGTAGACGTAGGAGACTCCTTTCTCACATACGTGCAGATTGCAGAACCTGGTACGGCAATCCCTGGCTGACGGCTGTCGCGCCCATCCCATCCGTGGAGCAGCGCAACAGGCTCATCCTGTGTTGGCACTTTTAGGAATCGGTATCTGAGGATCTTTCCTTGAATGCTACGGTCGCCCGCTCCTGAGCGAGCTTTGAACCGGGCTGCCAGGACAGGCAGGAAGGCAAAGGTCAATGCCGTTGACTTAAGGGGTGGCACGGGCTAAGCGGAGCTTGCCCGTGGTGGAGAAGTCACGCATGGGCAAGCTGCGCTCAGCCCATGGCACCCTCCAGGCATGAACAACGAGCTTAAGTCAACAGGATTGAAAGCAAAGGTCCCCCAGCGGGGTCAGTACAGCAGGTCGTACTCGGGAATATCATGCAGGCGCCGCGTGCGCGAAATGAGGGTGTCGGGCAGATAGCGTCCCCAGAGCTTGAAAGGAATTTCCGTGATGTCGACTTTGGGACTGAAGCCGACGTCGAACAGATAGCTGACCAGAAACTCCACGTTGGTGGGGATGTAGCCCTTGTAGAGCTTGTTGTCCCTCTGGGCGATGATGCGCTCTTCGTGGATGCTCGAACCAAACTCGGACTCCACCATGTCGGGAAAGGTGGAGAGAATAAGCTCCAGTTTCAGATTGGGCTTGGGATTCGCCAGGAATGACTCCAGTCCACGCTTCAGCCGTTCTTCCGGGATCCCCCGATGGAGGTATTTGGTCCAGCTTCGCTGATCCACGAACCTCCTGCATACGTGCTCTCTGTCCCAAAGGACATCGATGATCATGCTCTTGGCCTGGTAGTCGCCGGTGTGATTTTCTTTTTCGTGAACCCGGATGGTCGGGTCCCCGTCCAGGATCGTCTCCAGGCGATGCGCCTTATCCCGATCCGTGATGATCTTGAATCCCCCCACATCGGATATGTTCAATGCAGCGCGATCCAACCGGATGCTGCAATCTTTGAAAGCACGGGCGACCTCCTTTTCGGCGTCAATGAACTCCTGAACCATCTCCTTTTCCGGTGTCACCAGCGCATCCAGCGAGATACCAAGCCTCCACGCACGATCTTCGGCCATGCGACGGGCCACATCCTGTACGGTCTGAAAGAGCCAGTTGGCCAGTTTGCGATTGGCTTTCTCGGCGATCCGCCTCGGACGTTTGACTCGATAGAGACCCAACAGCTGATCTGAGCCATCCAGGTACAGCACCCCGTTGATGGGAGCTTCACGGTAGTAAAAATCAGGGTTCAACCTGTATTGAGCGAACAACTCAAGAACCCTGGCATCTTCAATATGGGCCGCCCTGCACAGTATATCCCTCAGCTCACCTTTGAACTGGATGGGCCTCCTGTAAAAAGATTCCTGATGGATGGTGCCCAAGAGGAGCTCAGAAAGCGTGGCGAGCGTCTCCCCAATCACGAAACCGTCGCAGATCAGGATTTCCGTGAGCCGGAGCGCGTCGCCGGGTTCGGGGCGACCGCAGAACCAGCGGTCCACCATCTCAAACAGCTCCTCACGATGGATGAAGGAAGTCAGGTGCAAGGGCAGCCTCTGTCGCTTCAGCAGATTCCAGATGACCTGGTTCCAGAATCTGGCCGTCCAAATCTTGTGAACCAAGACAAGGATTCGCCGTTTCTCACCGAACTGGACCGCCGTCCCATTTCTCCGTGGTCAAAGGAGACAGCACCCGGACCAGTTCACGTTGACGTCTTCATGCGTTCAACAAAAGAATCGGTCCACCCCCTCGCCTACTCAAAGGCTATAAGAACCGGCCACTCACCTTATGGACTTGCACACAGGCTGGTTTTAGGTTTTCATTGAAGAAATTGTAGACGTTTCTCATGGAGCATGCAAAGCTTTTGCAGTTTTGGAGGCTTATGAGGGTTGGTGTGACCATGGCTGCGCAGGGAAGGTTTGGCAAGTACGGAGATCATAAGCGGAAGAGCGGTCTCAGGAAGACCCGTGCTCTGAAGAATCGCCTTCAGAAGGCTCGTCCAAACAAAGACAATGCCCGCACTGACAAAATGGGAAGGCGTCCCGGAAGGGATGAGCGGCTGTTCTGAAAACCATGCAGGAGAGTATGGATCCCAAAAGGAAAAAAGCATTGACAACGATTCGCCACATGGAGATCGACGATTTGGCGGCCGTGTTCCACCTGGGTGAAAAACTGTTCACAGCCCGCGAAGCGCCCAATCTATACCGCACCTGGGATGAATACGAAGTGATCTCGCTCTTCCAATCGGATTCCGAATTCTGCCTCGTTGCCGAGGACGAGGATGACATCGTGGGATTTGCGCTGGGAACGACGGTCACCAAAAGCCATTCCGCCTGGAAATACGGATACCTTGTCTGGCTCGGCATCGATCCCTCCTATCACGGCCAGGGGATCGCCTCCAAGCTCTTCCATCGCTTCCGGGATCTCATGCTGGAAGACGGCGTGCGCATTCTGCTGGTGGATACGGAGGCGGAGAATCTCCAGGCTCTGCACTTCTTCAGAAAGATGGGATTCGGTAATCCTCAGGAGCACATCTACCTTGCCCTCAACCTGGATCCCCAGCTTAAACAGAAAAGAGAGAAGCGAGTCAATGGAAAGACCCCTTCACGCTACAGGCTCCGAGACGGAGACTGACGGCCGCCCCAGGATCAACCGGAGGCGGCTTCGCCAGCTCCTTCGACGCCTTATCGACATTTACAGCCCCAGCGGCAAAGAGGAAGAGATTCTCGATTACCTCCACGGCTACCTGAAACGCCATGGATTGCCCGTCAGCCACCAGGCAGTCGACGGCCACCGCTACAACATCCTGGTGATCCCCCCTGACCAGGAACTGCGCCTCCTCTTCGTCGGCCACATCGATACCGTGGTGGCTTACGACCTGGAGCACTTCGCCCACTCCGAGCACGATCAAGTCATGGTGGGATTGGGAGCGGCAGACATGAAGGGAGGCTGCGCCGCCATGATCGAAGCATTTCTCAGCGCCTGGGAAAACGGCCGAAGACCGCCCCCCGTGGCACTGGCTCTGGTGGTCGGGGAAGAAGAGGAGGGAGACGGCACCAAACGGTTGATTCGAGACCTGCACGTCCCATGGGCGCTCATCGGAGAGCCCACCAGTCTGCTGCCCTGCCTGTCCCATTATGGCTATCTAGAGCTCCAGATCGTGACCCGGGGAAAGCGCATGCATGCATCCCTCGCCAACAGAGGTCTCAATCCCGTGGAGGCCATGCTTCAATTGCTGCTCAAGATTTCGGAATATATCCGAACCCAACGATCAGATATTGTCTATAATATTCGAGAACTTGAAAGTGCACTGGCTGGTTTCGCCGTCCCCGAGCGCTGTGAGGCTTGGCTGGATTTCCACCTTCCAGCTTCGGCACCCCTGGGCGAGATCACCCTGGACATCGAAGAGCTCATTACGGCAGAAGAACGGAACAACCCGGCTTTCGACGGGATCTTTCGCTTCACGACCATTCACGCCGGCTACACGCTTCCCGAAAAAGGCCTGATCGTGGAGTGTCTGAAGCGCACTTTTGCTGAGCGCTCCCTTCCGTGGAATCCCCAGCCCTTTCCCAGTCACTCCGATGCCAATCTGTTGTGGGCGGCCGGTGTGAAGCCCATCCTCCTCGGGTGCGGGGAACTGGAGAAGGCGCACGCCCCGGAGGAGTCCATTGAACTGTCCCAGGTGGAGCTCGCTGCCGAGATTTACCTGGATCTGATGACGGCTCTCGCCAGCGAGCGTCCCAAGGCAAAAGGCTCCGCGTGAATCTCGACTCCGGTCCCTCCGAAGCCCGGAATCAGCGCATTTCTTTCAACTGCTTCTGGGCTTCTTTGGCTTCGTTCGAATTCGGGTACCTGTCAACCAGCCTCTCGAGCAAAATGTGAGCCGCCGTGGAATCCCCGATCTTCTGGAAGGCGGCCCCCTGCTTCAGCAAAGCCTGAGGAACACGGCTCCCGTTGGGATAACGGTCCAGATGCTTCTGGTAGGCTTCGATGGCTGCCTGGTATTGCTTTTCCGCATAGTGGCTTTCGGCAACATTGAAAAGCGCGGTCTCGGCCTTACTCGACTTGGGGTACTTGCTCAGAAAGCTCGCGTACTCCTTTCGGGCGCTCTCATGCTTGCCCTGGGAAAAGAGCTGGGTGGCCTTGTCGAACTGCACCTTTTCAGGATCTTCCGACTCGGGAAGGGTCACCTTGGCCTCCGGAACCGTGGTCTTGGTCGAAGCGCCGGGTGAAGGAACGGGGGGCGGCAACGACGACAAGGGGGGCGGAGAGCCGGGGGGAGTTGTCAGGGTGCCTGGTCCTGAAGCCGCCGGTGGTGATGACAGCTCCTGTACCCTCCCCACCTGGTCCAGACGATACTGGAGCTCTTCGACGCGCCCGTTCAGGGCACCGACTTTCATCTGGAGCTCTTCGATCCGTGAGTAAAGGTCGGCGCTTCGCTGCCCCTGTCCTTCGGAGCTTTGGACGCGCCGCTCCAGGCTGTAAACCCTGTCGTAAAGCATGCTGACGCTCTGCTGCAGCGTCGAGGTTTCCTGAGTGGACGCGCAGCCCGAGCATACCCAGGCAATAGTCATGCACAAGAATAGAGGTTTACCCCTACACTCGAGCCATTTCTTCATGAGTATCCCTCTTCCGTGTCAAGCCTCAATTGTTGAGAACGAAATGAGCCCGACGGTTGCGAGCCCAGGACGCCTCGTCCTGACCCGTGGACAGAGAACGCTCTTCACCATAGCTGACCGCGTTGAGATTCTGGGTGCTCATGCCGGAATTGGCCAGGTACTGCATGGCACTGTTGGCACGGCGTTCCCCCAGGGCCAGGTTGTACTCGTTGGTCCCCCTCTCGTCGCAATGCCCCTCAACGGTCACGCGAACCTTCGGATACCGTTTCAGGAACTGGATCTTGTCATCCAGAATCTTCTTGGCGGGCTCCGTCAGCACATAAGAATCGAAATCATAGTAAATGTCCTCATTCTCAAACCGCTGCGACAGGTTCATGAATTCCTGCCGCTCGGCTTCAGTAGTGAGTCCCAGCTCGCGCCAGCGGGCGTCATCCGCTCCCAGAGCGCCGCCCGATCCCATACCCCCCATGTCACCCGCCCCAAAGCCACCCGGCCCCATGCCCTGCTGGGGAGGCACTTTCTTCTTCGAACAGGCCATCAGCCCCACCGTCAAACTCACCATGAGGATCAATCGCAAAGACCTATCGAACCAAACTCTCATCTCTTCCTCCCTGTCCACCCCAATGAGCAGCGTTTTCCAATCCTCCCTGCAGCTTCTCAAGACACAAAGCCGGCCAGGCTAACGTCCCCCCATTCGAGGGGACCAATCCGGCATCTCCTGTCCTCCGCCCCGGGTGATGCGGCGAATCCCGGTCCCGTTGCTCAGCATCACCCAAAGGGCGGCACCTCCCTGCCGCGTCGAACTGAAAGCCAGCATGCGACCGTCAGGAGACCAGGTGGGCGATTCGTTGTCGCCCTCCCCGCGGGTCAGCTGGCGCACTTCTCCTCCTTCGGGACGAGTAATGAAGATATTGTGGCGCCCTCCGCTCATCCCGCTGAATGCGATCCAGTCGCCTTTGGGCGACCAGCTGGGCGAGGTGTTATAGTTGCCGCTGAAGGTGATTCGCTTCTTCTGACCACTCGAGACATCCATCACGTAAATCTGAGGATTCCCTGGCTCGTTCGAGACGTAAGCCAGTTTCCGACCGTCAGGAGACCAGGCGGGGGACACGTTGATGCCCCAGCTCTGAACCAGCCGCTGCATCAGCTCTCCCGAAGCACTCACCAGGTAAATGTCCGGATTTCCCCCCTTGGACAGGGTGATCGCCAGCTGATTGGTGCCCGGTCTCCAGGCGGGAGCGATGTTGATGCCGGGAAAACCCGCGACGAGGCGCTGACCCCCCGTCATGAGATTCGACGCATACACTTTCGCACTGCCCTCTTTGTAGCTCACATAGGCAAGCTGGGCTCCATCGGAGCTCCATGCCGGAGAGAGGGCTATACTCTGATCGCGGGTGACCGGAACCGGGTTGCTGCCGTCGAAGTCGGCGACAAAAATCTCCTTGTTCTTCCCCTGGACCTGCACGTAAGCGATCTTGGTGTCGAAAACCCCCCGCTCTCCCGTGATGGCCATGATGATCTCATCCGCCAGGCGGTGCACCATGGGACGCCAGTTTCGCGTCTCGCCCTCGTAAACCTTCCCGATGACCATCCGACCGCCCACCACGTCGAACAGCCGGGCCTCCATCCTGAGAGCCGGACCCTGGACCTGGTACGTCGCGCGGACGAGAAACTCGGCTCCCAGCCGCTTCCAATCCGGGAATCGAATCTCCCCTGCCGTCAACCCCATGGACTGGGGGTCCTCCAGGAAACCTTTGGGATCGAGCGGCAGGAACAAGCCCGAGTAGTCCAAGTCGCTGCTCAGCAGCTCCCCCATCTCTCTTGCGAGCTGAGGCTGCTCCGCCGTCTGGAACTTGAAATCGGGAATGGCTATGGGAATACGCTGAAATCCAGGCTTGGTGATGTCGATTTCGATCTTCTGAGCCTGCACCGGCTGAGTCACGGTGCCCAGCGAGAACAGGACGAACCAGAACAGCAAACGCACGCTGCAGGAATGCAGTCTTACAGGCATTACTCAAACCCTCCGAAATTCAACGCTTTTCCTACTCAGGACAATCCCTGGGGGCTGAACCGGATGCCGATTTCCACTCTCGGATAGCTGATGACCTGAGGCAGCGGCGGTAATGGAGCCGATTTTCGGACGGCCCGAAGGGCAGATTCATCGAAAAGGGCATTGCCGGACGTCTTTTCCACCCGCATATCGAGGATACTGCCGTCCCGATTGACGACCACCATGATCCGCGTTTCCAGCCCCTGGGCCTTGATACCCTCGGAAAACACCCAATTCCGACTGATGGTCTCCTTGACCCGGTCGCCATAAAACCCCAAAAGCGAGGAAGCCACGCGGCCACCCTCACCGCCGCTGCTTCCCGCCCCGCCAGCCCCTTTGCCGGATCCCTCAGCCACGCCTTTGGGATCGCCCTCAGACTCTCCCCTCTCAACGCCATCGCGAGCGCCCTTTGCAGGGCCTTCTTTCAAGGACTTGGGATTTCTCTCCCCGTCCCTGTCCGCCACAGCAGCCGTTTGAGCGCCTTTGGCGGGAGCGTCCGGTTCCGGCTGCGATGCGGCCTTGGGTTGAACCTTGGGCTTCGGGATGAGCTTTTCGATGTCCTTGTCGATGGATGCCACGTTCTGAGGCTTTTCGGGCAGCTTCGGCACATCGGGCGCGTCGAGTCTTTTGATCTCGGTCTGGGGCTTCACTGTTGCGTCCTTCACCTGAAGACGCTTCACCGGGACGAACGGGGTCGTCTTGCTCAGCGGTGACGACGCGGCCTGGGGCGTCTCGGACCCTCTGAAACCCTCTCCCGTGGCACTGCTGGAGCCCTTTCTGACGGGCGCCGGCGCCAGTCCGATGTCCTGAAGGCTGACGAGATTCACCGTGGTGACGGCTCCCTGAAAGCCCTTACTGGACAAACCCCAGCCTCCCATCATGGCACTGCTGAACACCAGAACGTGCACCAGAATGGAGACCCAGAATCCCTTGAAAAGATCCCGCCGGGGCAACTGCTGATCTAAGTAAGCCAGAGATTCCATATTCTCGATCCTCGATAAACTTTCGAAATCTCCTGGGGGCTCTTCATTTCTAAACATTTCGCCGCATGACGATGGGCAGTGACTTTAGCACAGGCGACTTGAAATACAAAGCAATTCGCAGATGCGTTTCGTATGTTCAGCCGTCCCCCAACACTTGAATATTCCATGCACTTATTTCTTGGAGCCCCTGGCCGCCGGCTCCTGTGGAGGCTCCGTCACCATCCCGATCTGGTCGATTCCCGCCAGACGAATGGACGACATAACGCGCATCACGTACCCGTAGGGAACCGATTCGTCGGCCCGCAGGAAGACCCCGCGCTGCGCCTGCTGATTCTGAGTCATGGCCAGGAGCTTTTCACCCAGCACGTCGAGATTGACCGGATGCTCATTGATGAAAATGTTGTGGTCCTTCTGGACCGTGACCACCAGCCTCTCTTCTTCCGAGGGTATGGCCGGGGCCGAGGATTCCGGAAGCTTCACATCGATTCCCTGGGTCATCATGGGGGCGGTCACCATGAAAATGATGAGCAGCACCAGCATGACATCCACAAAAGGAGTCACGTTGATCTCCGAAATCATCTGGCCCGAGGAGCCGCTGTTTCCACTGGCCTGCATTCCCATGAGATCCCTTCCTCCGAACTACTCCTGCAGAGCAGTCAATCGCTGCGCCTCGACCATCGGCTCGTCCTGCTTTCCCTTTCGCATGAGATCCCTTTTCAGCATGTTGAGGTAATCTGCAGAGAAATGGCTCATCTCATTCTCAACGACCCGGATGCGATTGGAGAAATGGTTGAAAGCGACGACGGCGGGAATGGCGGCCGCAAGCCCCATGGCCGTGGCAACGAGCGCCTCGGAGATCCCGGGTGCCACCACAGCCAGGTTCGCCGCTCCCTTGAGCCCGATCTCCTGAAAACTGGTCATGATCCCCCAAACGGTCCCGAAGAGCCCGATGAAGGGCGCCGTGCTGCCGGTGGTCGCCAACAACGGCAGGAACCGCTCGAAACGCTGCCGCTCCGAGGTGGTCGCTCCCATGATCGCCCGCTCCACATTCTCCAGCAGCACCTCGGGATTCACCTTGACATCCTGAAGACTCTTGGTCTCGAGCGATTTACCGAGCCGATTCAGCTCGGCATACCCCACCCGAAATATGTGAGCCACATGGCTGTCCTCCAGGTTCTGGGTTTCACGGTAAAGCCCGGCATAGCTCCTGCGCTGCCGGAACAGCTCGATGAACTGGTCCGATTCCCTATTGGCCCGCCTCAGCAACAGGTATTTCATCACAATGACACACCAGCAGGCACACGAGAGACCGAGGAGCATGAGCATGATGAACTTCACCATCGGACCGGCATTCATCATCATGTCCAAGACGCCGTTTCCACCCCTGCGGTAGGGCACTCCCGCAGTCTCCGCCGCATAAGCCCACGAAACGAAAAGGTTCAGCACCATAATTTATCCTTGCTCAAGCTCCAAAACCATCCAACGCCATGACCATGGCCGGAAGCGCTCGTCCCGCCGGTTCTGCAATGTGCAGATCGATGCTGGCCGATGGAAGCTCAATGCTCTGCGGATCAATGACAATGATTGCGGCCCCCCCTCGCCTCGCCAGGAAAGGGAGTTGCGATGCCGGAGCCACAGCCGCCGATGTGCCGATCACCAGCATGACGTCACAGTTGCGGACCGCTTCCACCGCCCCCGCATACGCCTCCTGGGGGATCTGTTCCCCGAAGAACACAAACTCGGGACGCATGGCACTCCCACAACTGCAGATCAGAGGCTCCTCACCAAGAGTCACAGACTCACGCGGCAACCGCCCCCCACATCGATCGCAGCGCAGAGTCCGCCCATGCCCGTGAAATTCGATGACCCTGCGGCTTCCCGCCTTCTGGTGAAGGCTGTCCACATTCTGGGTGATCACCGCCTTCAGCAAATCCCTCTCCTCGAGCCGGGCCAGCGCCAGATGGGCCGGATTGGGACTGGCCGCCCCCAGCAAAGCATCCATCTCCAGCAGCATCCGCCACACCTTCCTGGGATTGGCTCGGAATGCGCTGATATGACCGTACTCCATGGGCTCATACCGCGACCAGAGCCCATTCTCACTCCTGAAGTCGGGAATGCCGCTTTCCACCGAAATCCCGGCACCCGTCAGCGCCACCGTTGATCGGCCCTCGGCCACCATTCGAGCTGCTCTTCTGATTTCATTCATCATTTGTCGACGAAGTCAAACTCTTTGAATTTTTAATGCGTTACAGTGAAGGTATCCTAAAGCGATCCCTGATGGATGTCAAGTTGTTTGCTTCTCCGCTCCCAAGAGCATTGATTCACCGCTTTAATAGAATACGACGAAGGATATCAGCACCTCAATGAAGAAACAACGTGGAATAGTGGAAAACGGGGCGGCATAGGATCATCGTGGGTTTAATCGAACCATTCAAAATGCGAGGCAGCTCTATTTTATAATTTTCAAGTTCTGCCCTATTTTGACGTTAGTATCCGTCAGATTGTTCCAAGTCTTCAGCTCCATTGCACTCACATTATACCGTGACGCAATGCTCGTGAGTGTCTCTCCCTTGCTGACCTTATGATAGGAGGAATTCGGCTTATGGCCGGACTTCAGAGCTTCCACCCGGGCCTGGAGCTCCTTGCCTTTCCCCGCCGGCACCTTGAAGGTGTGAGCCCCCACAGGGATCTCGTCACCAATGTAAGACGGGTTCAGCCTCTTGAAATCACGATAAGTCACACCGGCAGCATCAGCCAGCATCAGCAGGGGAAGCGGGCTGGGAAGCGTCATGGATACCCGGTCCAGGTTCTGAACCGAGTACCCCGCGCCCTTCGGCAACCCATACCCATATCGTTCCGGATGCTGCAGAATCTCCTTTATGGCCAGGATCCTGAAAACATAGCGCTCCGTCTCCAGGGGCAGCTTGAGTGAATAGTAGTCGTTCACCTTCTGTTTTCTCATCTCTTCCGTGACGCGGTTTTCCCCGCAATTGTAGGCCGCAATGGCGAGAGTCCAGTTCTGGAAGATGTCGCGAAGGTCCTGCAGGTATTCAAAGGCGCTCAAGGTTGCAAGGTCAAAATCGTGGCGTTCGTCCACCTCTCGATTCTGGCTCAGCCCATATCGACTGCCGGTACCCGCGATGAACTGCCAGGGCCCCTTCGCCCCGGCGGGTGACGCCGCAGATGACATCAGATCACTCTCGGCCACCGCCACGTATTTCAGATCCTCGGGGAGCCTGTTCTGCGCCAACAACTTCTCAAGCTCGGGGAAGTATCGCTCTTTGC
Source organism: Syntrophobacterales bacterium (assembly GCA_041310025.1). Lineage (GTDB taxonomy): Bacteria > Desulfobacterota > Syntrophobacteria > Syntrophobacterales > Syntrophobacteraceae > JALOOX01. The sequence goes on from JBFYYO010000029.1 coordinate 15,236, forward strand.
GCTTCAGCCAGAGATAAACCTGCGCATGACTGTACACAATGATCGTGAATTCCCGGTCGAAGCGTTCGCGCACATCCTCGATATGGATGGGGACGGGCTCACCACAGAGATCCATCTTGGAGGGCGGAGGGTAGTAGGGGATGGGAAAACCACCCGTTTCGGGCGCCACGGCCTGAGCCATCGCGCTGGCTCCGCAAATCCAGGCGCAGACCAGAGCGGTTGCCGAGACCAACCATCTTCCCCTTCTCTCGATTCTCATACCATGCCTCCCATCTCCGCCAGGGCCGGCGGGTGGCCAGAGGTCAGAAACCGGCTACAGACATCCCTCCGGCTGCACTCGAAACCAGACACTGGAGACCTGACACCTGTCTTTCCGAGCCCTCGGGATCAAACCGTTTCGAGCGAACTGAAAAAGAATGCGATTTCCGTCTGCGCCGTTGCCGGACCATCCGATCCGTGAACAACGTTCTTCTCGATATCCGTGGCGAAATCATGACGGATGGTGCCCGGTGCTGCATCCTTGAAATTGGTGGCCCCCATGAGATCGCGGTTCTTCTGGATCACGCCGTCGCCTTCCAGGACCATGACCACGATGGGCCCGGACGACATGAATTCCGTCAGACTGTCGAAAAAGGGACGCTCCCGGTGCACCTCATAGAACCCTCGGGCCTGCTCCCTCGACAAGTGCAGCATCTTCATGGCAGCGATGCGAATGCCTGCCTGCTCGAATCGTTTGACGACCTCGCCAACGAGTGCTCTTCTCACTCCGTCAGGCTTGATGATGGACAGCGTCCGCTCCATACTTCATTCCTCCTCATCTATTCAGTGTCTGGCCCCCCTGCGGGACACCCTCTGATGCACGTTCTCCCACGAAAAGTCAAATGTCATTTCGCCCACCGCCACCGCGGGGAGCCCACCTTCCGGAAGGACAAAAAAAGCCCCTCTCGAAGGGGCCCACGGGCCTTGCGGCCTGAATGCTCGATGGTCACTGAAGCTGTCCCGGCATGAGACCGTCATGCCCTCATGCCTCCTGCATCCTCCGCCAAACGAGCCACGCCTCACTTCCGAACGTGGCATTCCCCGCACGTGATCGGGCCGCTCTTGCGGCCTTGTTCCCACATGGCCTCGTGACACCCCTTGCACTGGGCGTGGAACGCCTCCTCGAGAGCCAGCTTATTCGGCTGCGCTTCGGGATTGTGGCAGACGGAGCAGGACTGGGCCTTGTCATCCCCGCCGCGGTTGTTCCCGTGCTCGTCGTAGTCATGATGGCAGCGGATGCAATCGAGAGTCGCCGTATGCTTGTCGTGGTTGAGCTCCACAAGAGGCCTCTGATGGGGTCCGAGCTCTTTGTGCTCCATGACCATCATGGGATCCTGAGACCAGACCAGCGGAACCAGGGTCAACACGCCAACCATGACCATTGCCAACACAACCTCACCACGCTTCATGAACGCCCCCTCCCGGACCTATGCTCCCATCTGGGCCTGAGCGGCCCCGGTTCCCTCCCACACCACTCCCCGGCAAGCTACTCCCCACCGCCCCCCGCCTCATCCTCTTCTTCGTCCTCGTCCCTGGGTTGGAACTTCTCCGGAACGATCATGGATTCGCAAATGATTTCCTTGAAGGACATGACCTTCACACCCAAACCATACTCCTTGTCCAGATCCCTGATCTGGTCGAAGCAGTTGTGGCAGGGCACAATGACGATCTTGGCCCCCGTCGCCCTGATCTGCTCGGCCTTGATCTGTCCCGAAATCATGCGCCGTTTCTTGAACTCAGGCCCCATGGGGATGTACCCCCCTCCTCCGCCGCAGCAGTGATTCAGATCCTTGTTGGGGCTCATGTCCCGAAAATCCTTGCAGAGCAGCCGCGTCAGAGCCCGGCCTTCCTCCCAGAGCCCGCCGTTCCTCGAGACATTGCAGGGGTCCTGGTAGGTCACGGGCCCCTCGATCATCTTGTCCGGGTCGATCTTGATGCGCCCGTCACGGACGTACTCGTAGAAAACCTTCACCGAATGCACCACATTGACCGGAGGCTTGCCGTCCTGATACCCCAGGAAGTAAGGCCCTTCATACTTCGCCGACCGGTAGGCATGCCCGCATTCGGTGATGAGGATGTTCTGGACCCCCAGCTCGATGGCCTTGTCATAGACGTTTTTCACCACCTGGCCCGCCAGGGCCCGGTCCCCGGCAAACATGGCCAGGTTGGTGCAATCCCAGCCGAAAGAAGGCATGGTCCAGTCTTCCTCGGCCACGGTGAAAATCTTGGCCGCCATGGCGATGTCCTGCGGGTAGTACATGGGCTCGCGCGCATTGACGGTATACATGTACTTGGCCCCCGGCTTGTCGATCGGGATGGTCAGACCGGCCATCTCTTCACCCGTCTCCTCTTCCATCCAACTGCAGGTTTCGATAAAGTCCTCAGTGGCCATGCCCATCTGATTGCCGGTTTCCCGATAGTTGGCGGAGGTCCGGGCCAGCCCTTCAGGCACGATGCCCTGGGAATTGCAGACGGCCCTGGCCGTGGCGATCATGGTCGAGATGTCGATGCCGAAGGGGCAGAACATGGAGCATCGCTTGCAAGTCGTACATTCACCCCAGATCATGTCGTAGCACTTGCGCAGAAACGCTCGATCCACTTCCCCCTTGCGACGATACATTTCCCCCAGGGTGTTCTTGAACTTGTAGGCGGGACTCATCTTGGGGTCCCGATTATTGGCCAGATAGAAGAAACAGCTCTCGGCGCAGAGCCCGCAGCGCGCACAGATGCTCAACCAGGTCTTGATGCGGGCGCTGTCGTTGGCGCTCAGAATTTCCTTGATTTTCTTGGTGTTGACCGGCTTCTCAAGCTCTTCACTCATGTCAGCCTCGGCTCCTTCTCCTATTGAAACGAACACTGATTCGAATGGCGACGCAATTCAGCGCATTGTCTACCAAGTCCGCGCACCTCGGCGGGCACCCATCTCGAACCCGATGAAAGCGCGCGTGAAGAAGAACAGGATGATGTGCCCCAGCTTGCTGAACGGGATGATGACGAGCAGAACCTCGGCCGTGAGAATATGCAGGATGAGCATCAGCTGGTAAGGCCCCCATTGGTGGTAGGCCAGGAAACCGGAAACGAAGGGAGCGGCCGTGAGCAGCAGGAGCGCGTAGTCCCAGGCAGTGGTCAGGATGCGGACTTCCGGACGTACCAACCGGCGCACGAACAGGAAGACGACACAGGCCAGGAAGACGATGGTCAGGTTGTCGGCCAGACCGTCGGAAATGGATGGGAGGCTCACGCCGAAAGCCTCCTCCCAGAGCAGGTTGTGGGCGTAGAGGAAGAGAGGTATCCCCAGCAGGCACACGTGGAAGACAAAGAAGACCAGAGAGAACACCGGCTGGTTGCGCATGGACACGCTTCCCCACGGGATGAGCCATCGAACGATGGACTGAAAGGCCCACCTGGCATCCATGTGGTTGTAAAAGACGCGATCCCTTTCCCTGCTGAGGCCATACAGGTAGGCAATCCGGAAAACCAACCCGCCGAAGAAGATGAAAAATGTCACCCACAATGCAGGCCCTGCCAGGAAATTATAGAGCTCAACCATCAGCCATCTCCCTCCCTGTGCAAAAATTCCAACGCGCTGCGTCGTTGTTCAAGAATTCACTTTTCATTCGTACACTTAGGTGATTGTTTAGCATAGCTTGCGTGATTCTCAAAGACAACTGCTCGGCACCCTTTCACTTTTCCATGGCAGGGTTCTGCAGCCATTCAGTCCCCATCACCCGATGATTGGATGGAAAGAGGCACATCCCGGATGACATCTTGTGATTTATAGATCAAATTTCCCCATGATGTGAATACGAACGATCCCAGACTCGGACCCGATCTTCACTCAGAAGGCTTGAGAGCCTCCCGCACCAACCGGAATCCCACATCGTTGTTGCCGGCCGAAGGCAGCCCGCTGCTGCGACGGGCAGACCGGGTGCTGTCCGGCCCCCCGTGCCAGTAGCCTCCACGCATGACCCGGTCGGGACCTCGCCGGGCATTCTGGTTCACCGGGTTCTGACGTTCGTAATTGGCGTAAAAATCGACGCTGTAGTAATCCTCACACCACTCCCACACATTTCCCAGCATGTCGTAGAAACCGAATCCATTGGGCTGGTAGCTCCCGACCGGGGCCGTCGCGGCATAGCTGTCCTCACAGTTGTGAATATCCTCCCAGTGCCAGAGCTTCTTGGCCGTCAGGTCGGCGATGTTCTCATGATCGCAGGCCTGTTCTTCCCCGTCCCCCCAGTAGCGGGCTCCTTTGGTGCCGCCTCGAGCTGCATATTCCCATTCCGCTTCCGTAGGCAGCCGGAAGAGGACCTGGCCTCCATTCTGCTCCGAAAGCCATTGAGCGAAGGACCTGGCATCCTCCCAGCTCACATGAACCACCGGCTGCTCATCCCCATTCAGCGAAAGGCCTTCGTAGCTCCGGCTGTCATGGTCGCGCTGGAATTTTCGGAACTGCCGGTTGGTCACTTCATGCCTGCCCATCCAGAAGCCGTCGACGCAGACCTCATGCACCGGACCTTCATCCTGGCCACGGCCCTCTTCCTTCTGAGGGCTGCCCATCAGGAAACAACCGCCGGGCACCCACACAAATTCAATGCCCGTCACAGGCTCCTTCCATGTCTTGAAGTGCTGAGCGGGCGGCTCACCCCTGGGAGCCGATGCCGCGACCACCTGAGGGGGGGGCTGCGGCGATGGAGTCGAAGTCAGCGCACGGTCAGGCAGCTTGAAGTAGAAGTCCCCTTCCAGAGACGACGATTCCCACGGGACTTGCTTTCCCATTGTGGCTTCCCGGACCGAAGAGCGAACCTGCTTGAAAAGGTCCTCGATCTTGAGACCGGGAGACTTCATCACCTTGATCAACTCTCCGGTGTACACACCGTGATCGGCCGGCCCGTCGTTGGCCACCGCTCCCGGGGCGGTGGCATAGGCGATGAGGGTCCCGGTTGGAGCATTGATGGAGGCGAGACCCTGCGCTCCCGAGCGGAAGCTGCGGGCAAATGGGTTGTCGCGGCAGGCATCCAGAATCACGATGTTCAGCCGATTGCGTGCATACTCCATTTCAGCGAGGACGGATGCCGCATCAACTCCCTCGAACTCAATCTGCCTTTCGTGCTCCACGCGTGCCCCGATGGGAACCAGAAAATTGCGGCCGTTGACCTGCATCCCGTGGCCGGCATAGTAGAAAAGGCCCACTCCCCCCTTGAGCAGCCTTTGACCGAACTGGTATATTTCCAGCTTCATGTCCTTTTGATTCAGATTGAGCTTTTCGGTCACCTGAAACCCCAGCTCCCTGAGGGTTCTGGCCATGGTGCGGGCATCGTTGCCCGGGTTGCGCAGCGGGGCGGTTTCATAGGCATCGTTGCCGATGACCAGGGCGATGCGCTGCTCGGATTTCATGAGCTCCAGCGGTTCCTGAGCCTGCATGACGGAAGCGCCGAGCACCGTGCTCGAGCCCATCCAGAGCCATGCCGGGATCAGAACATAAATCCCAATTATTTTCAGAAACATAGCATAACCTCTCGATCATTCTTCGCGTCGGATCTTCCCCAAAATCAAAAAGGGAGCCCCACCGGAGTCCCCCTTCATGCTGCCGCTTCAGCGCAGCTCTACGCTTATTCTTCAACTGATGACGGGGACACGGAACCGCCCCCCCCCCGCACCACTCACAGGCCTCCATTTCGGCAAAGACCAACTTTGCGCCCATCGCTCAGCTCGTCCTGCTGCATCCTTTCGGATGGTGCCCGCCGCACACGCCCCAGGGATTCCAGGTCGACTCCCGCCCGTCGCACCAACGGAGCAAATCCTGGCGGAACCTCATGCGCCCTCCGGCCAATGCGGCCAGATTCTATGCACCAAATTCCGGGAAATCAAGGTTTTCCTTGGTGAGCCTCAGAAGGGAGATCTCCCTGGTTCGGGATCATGGGCGGCGATCCAGATTGAAAAGGGAATGGGCCGGTGCACCCCGTCCTCCCGAGTAGGCCTGGTGAAGCGATTCCAAGGAGGGCTCATCATCGTGGGGACCCTCACTGACGTCCACCAAATGCGCATGATATCCGAGAGACCGCAAAAGCTCCAACTGACCGAACCAACTGAAGGGCCGGTCTGCATGGATTAAGCTGAAATCGCCCCTTCGCTTCCAGACGAAAGCTTCCTTACGAGGCGTGAGGAAGGGCTTCCTTTCGTCCAATCCGGGTTTGAGGCGCGATGCGAAGAGGGGAGGCCATCCGTAGACACAGATGACGGGCGCCAACGGCCAGGCTCCTCGGGCCAGGTATTCCAGCTCTCCCCTGGTGATCTCCAGGGAGAGAACCGCCTGCTGGCATCCCAGGTCCGCCATGCATTTCAGGGCAGCGATATTTCTCAGGTTGAGCCGGTATCCCGCGGTGAGGGTTGGAGCATCGGCCCCCTGGAGCAGATCGAAGTGAGCCCAGTTGTTCAACTCCCAGTCCTTGAATCCGCGCTTTGCGTACCAGGCCACGGCGGCCCGGTAATAATCCAGCTGCTTTTCGGCGATGAGGGCGGGCAGCGACCAACCGAAGCGCTGCCGCTGCCTGGGCGAAAGCTTGATCCTGGCCAATCGCTCGAGGTTGCCGGGCGAAGCCGTGAGCATCACCTTCTGAACCGGAAGATCGAGGGCCGAAAGGAGTGCCTTGACCTCCCCCACCTTGAAGATCAACCCCCCCTGACCCGGGCGAGGTGCGGGCATCGATGGCTCCAGGAGGGTACCTTCCAGCCGCTCCATGAACCGCTTTCTGAACCCGCCGGAGCTGGGGACCTCGGTTCGGATCCGCTTCCAGAGCGCGCGGAGTGGAGAAGGTCTCCTCCCAACCCTGAAAAGTCTCATGTCCGCAGAGAGCTTCCCGGAAGTGACAAGGCGCAGCGATTCCCCCGGCTCACCCCGCGTCAGGCGAGATCCATCCCCGGCAACGAGCCCCTCGACCTCCAGGACGCCCTCTTCCCTGTCTTCACGGGATTCGGGCCTCAACCGGTCCCCGACCTCGACCGCGTGTCGCAGCAGGATGGCGGCGTTGCCTTCCGAGACCTCCTGAACCGTTGCCACCCACAAGCCGCTGGAACCCGAGCGATGAGGCGCCAGGATCTGCCGGTCGGCATCGCCGGTCAGAAATCCGGCCGTGAGCCGCCTCGAAGGTGAGAGATTCAGCCATTCCCGGGCCTGGGCAATGGCAGCCTTCTCCCCGCCGGCGGAAGCATCCAGAACCAGGCGGTAGGCTCGTACCACCTGAGCGATGTAGTCTGCCGACTTCATGCGGCCTTCAATCTTGAATGCAGCGATGCGCAGATTCCTCAATTCCGGGATGGAGGGAAGGGCGCAGAAATCGTTGCAGGAGAGGAAGAATCCCTCCTTCCTGCCCTGGCGGAAGGGAAGGCGGCAGGGCTGGACGCAGCGCCCTCGCAGTCCACTGTTCCCGCCACGAAAGCTGCTGGCGAGACACATCCCCGAGTACGAGAAGCACAAAGCCCCGTGCACAAAGATTTCCAGGTCGACACGGGTCTTTCCGGCAATCTGCTCGATTTCCTGAAGGCTGAGCTCCCGGGCGAGGACCACCCGTTCAGCCCCCATGCGCTCCAGCTGGTTGACTCCCGCATGGTTGTGAGCCGTCATGAGGGTGCTCGCATGAAGCCTGACCTTGGGGAACCACTCGCGCACGAGGGTGAATATGCCCGGGTCCTGGACGATGAGCGCATCCACGCCGAGATCAGAAAGGGACTGCAGAAGATCCAGGGTTTGCCGCACCTCCCCCGCCGCCACGAGACTGTTGAGCGCCACGTACACGGAAACCTGGCGACCTCGGGCGAAGGGAACCAGCTGGGCGAGCTCTTCGAGGGTGAAGTTGACGGCGGTGGCCCTGGCGCTCAGCTGCTTCAGGCCGAGATAGACCGCGTCCGCTCCGTTTTCAACGGCGGCCAGAAATCCTTCGACGTGCCCGGCAGGAGCCAGGAGCTCCGGGTTGGATCCTTTCAAAAATCCGCTCCTTTTTTTTCCGCTGAGTACAGGTCGACAGAAAAGAGTGTCCAATAAAGCGACTGTGGGACTCCGCAGCACGTCATTCCGGCGGTTTTCAAGCCGGAATCCAGACTGATCAAAGAAAACCTGAATCCCGGCCAAAGCTTGTCCCGGCAGGCTCTAAGCCGGGAGACTGCCGGGATGACGTTTGCGAATTCGAGCCCTCAATTGCGTGAACGTGTACTATGGCGCGAAGAATGCCGTGTCAGGCGCTCCCGAAGACCCGCTTGAAGATCGTGTCCACATGATTCAAATGATACTGCAGATCAAAGAGGCTCGCGATTTCGCCAAGGGAGAGACAGGCGGTGACTTCAGGGTCGGCCTTGAGCCGGTCCTCCAGGCGGGAGCCCTCCTGCCAGACGGCCATGGCGTTTCTTTGCACCATACGGTAAGCATCTTCGCGGGTCATTCCCTTGTCCGTCAATGCCAGCATAACCTGCTGGGAGAAGAAGAGTCCACCGGTGAGCTCCAGGTTCCGGCGCATGTTCTCGGGATAGACAACGAGCCGGTCCAGAACGCGGGTCAGGCGGGCGAGCATGTAGTCCAGAAGAATAGTGGAGTCGGGCCCGATGATGCGCTCCACAGACGAGTGGCTGATGTCCCGCTCGTGCCAGAGCGGCACGTTCTCCATGGCGGCCAGGGCGTTGCCCCTGAGAACGCGCGCGAGTCCCGACAGGTTCTCCGAAGCGATGGGATTGCGCTTGTGGGGCATGGCCGACGATCCCTTCTGCCCGGGAGCGAAGTACTCCTCGGCTTCACGCACCTCGGTGCGCTGCAGATGACGGACCTCCACCGCAATCTTCTCCACCGTGCAGCCGACGATGGCGAGAGTGGTGAAGTACTCGGCATGCCGGTCGCGCTGGATGATCTGACTGCTGCTCGGCGCCGGCTTCAGGCCGAGCCTGGCGCACACGGATTCCTCGATGGCAGGGTCGATGTTGGCGAATGTGCCCACAGCCCCCGAAATCTTCCCCACCCGGACACTCTCCCGGGCATGCACCATCCGCTCCCGATTCCGCGACATCTCGGCATGCCACAGGGCCATTTTCAGTCCAAAGGTGATGGGCTCGGCATGGATGCCATGCGATCGGCCGATCATGACCGTGCCCTTGTGCTCGTGGGCCCGGCGCCTGAGCACGTCCAGCAACCGGTCCAGATCGTCGATGAGCAGGTCCGCCGCCTCCACCATGAGGAGGGCCATGGCCGTATCGAGGACATCCGATGAGGTCAGCCCCTGGTGAATGTAGCGCGAGGATGGACCCACATTCTCAGCGACACTGGTCAGAAAGGCGATGACATCGTGGTGGGTTTCCTGCTCGATCTCCGCCACCCGTTCCACGGTGAAGTCCGCCTTCTCCCGGATCTCCTCCATCGCCTCCGTCGGAATCTCGCCGCGCTCCGCAAGGGCTTCGCAGGCTGCGAGCTCCACCTGCAGCCACTTGCGGTACTTGTTTTCCAGCGTCCACATTTGAGCCATTTCGGGCCGTGCATATCGATCGATCATGGCATTTCGCCCCCATTGCACCTCGTTTCCGGTCAATCCCTTGCCTGACAGAGGGACTCCCTATACCATAGCCCCTGTGCTTTGCCAAGGAACCGGGCCAATGTGGAGGATCGCCATGCCGTTGTTGGGGGCTCACATGTCCATCGCCGGTGGGCTGCACCTGGCGGTCGACCGCATTCGAAAGGTGGGCGGGGAATCGCTGCAGATCTTCGCCAAGAATCAGAGGCAGTGGAGAGGACCCGAGCTCGATGAGGCGTCGGTGTCTCGCTTTCGCAGCGCCCTGACGGATGCGGGTCGGCTGGTGGTGGCCGTGCATGACACCTATCTGGTGAACCTGGCTTCCCCCGAGAAGGCGATCCGGATCCAATCCATCGAGACCTTTGCCGAGGAGCTGCGACGCACAGCACGGCTCGGAATCCCCCATCTCGTCACCCATCCCGGCTCATTCGTCCAGGGGACCCGGGAAGAAGGCCTCACCCGATTTGTCCGCAGCCTGGACCAGGCCATCGCTCTTTCTCAAACCGTGGACGTCCAGGTGCTCATCGAAAACACCGCGGGGCAGGGCACCCAGATCGGGGCTCGATTCGAGGAGATCGCCTTCATTCTGCAGACATCCCGCCATGGGGAACGGCTGGGAGTCTGTTTCGACACCTGCCACGGATTTGCAGCCGGCTACGACCTCAGATCCCGCAAATGCTACCGCGCCACCTTCGCCGATTTCCATCGAATCATCGGGCTCGACAGACTGAAATTCTTTCACCTGAACGACAGCAAGAAGGATCTGGGCTCCCACGTCGACCGCCACGAGCACATCGGGAAGGGGCGGATTGGTCTGGCCGGGTTTCGAAATCTCCTCAACGATCCCCGATTCCGGAACCACCCCATGGTCCTCGAAACCCCCAAGGGGAAGGATCTGTCGGAGGACGTGGAAAACCTCCGAGTGCTCAG
>JBFYYO010000030.1:0-25719 GCA_041310025.1 Syntrophobacterales bacterium
GCTGGCCATCCTGGAGCTTCGGGGCGAGCGGCTCACGGCGCCGCAGGTCCTGAACATCCTGGAATCGCCGCCGGTGCTGGCCCGGTTCGGCCTCACGGAGTCCGATTTCGAGATCGTCTCAGGCTGGGTGCGGGAGGTGCGCATTCGGTGGGGAATCGATGAAGCGGCCAGGCGCCAGTGGGCTCCCGTGGCCTTCCGGGAAAACACCTGGGCCGCGGGGGTGGACCGGCTCCTCCTCGGCTACGCCATGCCCGGAAGGGAAGCGAATCTCTTCCAGGGGATCCTGCCCTTCGACAACATCGAAGGCGGCGAGGCGTCCATCCTGGGCGGGCTCCTCACTTTTCTGGACGATCTCTTCCAGTTCCTCTCCTCTCTGGAGAGACCCAGGTCCCTGGCCGGCTGGGCCGATCATCTCCTCGAAGCCCTCGCCCACTTCTTTCAGGCCGACGAGGATTCCGAGCTCGAAGTGCAGGGTCTCAAGCAGGTCCTGGCCCGGCTGAGGGCGGTTCAGGAGGTGTCCGGGTTCCAGGACACCCTCGGCCTGGACCTGCTCAAGTGGACCCTCGCCAAAGACCTCGAACAGGCGGAGCTCGGCCAGGGCTTCCTCACCGGCGGGGTCACCTTCTGCTCCATGCTCCCCATGCGGAGCATCCCGTTCCGCGTTCTGTGCCTCGTCGGCATGAACGAAAACGCCTTCCCGAGGCAGTCGAAGCCTCTCGAGTTTGACCTGATGGCCAGCCACCCGAAACCGGGCGACCGCTCGCTGCGGCACGAGGACCGATACCTCTTCCTCGAAGCCATCCTTTCCGCCCGGGAGATGCTCTACATCAGCTACACGGGACAGAGCTCCCAGGACAACAGCCTGATCCCTCCCTCGGTCCTGGTGAGCGAGCTCTCGGATCACGTGAACGCCCATTTCGTGAGTGAAGGGGCTGAGAAGAAAGACTGGTTTCTCACCCGACACCGGCTTCAGCCCTTCAACCCGGTCTACTTTTCGAAAAATGAGGACAGGCTTTTCTCGTACTCGCGGGAGCACCTCGCCGAAGCCCAATGCCTCGTGGCGGAAAAGCGCGCCGATCCCGTCTTCATTGCGGGCGGGCTTCCGGACCCGGGCGAAGCCTTCCGGACAGTGAGCGTGGACGACCTGGTCCGCTTTTTCACCAACCCTATGAAATACCTGTTGAATAAACGTCTCGGGATTTTTCTGGGGGAGGGGAGCGCTCTCCTGGAAGAGGTCGAATGCTTCCAACTGGACCACCTGGAGAACTACCTGATCCGGCAGGATCTCGTGGAGGCCGCCCTCCGCGGCGCCCGGCCGGACGATCGCCGGTCACTCCACAAGGCCTCGGGGAGGCTCCCCCACGGGACGCCGGGAGACTTCACCTTCCAGGAGTTGAGCCGGGGGGCCGAGTCTTTCGCCGCCCGGACGGAGCCCTACCTCCGTGCCGAGCCTCTGGAGCCCCTGGAAGTTCAGCTCGACATCGGGGATTTTCACCTGGCCGGCGCCATTCGATCCGTTTACCGGGAACGGCTCCTGAAGGTCCGCTTCGCGGGCATCAAGGCCAGGGACTATCTCGGCACATGGATCCCGCACCTGGTCCTGAACTGCCTGGCTGAGCCGGGATATCCCCGGGAGAGCCTGCTCATCGGGCTGGATGGCGGGGGCTGGCATGCCGTGCAATATGGTCCCGTGGAGGAGAGCGAAGAGATTCTCGCCCGTCTCCTCGCCCTCTACTGGCGGGGGCTGATCCGGCCGCTCCACTTCTTCCCCGACTCCTCTTTCGAATATGTGCAGGCGCTGCAGTTCAAGCAGAAGACGCGGGAGGAGGCTCTGGAGAAGGCCAGATTCAGCTGGGAGGGAAATGACCACAAGAGAGGGGAGATCAAAGACCCTTACCTCGATCTCTGCTTCCGGTCTGCGGACCCCCTGGATGCCGAGCTCGAAAATGCCGCAATGGAGGTCTTCGTGCCACTGGCTCGCTGTATGAAGGAGGTTTCGGACGATGCCTGAGCTGCGCAAGGGCTCCGAGCCGAAATCAGCTCACCGCAAAGGCGCCAAGGACGCCAGGGATACAATAGGCGAAGCAAAGGAGCTCGACCTTCTCGAGACCGCCCTCGAGGGCACGAACCTCATCGAAGCGAGCGCCGGAACCGGAAAGACCTATGCCATCACAGGGCTCGTCCTGCGCCTGATCCTGGAATCCGGCGTGCTGATCCAGCAGATCCTCGTGGTGACCTTCACCGAAGCCGCCACGAGCGAGCTCAAGGACCGGATCAGGAAGCGCATTCGAGAGGCTGTGGATGCCTTTTCGGAAGCCAGGACCGACGACCCGTTCCTCCAGGGCCTGCTCGACCGCCACCCGGACCCGGCCTCGAGGGAGTCCGCGCTTCGGAGGCTCAACTGCGCCCTCGGGGACTTCGACCAGGCGGCCATCTTCACCATCCACGGGTTCTGCCTTCGGACGCTGCAGGATCATGCCTTCGCGAGCGGGATGCTCTTCGACGCCGAGCTGGTGACCGACCAGGAGAGCCTGGTGCGGGAGATCGTCCAGGATTTCTGGAGAGAGCACTTCTATGCGGCGTCCCCGCTCTTCTACGCCCACGCCCGGGCGTCGGGCATGTCCCCCGAAGGGCTGCACGACCTGGTGGGAAAGAATCTCTTCAATCCTCATCTCAAGGTCATCCCGGTGCAGGCCGTGACCGAGTGCCAGGCCCTCGAAGATCGCTTCACTGAGCTGTTTGAAAAGGTCTCCCGCTCCTGGGCCTCAAGCCGGGACGCCGTCGAGGCGATCCTCCTGGAAAGCCCGGCCCTCAACCGCAGCCGGTACAGGCTTGCAAGCATTCCAGGCTGGGTGCGGGAGACGGACCTCCATTTCCAGGGTGAATGCCTGAGCTGCAGCCTCTGCAAAAGCTTTGTGAGGTTCACTCGGAGCAGCATAGAGCAATCCATCAAGAAGAGCCACGAGCCTCCTTCTCATGATTTGTTCGAGCAGGCCGAAGAGCTGCAGGAAGTGGCGCAGGAGCTGCAGACCGCCTACGGCGAGCGGATCCTCGGGCTCAAGGTCGCCTTCATCGACCATCTGCGCACACGGCTTGAGGTGAGAAAGGCCAGCAGGAACATCCTCTTTTTCGACGATCTCCTGGTCAAGCTCGAACGGGCCCTCTCGGAGCCCGGCGGCGTCCACCTTGCGGAAGTCGTGAGGGAGCGGTTCCAGGCCGCCCTCATCGACGAGTTCCAGGACACGGACTCCATCCAGTACTCCATTTTCCAGCACATTTTTGGGGACGGCAGCTCGCCCCTTTTTCTCATCGGGGATCCCAAGCAGGCGATCTACGGTTTTCGCGGAGCGGACGTTTTCAGCTACATGGAGGCCGCGCGGCAAACCGCCCGGCGATACACCCTGAGCGAAAACTGGCGCTCGGAGCCGAATCTCATTTCAGGGGTGAACGCGGTTTTCACTCAGGATCACCCTGCCTTTGTCTACGAGGAGATCGGGTTCAAACCGGCAAGCCCGGCCAAAGCCAAGAAGCATGAGCTTCTCCAGGTGGATGGTCGGAGGCCGCCGCCGCTTCGGGTCTGGTTGCTCGAGGCTTCTCAGGTTTCCGACGGCAGGCCCATCCCCAGAGGAAAAGCGCGCCCCCTCATCATCGACGCGGTGGCCGCCGAAATCTCGAGACTCGTCAGCCTCGGACGCCAGGAGCGGGCGCTCATCGGGGACCGCCCGCTCCGTGAGGGAGACATCGCCGTCCTGGTCCGCACCAACCAGGAGGGCGGCGAGGTTCGCAAGTCCCTCTCCAGTCTCGGGATCCATGGGGTCCTCACCAGCACGGAGGACCTTTTCAGAACCCGCGAGGCTCTGGAGATGGAGCGGCTCCTCACCGCCATCGCCAACCCGGCCCACGAAAGCCTCATCAGGACGGCCCTCGCCACAGACCTCCTCGGGGTCAGCGGCGAGGAAATCGCCCGGCTCATGGAAGACGAGATCGGCTGGGAGCGCCGGCTTCTCGCATTGGCGGGATACCATGAAACCTGGTTGAAATTCGGCTTCTTCCGCATGTTCCGCCAGCTGCTCTCGGAGAATGAAATCCTCCCACGCCTCATGACGCTCGAAAACGGGGAGCGGCGCTGCACCAACGTCCTCCACCTGTCGGAGGTTCTGCACCGGGTCGCCACGGAAAACGGCTTCAACATGTCCGCCCTCCTCAAGTGGCTTTCCAGCCAGAGGGACGAGAGCACGCCCCGGCTGGAGGAGCACCAGCTCCGGCTGGAGAGCGACGAGAACGCTGTCCGGATCGTGACCATCCACAAGAGCAAGGGGCTCGAGTACCCCGTCGTCTTCTGCCCCTTCCTGTGGCAGGACTCCAAACCCAGAAGCGGTCCCTTTGTATTCCACGACGAAGGGGACGCCATGCGGCTGACCCTCGACCTGGGCTCGCCGCAGGAGGACGAGCACCGGGCCTCGGCCGGAAAGGAGCAGCTGGCGGAGAACCTGAGGCTCCTCTACGTGGCCTTGACGCGGGCCAGGAACCGGTGCACCCTCATCTGGGGGCCTTTCAACGGCGCCGGGACTTCGGCGCCCGCCTATCTCCTGCATCCGTCGGTCGCGAGAGACTGGGACGGAGCCCTCTCTTCCCTGGAGGACCGCTTCAAGGGGCTGGACGACGACGCCGTGCGGGCCGATCTCGAGGCCTTGCGGGAGAGGGCCGCTCAGGCGATGGAGCTTGAGGAGATGCCGATCGGGAGGGGCGAGGTCCAACCATCGGCAGCGGATCAGGCCGTCGAGCTCTCGAGCCGGCTGTTCACCTCGAGCATCGACCGGGTCTGGGGGTTTTCGAGCTTTTCCTCGCTGATCTTCAAGCAGCCGCACCGGGCGGAGCTGGCGGACCGGGACGAGTCGGCCTCGGAGACAGCCTCTGCGCAGGATGTCTCCGCGCAGGCCCGGGAACCGGAGCAATCCCCCGATATCTTTTCGTTTCCCAAGGGCACGGCTTCAGGTATCCTCCTCCACAAGATCTTCGAAGAGCTGGATTTCACCTCTTCGGACCCCCGAATCACGCGGGATGTCGTTCTGAAGGGGCTCGGCGTCCAGGGCTTCGACCCGGCGTGGGCGGACGTTCTCTGCCGGATGATCGGGAACGTCCTCTCTATCGAGCTCCCTTCGGAGTTTGGGGTCTTCCGCCTCTCCCAAATCCCTGCGGCCCAGCGGCTCATCGAGCTCGAATTCACCTTTCCGCTCCAGCGGCTGCGAGGGTCCGGGCTCACGGAGCTCTTCAGCCGCCACGTGGGACCCGGCGCCGCGTCGGGCGCTGCGACGCACCGGGACCGCTTCCGGTTCGATGCCGTGGATGGCTTCATGAAGGGGTTCATCGACCTGGTCTTCGAGGCCAACGGCCGCTTCTACATCCTGGACTGGAAGTCCAACTTCCTCGGACCCCGCATCGAGGACTACGGGCAGGAACCGCTCAGGAAGGCGGTGAGGGAGAGCCTGTACGATCTCCAGTACACGCTCTACACCGTGGCCCTGCACCAGTATCTGAACACGCGGCTCCCCGGCTACCGCTACGAGCTCCACTTCGGCGAGGTTTTTTACCTGTTTCTGAGAGGCATCGACCCGGCTCACGGGCCGAATTACGGGGTCTACAGGGACCGGCCTTCCGGTGAATCCATCGAGGCCCTGAGCGAGGCCCTCACCGGGCGGCGGTAGGCGGCAATGTCGTTGACTCATGAGGACGAAACATCCGTGACGGAAGAAATCCTGAAATCCCTCGGCGCAGCCGGTGAGCTCTCAGCCCTGGATCTCCACTTCGCGCGACTCATGATGCGCCTCGGCGCGAGCGGGGAGCCGGAGCTCGCCCTGGCTGCAGCGCTGGTGAGCCGTGCCACCGGGCAGGGACACATCTGCCTGGATCTGCGGGCCGTGCCAAAGGGAGTCCTGGACAACCGTGAGGGTGTGAAGCTCCTCCCGGGATTCGGGGGATGGTGCGAAAGGCTCAGAAAGAGCCCCGTGGTCGGGGCACCGGGCGAATACAGGCCCCTCGTCCTGGATGATGCGGGAAGGCTGTACCTGTATCGCTACTGGGAGTATCAGCAGACACTCGCCGATGGGTTGAGAGAGAGGATCGCCCATGCACCCGCTGCGTGGGATGCTTCCGTTCTCAGGGAACGTCTCGATCGCCTCTTTCCTTCCAAAGGAGCGGAAATCGACTGGCAGAAAGTGGCGGCGCTCGCGAGTGTCCGCAACAGCTTCTGCGTGGTCTCGGGCGGGCCGGGGACCGGTAAGACGACGACGGTTGCCAGGATCCTGGCGCTGCTCCTGGAGCTCAACCCATCGGGGACGCTGCGCATGGCTCTTGCCGCTCCCACCGGGAAGGCGGCGGCGAGGCTCCAGGAAGCCATCCAGAACGCCAAAGCGAATCTGAAGTGCTCCGAGGAGGTCAAGGCCGCGATACCCGACGCCGCCTCCACGATCCACCGGCTTCTGGGGAGCATCCCGGGCTCTCCATACTTCAGGCACAACGAGGAAAACCCGCTGTCCCTGGATGTCCTGGTGGTGGACGAGGCGTCCATGGTGGATCTGCCGCTCATGTCCAAGCTGGTCCAGGCGCTCCCTCAGCAGGCCAGGCTGATTCTGCTCGGGGATCGGGACCAGCTCTCATCGGTCGAGGCGGGAGCGGTCCTTGGAGACATCTGCCAGACGGGAGGGAGAATCGTTTATTCCAGGGATTTCGCCCATGCCTGTGAGGAGGCATGCGGGATCCCTCTGGATGACGCACACATTGCCGACGGGGCTCGAGAGACGGCGAGGGACTGCATCATCGAGCTTCAGAAGAGCTACCGGTTCTCGGGAGAGAGCGGCATTGCCCTTTTCAGCGCGAAGGTGAAGCAAAACGATGACGAGGGCGGGGTGGCGGTGCTGAGAGCGGGCGTCCATGCCGATCTGGCCTGGACCGAGATGGGCTCCTGTGCCCACTTGGGAAGAACCATCCGAGAGCACGTGATCACCGGATTCAGGAGCTACCTCGAGAAGGTCGGAGAGCTGGCCAGCCCCGACGGGGATGATCCCGACAGGCGGCTCCAAAGGGTTTTCGAGGCTTTCGAGTGCTTCAGGATCCTCTGCGCCGTTCGGGAGGGGTTTTGCGGGGTCAACGCTTTGAATCGCCTCACGGAAGAGATCCTGGACGAAGAGGGATTTCTGGAGCGGGACCGCAAATGGTACCTGGGAAGACCCGTCCTGATCCAGCGCAATGACTATACGCTCCGCCTCTTCAACGGCGACGTCGGGCTGTATCTTCCCGACATCCACACGGGGGCGGAGCCCCGCGTCTTCTTCCCCGGTGCCGAAGGGACGTTCCGAAGCTTTCACCCGCAGCGGCTCCCCGGGCATGAAACGGTCTGGGCCATGACGGTTCACAAGAGCCAGGGCTCGGAATTCGATGTGATTCTCCTGGTTCTGCCGGATCGCGAATCGCCGGTCATGAGTCGCGAGCTGGTTTACACCGCCGTCACCCGCGCCAGAAAGCAGGTCACCGTTCTGGGATCCGAGCCGGTTCTGCGGCAGGCCATTCTGTGCTCCACCCGGCGCCTGTCGGGTCTCTCCGATGCCCTGTGGGGGGATGGAATCCTGTGAATCCGTTTATCCGTTTGTGAGAGCGTGTCTGAAGAACCCGCTCCGTATCGTCACTCCCGGGAAGGCGGGGGTTCAGAATGCGGCGAAGAAACGGGATTTCCGCCTTCGTCAGTTGGGCTCATCGTCCTTGCAGCCCGTTTTCCAGGATTCCCTTGAGAGCTGATCGCACACTCTGGTACTGAAGCCTGAAGTCCGCCATCACGGCCCCCAGTGCTCCGTTCAGATCTCCGCTCGCCGCCGTTTCAATCTCTCTGCAGAGCTCTGAGAACCTGACGGCGCCGACATTTCGGCTGGCTGATTTCAGGCTGTGAGCCAACCGTTTGAGATCACCAGGCATCTTCTGCTCCGCCGCCCGAAACAAATCCTGGACCAGCTCGCCGGAGTGCTCCAGATAGATCGTGAGGACCTTGTCGAGCAGATCCGCATTCGCTTCGTCCTGGAGGAGCAGGATGTTTTCCAATGCCTTCCTGTCGATAACCCCGGAGGCATCCGGAGTCGCGCGGCACAATTCGTTCGGCTGAGGAGGGCAACGGGCGAGGTCATTCGGGCTGGAAATCCGCTTCGGGAGGGGCTGGGATGGTTGCCTCTCGATTGTCGGCTCCATTCTCCTTCAACAGCCCTAAACAGAAGAAGCCGGTTGCACCGAGGACCAGCACATCGAGAAGGCGGGAAGCCACCTGGCCTGCCGACTTTCCCATGGCCGGCAGCAGGGCGCCCAGCAGATGGCTGCCCACCGCTCCCATGAGTGTCAGATCGAGGAGCGGATTGGAGGGCAATTCATCCGGTGATGCCCCATTCCTCCGGCGGCAGGCGGCCCCGTAGAGGATCTGGTTCATGGAGGCGCTTTGCGAGAACAGGCGGGCTGCCTCCTGTCCCGCGCCGTATTTCAAGGCTCCGCAGGATGCCGGGATGGCCGCCAAGCCCAGGAGCCGGGCGGCATCCACAAAGGTTTTCTCCAGGTCATGGGGCTGCAGGAGGCTCTCCTCGGGAGGAATGGGCCCTTCATCCGTGGTGCACCGGCCGGGCGGATCCAACGCCAGGGAGAGGCACATGAGGTTGTTCCAGAGCGCCTGGGTCATGCCGGGTCCGCGCCCGATCCCCAAACCTTTTTCAGAGATGTTCATGAACAGGTCCATGTGGTGTGCCGTCAGCAGAAACCGGACGCTCCGGTGCATACTCCGGTAGAACCCACGACCGGTCGCGATGGCCAGCATGACGGATTGCAGGTTATCGTCTTCGAGAACCAGATCCGCACTGCGTCGAGCCAGAACGGATCCGTCTCTTCCCATGGCGATGCCCACATCGGCCACTCTGAGCGCCAGGACGTCATTGAGCCCGTCTCCCACCATGGCCACGCTCATCCCCGCACTCTGATAGGCTTGCACGACCTGGAGCTTTTGAGTGGGATTCAGGCGTGCGAAGACGTGCGCCTGGGTCGCGATGCTCCGCGTCCCGGCCGCATCCAGGCTCTGCAGATCGGAAGAATCCAGGATCCTCAAAGGCGCGGCACCGCTGAGCTCCAGCTCGTTCCCGATGTGCTGGGCCGTGGAGCTTTGATCTCCGGTGATCACGACCGTCCGGATGCCCGCCCGGTGCAGCGCTCGAATGAGGGGCCTCGCTTCTTCCCGCAGCGGGTCTTCGAGTCCGACCAGCCCCGCCCAGATGTATCCGGGCGCATCGCCCCCCCGTTCTTTGGAATCGTCGTGGACATCCTTGCTGTAGGCGAACCCGAGAACCCGCAGTCCGGAGCCCGCCATCCTGAGATTCTCCAGCTCGATGGCGTCCCTCTGGTCTTCTCCCAGCGGCCGGATCTCTCCGTCGCCGGCATAATGGGAGCAGCGGTCCAGGACATCGTGGGGGCTGCCTTTCACCGCCTTCAGGAGCGTCTCTTCATCCCACTGATGGACCGTGACCATGAAGGGGTGCTCCTCAGACCGATGTTCGATTTCGAGGATGGGGTGCTCGGTTCGAAGGCTGAAGACGTCCATCCCGGTGCGCTCCGCCAGTTCGATGAGCGAGTTCTCCGTGGCGGAGATCTCGAGGGACCGGTGATCCTTCAAGCCCGCCGTGTGGGCCAGGTTGCACAGGGCGGAGAGCTGAATGAGCCAGAGAATGTCAGGCATCTCCGTTTGCAGAGACTGCCAGTCCGGCAAGCTCGCTCCGTCATGACCCACCCTCAGCCGTTTGTCTCCGCTGCAAAGCTCCCTCGCGGTCATCCGGTTGCAGGTGAGCGTCCCCGTTTTGTCAAAGCACATGACCTGGATGGATGCCAGGTTCCCGAGGGCACGGAGACGGCGCACCAGGATGCGGTTTTCCCTCAGGTCCCGGTGCCCCAGGGCAAAGGCACCGATGGCGAGCGTGGAAAGACCCGCGGGAATGGAAGCCGAGAAGAGGAAAATGGAGCTCCCGAGGATTTTGAGCAAGCCTTGTCCCCGTACAAGGGACACGACGGCAAGGATCCCGCAGCCCACCACGTTGCCCTGGATGATCTGGTGGGCGACTCTTCTCAGATCGTTCGCCAACAGGGCTTCAGGAGGAAAGACTTCCCAGAGGAATCTCTGCAGCCTCCCCAGGACCGTCCCGTACCCCGTTGCCACCACCACGGCCCGGCCCGTGCCTTCGACGACCAGGGTTCCCCGGTAGACCATGTTGACGCGCTCCGTGACGGGCAGATCCACGCGGGGGAGAGCGGCCACGCTTTTCGGGACGGGCATGCTTTCACCCGTGAGCGAAGCCTCGTCGAGGGCCAGGGACTTTGAGTGGACCACCCGTGCGTCGGCCGGAATGCGCGATCCCGGCTGGAGAGACAGCACATCGCCAATGACCACCTCGTTGAAAGGGATTTCCTCGATGCCGCCGTCCCTCTGGACCCGAGCCCGGAGGTCGACCATCTCGCGCGTCGCCTTGAGCTCGCTTTCCGCCCGGTGCTCGGTCAGCGATCCAACGGCCAGGTTCACGGCGGCCACACCCAGGATGAGAGCCCCTTCGATGAGGGCGCCGGTCAGGACCGAGATCCCCGCTGCAATGCCCGTGAGGGCCACCGGCAGTGATGCGGCCTGGCCGCTCAGAATGTCCATGAAAGACCGGGTCTTCATGCCGGGCAGCTCATTGTCGCCGAACCGGGCCCGGTGCTCTTCAACGGAAGGCTGGGAAAGACCGGAGGACAAAGACGCGTCCAGGCGGCGCGCCACGGCTTCAGGCTCCAGGGTATGCCAGGCTTCCCCGGCCTCCATGAGAAGGGGCTCGCCAGGGGACTTCCGTGAAAAGCCGTGCCCGTCGAGCCCGCTTCGACCGCGAAGCCACCATCGGTCTCGGCGGTCCGCATCGCCCCTGGCGGTCGGCTCGTCCGTATGCGTTTCGGAAAACTCCCTTTGGATTTTGTCGATCAGGAAGGCAACATCTTCTGCCGTCTCGTGCTCCGAAAAGAATACGAGAACCTTGCCGGTGACGGAGCTGGCGGAGGCGCCGGTGATGCCGGGCGAGTGGAGCAGCTCGCCTTCGAGGAAGCGCGCCTGGCTCGTGCTGCCCCGCAAACCGGGCACTGCGAACCTGGCTCGTCCTCTCACATGATGTACCGGGCGAATCATGGCGTTCCGCCTCAGAGTGTGTTTTAGGCCTTAAGCTCCGCTGCCTTGTCGGTCCTTTCCCAGGGAAGGTCCATGTCCGTTCGGCCGACCTGCCCGTAAACCGCCAGTCTACGGTAAAAACCGCCCTTGGTCTTGGACGGCAGATTTTTCAGGTCAAACTCCTTGATGATGGCCCCGAGTCGGAAGTCGAAGGTCTTCTTGACGAGGGCCAGGATTTCCTGGTCCGGGATCCTGCCCGTGTCGAAGGTTTCGACCTGGATGCTGACCGGTCGCGAAAAGCCGATGGAGTAGCTCAGCTGGACCTCGCAGTCGTCCGCCAGCCCCGCCGCAACCACGTTCTTGGCGGCGTACCGGGCGGCATAATTCCCCACTCTGTCGATGCGCAGCGGGTCCTTTCCGCTGAGAGCGGAACCGCTGTAGCGGGAATACTCGCCGTAGAGGTCCGACGCGTTCTTGCGGCCGGTCAGACCCGAGTGCACGGCGGGGCCCCCGACCATGAGCACGCCTTCGGGATTGACAAAAAACTTCGTTCTTCCGTCCAGTTGCACGGCCTCATCCCTGAAGGAGGGCTCGATCACCGCCTCCCTGATGTCGGATTTCAGGGTCAGGAGAGCCTTGACGCGCTCGGGCTGAATGAGGGTCGTGCAGATGCTGATGCTGTGGATGCGGCTCGGCTTGCGGTCCACGTATTCGATGCTGACCTGGGTCTTGCCGTCGGGTGCGAGATAGGGCAGGGCCTTTTGCTGGCGCACCGCATCGATCCGCATGGCCAGCTTGTGAGCCAGCCAGATGGGCATCGGCATCAGGGCTGTGGTCTGGTTGCACGCATAACCGAAAAAGGTGCCCTGCTGCTTGACGTGAAACCCTTCGATCTCGTCCTCGGAAAGGGCTTCCGCGTCGAATATGACGGAGTCGTCGGCGGGAAGCTCCTTGATGCTCGTGAGAATGCTGCAGGTCTTGCTGTTGAAGTCCTCGCGATCGTAGCCCACCTTGCTGATCACTTTGCGGGCGACCTGGGCGACGTCCACCGTCGCTTTGGATGAAAACCGGGACGCCAGGAAGAGCACCCCGGAGGCGACGGCGCATTCGGCCCGGATGACCGCAGAGGGGTCCTGTTCCAGGAATCGATCCACAATGGCGTCACTGATCTGATCGCACAGCTTGTCCGGGTGGCCGGCGGTCGCCGATTCGGAGGTGAAAATGAAATTCTTCTTCATCCTGCTGAACCTTTCGTGTTCCCGAAGGAGTTGCCTGGCTTGATTCGGAAAAGGTTGACCTTGCTCAGGGGGGCACGCTGAAAGTCCATCATCTCCTCACGACCCGCGGATTGCGGCTCCGGCCGATCCGGGGGCCACGCACACCGCTCCCGCGGAATCCATCTCTTCAAGCGGATCTCACTGGTCAACCTTTAGAGCAATTGTGATCCGGCGTCAACCATCAGAGCCCATGGATTTCGTTCCTTCGTTGACGAGGAGAGGCAATGCGGCCGTGGACGCGATGACCGCCCCGTCGATGAGGGTGATGGGGGTCAGCCCCAGGAGCCCTCGAAGGCCGGGAACGAAAACGGTGAGCAGCTGGAGCGCGAAGGATCCTCCGAGCGCCATGCTGAGGTATCGGTTGGGAGGCAGTTTATCGCCCCTCAGGAAGCTGTGCTTCTCCGAGCGGCAGCTCAGAGCATGGAGGAGCTGGCCCGTGGTGAGACTGTGGAAGGCCAGCGTGCCGGCATTGGCCCCCATCCCGTGCCGCAGGATGCCGTAGCCGTAGGCGGCCATGGCCCCGAGACTCAGGGTCGAGGCCTCGAAGGTGAGCCGTTTGAAGTCCGAAGTCCCGATGATGGGATTGTCCGGCGATCGGGGCGGCCGGTCCAGGATGTCTTCTTCGGGCGCCTCCAGGGCGAGGGCCAGGCCCGGGAAGATATCCGAGAGCAGGTTGATCCAGAGGAGCTGCATGGCGCCCATGGGGGAGGGCAGTCCCGCCGCAACGGTCAGGAACATGACTATGATCTCGCTGAAATTAGTGGCCAGCAGGAAGCGGAGCGACTTGCGAATGTTGTTGTAGATGGTTCGACCGTCCCGAACTGCCACGATCAACGTCTCCAGGTTGTCCTCCTCCAGAACGACGTCCGCGACCTCCCGGGCGATTTCCGTTCCTCCCTCGCCCATGGCGATGCCGATGTCCGCCGCCTTGAGAGCCGGACCGTCGTTGATTCCGTCCCCCGTCATGGCCACCACGCGGCCCCTGCCCTGAAGAGCCTGCACAATCTGGAGCTTGAAAGCCGGGGTTACTCTCGCGAACACGTGGACCTTGTCGGAGAGGGCCTGAAGCATTCCGGCATCGAGGCTGTTCAGGTCCGTGGAATCCATGATCTCCAGGGGCTCACCACGGCTGAGCTCCAGCTCCTTGCCGATGGCGTACGCGGTGGGGCTCTGGTCCCCCGTGATCATGATGGTGTCGATGCCGGCGCGATGGAATTCCTTGATGAGGCCGGCCACGCCGGGTCTCACCGGGTCCGCCATGCCGATGAGGCCGAGCCAGACCATGCAGCCGGTGACGCCAAAATCCTCGTCGCTTTCGACGATGAGGAAGGCCACCCCCAGAACCCTCAGGGCATCGGCCGCCATGCGATCGTTTTCGAGCTCGATGCGGGCGAGGTCGTCTTCGTTCAGGGCCTTCTGGACGCCATCCTCGATGGTGCATTCGCACATGGAAAGCACTTCCATGGGGCTGCCCTTGATGGCGATCAAGCGGGCTTCCTGGTCACCATCGGGAAACACGTGAAGCGTTCCCATGAACAGCCGGTTCTCCGAGCGGTAGTTCACCTTGATGAGGGGATACTGCTGCCGGAGGCGCACCACGTCGACACCCGACTGGATGGCCATGTTGATGAGGGCGCTCTCGGTGGGGGAGCCCCGGAGCACATACTCACCCCCGGGTCCGCCGTCGATCTCGGTTTCGTTGCACAGGACCGACACCTCGGCGAGAGTCTTCAATTCCTCCCACGCGAGCGGGTCGACGGATGCCCCGCTCAGGCGGAAGCTGCCATTGACGAGACGGATCTCCTTCATGCCGGAAAAGAGCCGCACGACGGCCATGCGGTTCTGGGTGATGGTGCCCGTCTTGTCGAAGCAGATGGTCTGGATGCATCCCAGCGTTTCCACGGCGTTGAGCTGCCGGATGAGCACGTGGTGCTTCTTCATGTTCCGGATGCCGAGGGAGAGCGTCGTGGTGGCCACCGCGGGAAGGCCCTCGGGAACCGCTGCAACGGCCAGCGAAATGGCGGTCTTGAACATGACCAGAAGACCGTAGCCGCGGATGAGCCCCACTCCGAAAACCACCGCGCAGGCCGCTCCGGAGATGAGCACGAGCTGATCCCCCAGCCGGTTGAGCTGCCGCTCCATGGGAGTCTCGGGCGATTCGGCCTCGCCGACCAATGCCTGGAGCCGGCCGACCTCCGTGTAGCCGCCCGTGGCCACCACGACGGCCAGGCCCTGTCCGCCGGTGACGAGAGTCCCCATGTAAACCATGTTCACACGATCCCCCAGGGTGATCTCCTGTCGAGGGAGCGATTCCACCGACTTCGAGACCGGCATGCTCTCGCCGGTCAGGACCGACTCATCCAGGCTCAGGTGACCGGCCTCGAGGATCCTGGCGTCGGCGGTCACATAGGTTCCGGGCCGGAGCACCAGGAGCTCCCCCGGCACAACCGCCTCGGCGGGAACCGTCACCACCGCTCCCTCCCTCAGCACGTCAGCCGTGGGCTTCACGAGCTCCTTCAGGGAATTGATGGTCTTTTCGGCTTCGCTCTCGGTCACGTACCCGATGATGCTGTTGATGCCCACCACGGCCAGGATCACCACGGCGTCCGCAAGCCCGCCCGTGACGACGGAAACGCCTGCGGCGGCCCCCAGGAGGGCGACGGGCAGGGACTTGAACTGGTCGAAGAAGATCCCCCATCCCGATCGGCTCAAAGCCTCCGGGAGGGCGTTGGGACCGTATTCCTCGAGTCGGTTCTGTGCCTCACTGCTGTCGAGGCCCGATACTCCCGAGCTGCGGAGGATCTCCAGAACCTTGTCTGTCGCAAAGGTGTGCCAGGATTCCTCGATCTGAGGCGTCCCGCTGCTTTGGGGGAACAGGACCGCCCTGGGCTTCTCGGTCGCCTGGAGCCGGCGGCATCGCGACGGATCGATGCGGACCGGCTCACCAGCTCCAGGGACCGGCCCACGCGCCTTCGCGGGGAGCCCCGCTCTCAGGGGTGCCATGCTCCGGAACTCCTGAACGACGGATTCGATCAAGGCTGCGATCTGTTTGAGGTCGCTCCCGGAATTGTACCGGACGAGGAGGTTGCCGGTGACCGAGCTGGGCGACGCCTCGGAGATGTTCTCCTGCTCCGACAGTCTTCTGAGGAGGTGCTCCTTCAGGGGGGAGCAGCCGTGCAGCCCCTGAACCTTGAAACGCGCTCTCCCCTTCACCGTCGTGTGAATCGGTCGAACCATCTCCCCCTCAGTCATCTCTGTCATCCTCTTTTGTCCGTCGTCGCTTTCTCGACCGTCGTCGCCCTCTCGCAGGTCACCCCTCCGTATGGCGTCATCTCCGCAGGTTTATGGCAGCGATCCAGCTGTCTGGACGACTCTGGATTCCCGCCAGGACCACGCGGCATTGATGATGGGTGGGGTCACTCAATGGTGCGAGGGTTTACGAGCACTGAGACCAGGTCTTTTGCAGGGTGGCAAGAGCGATAGCGTTGCCCACCGAAAAGATCGC
The DNA here is from genome assembly GCA_041310025.1 of Syntrophobacterales bacterium. Lineage (GTDB taxonomy): Bacteria > Desulfobacterota > Syntrophobacteria > Syntrophobacterales > Syntrophobacteraceae > JALOOX01. The sequence goes on from JBFYYO010000030.1 coordinate 15,977, forward strand.
TCCCTCAGAACGCCCGGTCTTCATGACGGCCTTACACTGAAGGCCCCCCCGTGCTGCGCTGCATCCCATGCAGCTCCACAGGTGGGGCCACCATGAAGGCCTGAGCAGTCCCTTCAATGCCGTTGACTTAAGGGGTGGCACGGGCTCACACTACAACGAGAAATCAAACCAGCCGCACTTTCAGGGTTAGGGTGGGCAAGGTCTTTATCTTGCCCACCGTGGTCGTGAAACCGCATTTTTTGGTGGGCAACGCTGGCGCTTTTGCCCACCCTACAAAGAAATCTCGCTGTAGTACTAAGCGGAGCTTGCCCGTGGTGGAGAAGTCACGCATGGGCAAGCTCCGCTTAGCCCTCGTCCACGCAATTAAGGGCTCGAATTCGCAAACGTCATCCCGGCAGTCTCCCGGCTTAGAGCCTGCCGGGACAAGCTTTAGCCGGGATCCAGGTTTTTTCTGATCTGTCTGGATTCCAGCTTAAAAACCGCCGGAATGACGTGCTGCGGAGTCCCGCAGTCGCTATTGGACACTTGAATGTGCGCGCGTGTACTAGCCCATGGCACCCTCCAGGCATGAGCAATGAGCTTAAGTCAACATCATTGAGCAGTCCCCTCAGGAAAAGGCTTTACTTGGCCGATTTGGGCATGGCTGCTGAAACGACGTCTTTGACGCCGCCCACGGTCCCCACCAGGATGTCACGCGACGTCTTGACCACCGCTCCCCCGACCTCACCGACTCCCCCGACGATGCTGCCCGCCGTGTCCGTGGCAGCCGCCGTTACGTTCAACGCGAATTCCTTTGCCGCCACGACCGTTCCATTGGCGGCCTTCTTCGCCACTCCGGCCACATCGGTGCCCAGGGTTGAAACAGTCGCCACCGCCCCCGAAGCGGTTTTGTGGGCCGTGGTCAGCACCTCGCGTCCCACGTCGGTCACGCCGCCGACGACGCCCTTGGCAACCCGGGTTGCGCTCCCAACGAGGCCGGTCCCCACTTCCTCAACGGCAAGCACGGTTCCCTTGACCACGTTCTGAGCAACCCCCACCGCATCGGTTGCAACCGCGCCGGTGGCCTTGAAGGTGTCCACCAGGGTATTCCTGGCGAGCTTCAAGACCTCGGCTCCGATCTCGCCCGTTGCCTTGAGGGTGTTCATAATACCATTCTTCATCCCGCGGCCCGCGTTTTCGATTCCGGACCATACGCTGCTGCTCTGGGTGGTTTCCTCCGGTGTCATGATGACCTCCTGTTCTGGGTTTTTCTGGGTGATCGGTTTCTCAGCCGGTACCTCCTTGCAGATGGTCTTCATTACAGGTACCGGTTCGGTGATGGTTTCCTTCGCCGCCCCAGTTGCCGGGTGCTTCCTGATCTTGGGGCCTTCACCGACTCCCTCGCCGCTCGCAGCCTTCTTGGGCGACATGGTGACCTCCTTCTACACGTCTCGTCGTTTAAGGGTTCGGATATGCTCAGTTCAAGGATCGATGACAAAGGGAGCGCACAAACTGTTATCCACTCCCATTCAAGCCCTGCCGGCATTTCGTCCTGCGTCGTCTGAGCAGTCTTGAAGCTTTGATGACGAAGCTGAGCATGAGCCGTTGCTATAGATCTAAGGAGGAACAGGCGATGTTGTCCACAATATAATTCATTATTTACCTACTTTTCACGGGGGCGTCTCGAGATTGTCACCGTTTTGTAACAAACCATATATAAATAAAGAATTTTTTCCAATCGCCAAATACACTTCCCCAGATGCGCCTCGGCCGGATCAGGCGATCCCATTGCTTGACCGAAGGCCACTGTTCCCTGAACATCATCCCCACATGCTTTTGTCGAGGCTCCAGGCATCTGAAAACCTCCGGATTCCCGCCAGTTTCATGCGGGGATGTCGCTGTCCTGATTTTGTGGTTGATTATTCCTTTTACGGGTGCAGACGAGGGGAGCGAGGGCAATGCTGTTGAATTAAGGGGTGGCACGGGCCAGGCGAAGCTTGCCCGTGACCGGATGAGCTCGCATGGGCAAGCTCCGCTTAGCCCATGGCACCCGACCCGACCGGGCAGATGAGCTTAATTCAACAGCATTGGGGAGCGAGGGCAGGTATCCGGAGGGTCGAGATCTCTTTGACGGGTGATGGCTGGTGACCAATGCGCCGCAACGGGGCTGAACCGATGCGGCGCATCCGCCATCAAGCTATCGGCGGGCACCTCGGCCGCCGGACCGAGCCCTGGTCTGCGCTTTGGCTCCGCGCTCAGCCTTCGTGGTCCCCCGGGATTCCCGACACAAGGCATTTCCTTCGCGGGTGGCCGTCCCGCTTCGCTGGCTTGTCCACCGTCCGCCCCGGCTGTTGGACCCTTCCGTGGTGCTGGTCCACTCCCGGCGGCGGGGAGAATTTGGCATTCCTCCCATCGTCATTATGTTTAATAATTGAATGGAGTTTTTCAGTGCGCAGGGAAGAGGGAGACCGCTCACATGTGCTGGGTAGGGACGGCCATAACGATTTTGATGGGATTTGCCGCTGTGACGCTCACATGCATCGAGCCTGTGGGAGTTGCTCGAGCTGCTGACTGGACGGTCATATGGGATGATCCGGCTGCCTATGGCGAGTTGCCGGGCGAAGAGGTGCTCTTGCGGGGTGAGCTGGTGGTTGAGAATTACGGCAAGCCGGGCGTGAAGTACCTTCGCGCGCCCCTTCGGTACTGGCTTCGGACGGATGGACGGGCAATGGCCCTGAGCCCCCCGAGGGACTCCTTTCTCATGCCGCTGGACGGAAGGATCGTGGAAGTGAAGGGCAAAGTGAAGCCGGACCCGAAGGGGCACGATACGCTCTGGGTCCGTTTGATTCGCCCGGTGGACAAAGATCCCGATTCCCATTGACTCACTGCATTCCTGCTGCGGCAGCATTGAATGCGGGACGCGCGCTTTCAGGCCCACCCCCCTCGAGAGCACAAACCCACCTTGCTGCCCGCCCTCCCCAGAGTGCCATCATGGGCAACCGGCCACAAAACAGGTACAAAAAGCAAAAAGGGGCCAGCTCGATCTGAGCTAACCCCTTGATTTTACTGGTGGGCGGAAGAGGATTCGAACCTCCGACTTCCACCGTGTGAGGATGGCACTCTCACCGCTGAGTTACCCGCCCTTGTGAGGCATCTTATAGAGCAAATTGATGGTCTCTGCAACACCAAATCCGTGATGCAGGGTGTGCCGTGCCCTGGCAGGGAAGGGCGATGCTGCTCCAAGGAGCTTCATTCAGCCCCGATGAAACGGGACCATGGGCTGAGCACGCCCGCTTCTGAGTGGCGGGGGTTCAATCCCTCTCTGAAACGGCAAGCGGCTTCGGCTGGAGTGCGGGAGCCGGCTGAGCCGCCCCTCGATGGCTGCCGGGTGAAAGCTTTTCGATGCTGGCACTCAATTCGAGAATGGCCCGGGCAGCCCTGGAATCCGGTGAGGTCTTCAGGAAAGGAATCTGGCGGCGAACCGCCTTTGCGACTTCGGAGTCCAGCGGCACCGACCCCAGGTGAAGAAGCTTCACCTGGAGGAACTTCTCGGCGACGCCTTTCAGGGTCGCGAAGACCTCTTCCCCTTCCTTGGGGCTGCTCAACGCGTTCACCACGACGTGAAAGGAATTGCGCTCGTGCTCCCGGGCCATGACCTTGATGAGGGCATAGGCATCGGTCATGGAGGTTGGGTCCGGTGTCACGACGACGATGGGATGATCGGCGAAATGGTTGAGCCACAGCACCGATTGGCCGATGCCGGCGGCGGTGTCCACCAGAACGAAATCATAATGCGAGGAGATCTTCCTGAGGAGTCCCTCCAGGAGCGACTGCTCGCGCTGCCCGAGGTTGAGCATCTCGGGGACCCCGGAGCTCGCGGGCAGAACACTGAGGTTGGGTCCGACGGAAACGATGGTGTCCAATGGGTCATCGCCGTTTTCGATGACGTCCCGAAGGCTCCGCTCCACATGGATCCTCAGGAGCACATCCACATTGGCCAGCCCCAGGTCCCCGTCCACGATGAGCACGCGCTTTCCGCTTCGAGACAGGGCGACAGCCAGGTTGACGGTGAGGCTCGTCTTGCCCACTCCGCCTTTCCCGCTCGTGAGGGAAACCGTTACAGGACGTTTCAAGAGCTCATTGTTCACGTTCATTGACAATCATCCTCCACACCGTCCAGACACGGTGAAATGAAGTCTTCATTTCCCTTGGTGTTGAAAAGTGCCGCCCGCTCGTCCGAAGTCACTTCCGTAGGAGATTTCCGCTTGGGCTGCAGATCGCTGCAAACGCGGTTGCGACCCTGGGCCTTGGCCCGGATCAGCATGTGGTCGGCGCAATCGAGCACTCGCTGAGGTGTGGCTCCGTTCTGTCCCCTGAAGGCACTCACGCCGAAGCTTGCGGTGAGCTCCAGGCCGAATCCGTCGACGGGAAGGGGTGAATCGGCCAGAACCTTCCTCAGGCGCTCGGCGAGCAGGGTGGCCTGGGGGAGGTCGGTGCCCGGAAGGATGATGGCGAATTCCTCTCCGCCGTATCGACAGGGAATATCGATGCGCCGGATATTTTCCCGCCAGATCCTGCAGGCCCATTGGAGGGCCTTGTCGCCGATCATGTGACCGTACGAGTCGTTAACGTCCTTGAAGTGATCGAGATCGACCATGATGAGGCCTGTGGGAAGCCCGGTGCGACGGGACCTCTCCATCTCCTGGTCCAGAGACTGGATCATGTAACGGTAGTTGAAGTAACCCGTGAGCGGATCGGTGATGGAAAGCTCTGTGAGTCGGCTGCATTCATCGCGGAGTGCCAGAACTTCCTGGAGTATCGGGCATTCGTTGAACTCCAGGGGGCACGAGCTCTCCAGTATAGGCTGGGGCTTCATCCAGTTTCCTTTTTCTCCCGGTTTTTCCATACATGCAGGATTCCAGCGATCACGACCGTCGATGTCTCAGAGGCTGTCCAAAAAGCGCACTCCTTAACGTCACCCCCGCGGAGGCGGGGGTCCAGGACCTTTATAAAACCTGGATTCCCGCCTTCGCGGGAATGACGAATTGGCAATGCTGAGGGCTTTTTCGACACCCTCTCAGTTCTCCTGATGCCAAATGGAGGTGCAACGCCCAGACAGCGGCACCCCACCAGGGGCAGGGGAACCGCAAGTTTCAGTTAGCAAAAACTCTGCCATCGTTTCCACTCAGAGACGCTCCGGGGGCGTGTCCATTTCAGGTCCACCTGAGGGCGTTGATCACGCCGTGGCAGCGACAGCTGGTTGAGATGATGTGGCCGCCCTGGCGATGGAGGACTCCCCGTTGGAGCTGCCCGAGCTGTCCGGCAGTGTATCCTCCGACGCCGGGAGCCAGCTGCCAGCTTCTCAAGACGGACACATGGAAATCCGGGACCGAAATCCCGGACAGCGTATCGTAGAGATTGCCCAGCCTCGGCTCGCCGGTGGTGGTACACCGCTCTTCGGGCTCGCTGCACGCATCGGGGCAGAGGAAGGTGGCATAGCTGGCGTAAACGGTTCCATCCGGGACGCGGTAGGGGTTCGGCACCTGAGGGTCGACGGATTCCGGTACCGGGATCGATGTCGCACGGGATGAGAGATCCGTTCCGCGCATGAGCCACTGGAAGGCTGCATGCACGGGAACGGCCGGCACGATCCACAGCTCATCGGCGAAATCCCGGCCGGCCAGATAGGCAACGGCGTCTGCCGCGGCAGTCCTCACTCCCAGCTCGCCGGCCAGAGATTCCAGGCGGTCGGCTCGCTCATCGATCACCAGGAAATCCGCATCCTTGAATCTCCGCGTGAGCCTCTCCGCAGCCAGCCGGCCGAACCGCCCCGCACCCAGGATCAAGACGGAATGGGGAGGGAAAGGCCGTGGCATGTTAGGCGTACTCTCACTCATTGTCTCACTCATTGCTTCTCCTTCAAACGGTTCATCATTATAATAGATCTCGCAAACGTCGGAGCATCACGGCTTCATTCATTGAAAAGGAAGAGCATGGGAAATCTCTTTGCCATTATGGATAAGATCGCGGATGAACGCATCCGTGAAGCGATGGATCGAGGTGAGCTCGACGACCTGCCGGGGAAGGGAAAGCCGCTGAATATCGAGGATGACAGCCAGGTCCCTCCTGACCTGCGGATTGCCTACAAGATTCTGAAGAACGCCAACTGCCTTCCGCCGGAAGTTCAGCTCAGAAAAGAGATCCGAACCACGGAGGAGCTGCTTGCGGGCATTCAGGATACCCAGGAGAAGTATCGGCAGATGAAGAAGCTCAACTACCTGATCATGAAGTTCAACATGTCGCGGCGCGTTGCGGCTGTCCTGGAGGAAAACCAGGTGTACTATGAGAAGGTCCTCGATAAGGTGGGGACCGGGGGAGGGGGGGACAAGGACTGATCCCCCCCAACTATGCCCGTCAATTATTTGGCGAATCCCCCTCGGGAATGGCCGTTGTCCCTGGCGGCCGAGCTGCCTGTTCCGCCGGTGCTCCTGAAGGGGGCTGATATTGCGCCGGTGCTTCAGGACGGCCTTCAACCGTGGGCGGTGAAGGAAGCTGCTCCCCGGGTTTGTTCTGGTGTGGCGCGGGAGGCTGCGCCGGAGCTTCGGTTTCCGGTTGAGCCGGCTGTGGCGCTGGAGCTTCCGTCTTGGCTTCCGGCTCCGGTTGAGCTGGCGGTTCCACCTTCTGCGGGGGGGCGGCTTCCGGCTCCGATCGCTCTGGAGCCTGAGCCTGCGGTTGCTGCTGCTCGGCAGGCGGCTGCGGTTTGGGCGGCGCCTGCGGCTGGGGCTCCACCACTATGGGCGCGTAGCGGCGCTCAACCCTTCGTTGTTCTTCCCTCGTACGTTTCACGAGCTCTGCGTAAGCTTCCTCCAGAGTCTTCTCCATCACCACGATCTGTCCCTGAGTCATGATCACGCGTTTCAGTTCCGGAATCTTCAATGTAGTCGAAGACTTGAGATACAAGGGCTGGATGTAGATGATCACTCGCTCGATGGGAACAATGATCATCTTGCCTCGCTCCACCTCCGATCCCACCTGATCCCACAGGGTGATCTGCTGAGCAACCTGGGTATCCTGATCGATGAGCGAGTAGATCTGTCCGGGACCGAACACCAGCTGGCCTTTGGGGAAACTGTGAACGATGATCTTTCCGTAATTCAGGGGTTCCGCTCCGACCACGGCCAGGGCCCTGAGGTTGGATTTGCCCTTGGGGGTCATGGGGGAAAGCAGCACAAAGTCAAAGCGGCCCTGCTCGATGATGTCGAGGGTGAGATAGTAAGACTTGATGGGCGAAGCCTCCTGACCGCGAAAGGCTGCTGCTGCTGCAAACTCCCATGCATCCTCCTGCTGGTAGAAGACTGCGGGGTCCGTCTGCTGATACCTGGCATAGACCTCCATCTGGACGTTGAAAAAGTCCTGGGGGTAACGAACCTGAGATTTCAACTCAGGCGGCATTTCACTTGGGTCCTTGATCAGGCCCGGGTACATGCGATCGTAGGCCTGGACGATGGGGTCCTGCCGATCGAATGCGTAGTAGGAAACCCGGCCGTCGTAGGAGTCCACAACAATCTTGATCGAGTTTCGAATGTAGCTCACGTTGCGGTCGGCCACCTGATACGAGGCTGCATAGGGATAGAGGTCGGAGTGGGTGTAAGCATCCTGGATCCAGAAGAGCCGTTTGGGTGTCACCACCACGAATGGATCCTGGTCGAGCAGCAGGTATGGGGTGAGGGTGTGGATGCGCTCGCGGATGTTTCGGCGAAACAGCATCTTGCTGCTCTCGTTGGTCTTGACCGTGAAAAAGATGTCCTTGTCCTTGAAATAATAAGCGAGCATGAGCTTTCGGAAGAGGGAGTTGATGGGAACTCCGATGTCTCCGGAAAAGTTGACCATGACGTTGCTGTCGCCTTTCGGGTATCCGAATTCTCCGGCGTCATTGGGTGCGATGACGTGCGTATAGTTGTCCAGAATTCCGTGATAGATCCCGGGCTGCTCGACCTGAAACCCGAATTCCGACTCCATGGGGATCCCCTTGATGAACCAGGTCATGGGCTCATCCCCGCCCTGACCGGCGGGCACCATGACGACCCCGTGGCCATGCGTGTAAGTCAGATGTTCGTTGATCCAATTGCGGGCGCCCAAAGGCAATTCGGAAGTGTTGAGCTCGCGGGCAGCCAGGTAGACCTGCTGGTTGTGGCCTCGCACATTGTAATGGCTCACGTCCACCGGTGCGAAGTCGTAGTAGGTGCGCAGTTCCTGGAGGTGCTTGAAGACGTCGGTCAGGAGCTCTCCGTCCCAGATGGGGATGTTCCGGAACACCCCTTCGGTCTTCAGCGTATCCAGCTCGATGGGCAGCCGCTCAGGAGCGACCTCCCGAGTCTGCACGTCGCTCAGTTTGAATGCGGCAAGCGTCGAGGCAATGTTGTGCTGGATGTAAGTGCTCTGTCGGCTGATGGCGTTCGGTTTGACCATGTACTCGTTGACCAGCTCCGGAAGGAGCTTCGAATAACGTCCCCCCAAAGCCAGGGCGAAGAGGACTGCAAAAGCGACGAGAGCCTTCAATCCCTTCTGCCGGTTGATGTAAAGGAGCAGGGAGACGCCCAACCCCGCCAGGAGCAGCAGACAGGCGATGATCAACGGGAGGACGACGTTCATCTCGGCAAAGCCCGGTCCTGAGAAGAGCGGTTCATGGAATCCCGTATAGAGGAGCTCATACCTCTGCAGGCTGAAGTTCCAGATTCCGATCAGGAAGACGATGGCGACGAGAATGTTGATGTGCATCCTGGCTCCTGCAGGCATCCGCTGATCCTGCTGTTGGAGGATGCGGCGCTCGAGCCAGTAGAGGAAGAGGATTCCCGCCAGCAGCATTCCGAAGGCGATGAGGATTCTGCGCTGCAGCAGCGAGTAGATGGGGAAAGAAAAGAGGTAATAGCTGATGTCGTTGCCGTAGACGGGATCGGTGGTGCCCATTGGGGGGCCGAAAACGAACATAAGAAAGGCCTCCCACTGCTCGAAAAGCGGATAGGCGATCAGGATGCCCAGAACAAGGGAAAGGGGGGTGTAGACGCGCATGGAACCTGTTCGAAACAGCCCCAATATCTCTTTATAGGCTCGGCGTTTCTCCTGATCCTGAGGCTCTGATGACTCCGTGCTGCCCAGATAACGGGACGCCACCCAGAAGTTGAGGAAAAAGATGAGAAAAAAGAGCACGGTGACACTGCCGAACACGACGTAGCGATAGAGCAGTCTCTGCCAGAAATAGAATGCGTAACCCAATGAATCGAACCACCACAGGTCCACCAGGAAGTCTACGGTCAGCAGACTGGAGACGGTTATCAAGGCGAACAACCCGATGACAGTCGCGATGAGAATCGAGAACCCACTTTTCAGACTCAGCATAGAGCATATCCTCCCTCTTATCGTCCAGAGGCCGTATCAGACTCTCCCAGGTCAAACACCGCAACATCTGATCTAACCACAGCCTGCTGAATTCGGTCAAAGCTTTTGTTCAACTTCCGCCTCATCCGAGCCCCCAGATGTCAGCAGCGAGCCAATGCCGCGGCATTCGGACGGATGGAGCCGCCCTCCCGCCAATGCTGTTGAATCAAGCTCATCTGCCCGGTCGGGTCGGGTGCCATGGGCTAAGTACACGTCCACAGAATTAAGGCCTCGAATTCGCAAACGTCATCCCGGCAGTCCTTTAGCCGGGATCCAGGTTTTTCTGTGGATTCCGGCTTGAAAACTGCCGGAATGACGACTCAAATGTT
>JBFYYO010000031.1:0-25529 GCA_041310025.1 Syntrophobacterales bacterium
TATTCATGAAGACGGGAACGCCATGGTATGTCGATCGACGGAATGCGGTTTTTCGTTCCGAAGACGAGATGATAATGAAGGCTGATATAGGTGGAAGACATCGGTTACCGTTGTTGGGACCCCTCCGGGGTGTACCCTTTGCTGGGACCCCTCCGGGGTGCACCCCTGCTGGGACCCCTCCGGGGTGCACCCCTGCTGGGACCCCTCCGGGGTGTACCCTTGCTGGGACCCCTCCGGGATGCAATCGTTATCCCCGTTCGTATCCCGGTGGTATCGCCCGCTATCGCGGACTCAACCACCGGCTAATGGCTTTGAACCCTCCGGGTTCGCTTCCGATCTTTGTTCCAAAAGATCTGCACCCCACCTAAATTGAGCGATCAGCTCTTAGCTGTTCGGTATTAGCTCAACAATTTTACCAGGTCTTTCGCACCTCGATTCCCCGGTCCTCAAGGAATTCTTTGATCTGCCGGATCGTGTAGGTACCGTAATGGACCATGGAGGCGATGAGAGCGGCATCGGCGCGGCCTTCTCTCAGCACGTCCAGAAGATGATCGGGCGAGCCCGCGCCTCCCGATGCAATGACGGGAATGCGCACCTGGGATGAAATGAGCCGTGTGAGTTTGATTTCGTAGCCCTCCTTGGTCCCGTCGGCATCGATGGAGTTGAGGCAGATTTCGCCGGCGCCGAGCCGTTCGGCCTCCCGGGCCCACCAGAGGGCGTCGATGCCCATGGCGGTCCGGCCTCCATTGATCACCATTTCGTAGCCCGAGGGGATCTTCTCCGACGACGGGACTTTCTTCACATCCATGCCGAGGACAACACACTGACTGCCGAAAGCTTCGGCCCCCTGGCGGATGACGTCGGGATTCAGAACGGCGGCGGAGTTGACGCTCACCTTTTCCGCGCCGGCCAGGAGAACATCCCGCATGTCTTCGACAGACCTTATGCCGCCGCCGACGGAAAACGGGATGAAGATCGTCTCCGCGACCCGGCGCACCACATCGAGCATGATGGGCCGCCGGTCGCTGGAAGCCGTGATGTCGTAGAAGACGATCTCGTCGGCTCCCTCCTCGTAATAAAAGCGGCCCATCTCCACCGGATCGCCGATATCGATGTTGTCTTTGAATTTGATCCCCTTGGTCGTCCGGCCGTCCCGTACGTCCAGGCAGGGGATGATGCGTTTGCTCAGCATGGCTTCCTCTCAATCGGCCCCTGGAAATGTGCCGTCCCATCGGCAGAAGTTGCTCAGTATCTTCAGTCCCGGCGGTCCGCTCTTCTCCGGATGAAACTGCATGGCAACCAGGTTTGCACGGGCAACCGCCGCACAGAACGTGAGGCCGTAGTCCGTGATTCCAGCCACGAGATTTTCGTCGGCAGGCTGAGGATAGTAGCTGTGTACGAAATAAAAAGCGCTCCCCTTCGGGACTCCCTCAAAGACGGGATGCTGCATGACAAACCGGACTTCGTTCCAACCCATGTGAGGGATCTTGAGGAGGTCGCCCTCCCCCGAACGCAGATCTTCTGCAAATCGGTGCACCGCCCCGGGCAGAATCCCCAGGCACCGGGTGTGGTCGTTCTCCTCGCTGTAGTCGAAAAGCACCTGCAGGCCGACACAGATCCCCAGGACCGGAGTGCCTGCCTCAAGGCGCTCCCGCAACAGCGTGTCGAGCCCGAGGTTTTTCAGGTTTTCCATCGACTTGCCGGCCGCCCCGACCCCCGGGAAGATGATCCGCTCGGCATGTTCGATCTTCTTGCGTGAATCGGTGATCTCACAGGGAAACCCCAGGTATCTCAACGCACGTTCCACGCTGGTGAGATTTCCGGCCCGGTAGTCAAGGATTGCGATCAAGAGAAAAACTCCTTGTAAAATGTGGAAATATCCGCTTGAAACCTGGAGAGGAATACTCATTTTTGGTAGATAGGTCAAGAAACAGGTTGCCGGATGCAACACTGAATGGTTGGTCAATCCATTGCGCTGAATTGTGCCGAGCCTAAGCGACTGCATTCGAATTGTGACAACGTCCACTCGCAAGGGGACCGTCCGGAGGAGATAGCATGGTGAGCATGTTTGAATCCCTGAAAAAACAGAGAGAGCAGCTCCTGAACGATCATGGCGAAGACCACCTGAGTCGTCACACCAGCCTCCTCGAGATCGCGATCATCTCCCTTTACAACCGGCTGGCCAACCGACTGGACACGGACCCGTTTCGCTCGAGCGGCGCCGTGGTGGCCATAGGCAATTTCGGACGCGGACTCGTCGGCGTCAACCAACGGGTTCCCGTTCTGTTCCTGGGCCGCGAAAAAGGGGTCTGGAATGAAGAATACATTGACGAAGTCCTCGCGCCGCTGCGGGATGCCGGCTGGGCTCTCCAGACGTTGACCGGCACACCCGGCGAGTTGATGGAGAAAGCTGCGGACGATTTCAGCCTCCTGGTGAAGCTGATCGAAATGCGCTACATCTCCGGGAATCGGCAGCTGGTCGACGAGATGGACAAGCTGCTCGAAGACTATGCCGAGCGGCACCAGGCCGACCTGCTCTCAATGCTCCGTCATGGTATGGCGGAGCGGCGGTCCAAGCTGGATCGGAGCGAAGCCTGGCTCGAGCCCGACCTCGAGGGCAACCCGGGAGGGATCGCCGAAATCACGACCATCCGTGCCGCCTGCCGCATCACCTCCAACATCCGCACTTTCGAGGACGCCATCTTCCGGGGCTATCTGAACCGCCAGGAGGTGGAGTTTCTCCAGCAGGCCGACAAGACCTACAACCACCTGCTCAATATCCTGCAGTCCATGGACGGCCATTCGGCCACAACCCTCCGATTCGAGGACCAGGAAACCCTTGCGGGCCTGCTCGGTTATTCGGGGCGGCCCGGGTATCTCCCCGTCGAGACTTTCATGCAGAGCACCTATCAGCTGTTTCACGGAGTTTCCAACATCGCCCAGGAATTCTGGGACCGATTGGACGAAATCGGTTCGGAGACCCTTTATCCCCAGGAGGGCGAAGCCAAACCCCTGGAGGAGGGTGTCGTCATGCGAGGGCGGAGGATCTTCGTGCAGCCGGACCGATACCCGGCGACGGCCGCCAACGTGGTGCACCTTTTCGTCCTGGCCGCGGAGCATGGTGCGACTTTCGCCAACATGACCCGCCAATGGATTCGACATCACGCCAATGTGCTCAGCGCGGAAGGACCCGATGCCGCCCTCAAGGCTGAGCTCCTGCAGCTCATTCGATCGGACGGCCCTGAGCTCCCGGCGCTCCGGCGCTTCTATGATCTCGGCCTGTTCGCCGCCATTATCCCTGAGGTTGCCGCAGTCCACGGCCAGGTCCAGCACGACGCCTTTCATCTCTATCCCGTCCACGAGCACCATCTCCGCACCTTGCGGGTCCTGAAGGAGACCATCTCGGGCCAGCACGAAAAGGAAGAGCCCGAGCTGACCGCCGTGGCCAGGCGTATCGAGGACCCCATCTGCCTCTACCTGGCGGGGCTCCTTCACGACGTCGGCAAGGGAACGGGTAAGGACCATGCGCTGAACGGGGGGGCCATGATCCCCGCCATCGCCCATCGCATCGGGCTGGAGCCGGACCAGTCGGACACGATCCAGTTCCTCGTGGCGCAGCATCTCCTCCTCGTGGACAGTGCTTCCCTGCGCGATCTCTCGGACGAGGAGATGCTGGCCCATTGCGCCCTGGTGGTCCGCACCCCGGAGAATCTCGATCAGCTCCTGGTGCTGAGCTTTGCCGACATGGCGGCCACAGGCCCCAAGGCGCTCCAGAAGTATCGAGACACTCCCGTGCTGGCCTTGCACGAGAAGATCTACCATTTGCTCGAGAAGGGGGAGCCCAGCCAGGAGGCGATCACCGAGAAGATAGCCCAGATCCGTGCCCAGGTGGAACGGGAGGTGTCGGACCTGATGAACCCTTCGCAGCTGGAGGATCACTTCTCGCAGCTGGCTCCCCGTTACCTCCTGGCCATGTCTCCCGGCTCCATCGGCCGCCATATGCGGCTCCAGTGGAAGCTTCAGCACTCGGAGGAGACTCTGGTGGCGGAGTTTCTTTCGGGAGACGGCCATGTGGAAATCACGGTGGTGAGCTGGGATACTCCCGGGCTTCTGGCGCGGACAGCCGGCATACTGAGCCTCCATGACATGAACATTCTGGGTGCCCAGGTATTCACCATGAACAACAGCATGACGCTTTTGCTTTTCCAGTGCCGTCTGCCCGAAGGCCGCCTGGAAGAGCGGGAATGGGAAGCGGTGCAGGATGACATGAGGCGGCTGCTCCAGGGGAAAATGGCCCTGGATTACCGCATCGCCGCTCATGCCGCCAGCCGCCCCCCGACCCAGGCCTCCATGCGCGTGTCCCCCAGCAGGATTTTCATCGACAACGAGTCGTCAGCGAAATACACGATCCTGGAAGTCTACACCACAGACCGCATCGGACTCCTCTACAGCATCAGCCGGACCCTCCTGGATCTGCAGATTCGCATCTTCATCGCCAAGATCACCACCAAGGTCGATCAGGTGGCCGACGTCTTTTACATTCGGACCCACGACGGAGATAAGGTGTCCGACCCCGAGCAGGTCGAGGAGATCAAGCACGCCCTGTGCTTCTGGCTGGATGGACCCGGGCGGGAGTGTTAGCGATGAAAGGAGAAAGGGATGGATGCTGTACTGCTTGAGAAAGAATACCCCCTGGCCTGGCTGGTGCTGAACCGGCCGGAAAAGCGCAACGCTCTTGGGCTGGACGTCATGAGGGAAATCACCGGGAAGCTGGCCGAGGTCGAGGCTGACCCTGAAGTCCGGGCGCTCATCATCCGCGCGAGCGGTCCCGTCTTCAGTGCCGGGCATGACATCAAGGAGATGGTGGCCCACAACAGCGAGGCGGCCTACCTGCGCGAAATTTTCTCCACGTGCAACCGCATGATGCTCCGGCTCCATCAGTTGCCGCAGCCCGTCATTGCCCAGGTTCAGGGAATCGCGACGGCGGCCGGCTGCCAGCTGGTGGCCGCCTGCGATCTCGCCATCACGGAGCCCTCTGCTCGGTTTGCCACGCCGGGGGTGAAGATCGGCCTGTTCTGCACGACCCCCATGGTTCCGCTGGTGCGTGTCATCGGTCGGAGGCGAGCCCTGGACATGCTGCTCACGGGGCGATTCATCTCCGCCGAGGAGGCCGAGCGGTTCGGCCTCGTGAACCGCATCGTCCCGGCCGACCAGCTGGCGGCAGCCGCCCGGGACTGGGCCCTGGAGATCGCGCAGTTCAGCGGCTACACCCTGGCTCTCGGGAAGCGGGCCTTCTATGAGCAGGTGGACCTCTCCGAGGAGTCGGCCTACGGGTACGCCAAGGAAGTCATCGCCATGAACTGCCTGGTGGACGATGCCAGGGAAGGGATGAGCGCCTTCATCGAAAAGCGATCCCCCCGGTGGAAGCACCGTTAGAGGGTATCCCAAAAGTCTCGAAATGACGCCGCCCCGGCGCAGTCCGCAATACTGTTGACTTGACGGGTGGCACGGGCCAAGCGTAGCTTGCCCGTGGTTGTCTGAACATGCATGGGCAAGCTTCGCTTAGCCCATGGCACCCTTTCAGGTTCAGGTTCAGGTCAAGGGGCTTAAGTCAACATCATTGGGCGCAGTCCGGGGTCCAGCAAGCGTTGAATCCTGCCGTTGGCGCTAGACGGCGTTCCGGCTTTCGCGGGAACGACCTTAGGAGAAGAACATCATGCGACAACTGACGATCCTGGCGGCATTCCTGGGATGTTTCATGGGATCCGCCTCAGCGATTCATGCGCAGGCGAGCCCCTCCGCACCCGATCGGCTTCCGGAAGTGGATCTCGAACGATACATGGGCAGGTGGTATGAAATCGCCCGACTGCCCATGTGGTTCCAGCGAGGATGTGTCGAATCCTGGGCAACCTACACGTTGGCGGACAAGGACGCGGTGACCGTTCACAACGAATGCATCACCGACCGGGGGAAGAGAAAGTCAGCCGCGGGCACCGCAAAGGTGGTGGACAAGGTGAAGGGATCCAGGCTCGAAGTGGTTTTCGACAACTGGTTCTCACGCCTTTTCCCGTTCCTGGCCAAAGGGAAGTACTGGATCTTTTACATTGACCCCGATTATCGGCATGCCATGGTCGGTCATCCGAACCGCAAATACCTGTGGATCCTCTCCAGGTCGCCCGAGATGGATGATGCAACCTACTCCCGGCTCGTTGGAATCGCCGAGGAGCTCCGGTTCGACACCAAACGCCTGCTCCGCTTCGGGCGGACCAAGGAGAACGCATCCCAAGCCGGAAGCGGCGCTCACAACAGGTAGCCCCAAAACCTCAGCCCCAGAGCAAGCATCGATTCACAACGCCAACTCGGAGGCACACCCACACCAAGCGGCACCTCAACACCTCAACGCCCCCCCCGGCCCAGGCTGCCCCTCAATGCGACCCCCTGCCGTGCGGATTTCCGTATACCTTCGCACCAACCCTTATCATCACGCCATATGATCTTCATATGAAATTCATGTGTTTCCTGAGGACTCTTCCAGGAGGAAGACCACGCAGGACGCATCAGGGGGGGATTCAATGCCTTGTGGTAAGCTCCCATCCTGCCTCATTCTCGCTTTGAGTCGCTTTCTGTTTTGAGACGGTATAGCCGCGTGTTCCTGCGAAATCGGCCCTGTAGAATGATGCTTTGTGCAGGTTTTGCGCAGCCGGTTATGCTTGGCGTCAGCCTTCAGGCACATCGACCGGTTCTTCCGTGCTTGATTTGGCACTCAGTATGACATATTATCATACTGGAGGTGCAAAATGGCTTCAGCAAAAATCGCGATCACCATGGATAAAGTTACGCTGCACCGGCTTGATCGGCTGGTAAGGGATCGGGTGTTTCCGAACCGAAGTAAAGCAATTCAGGATGCAGTGGAAGAAAAATTGGAGAAACTGGAACGGAATCGCCTTGCCAGAGAATGTGCGAAGCTTGATCCGTGTGCGGAGAAAGCCATGGCTGAAGAAGGTATGGACGAGGAGCTGGAGCAGTGGCCGGAATACTGAGGGGAGAGATTCACTGGGCCGATCTGAATCCAGTGAAAGGAAAAGAGCAAGCCGGCCTGCGGCCTGTAGTCATTCTCAGCCAAGACGTTTTCAATAGACGCTCAGGAACCGTGATCGCTGTGGCAATGACCAGCCAGCCTCAGCGCGCAGGATTTCCTCTCACTCTTGAGCTCAGCCCAAATGACCTTCCTAAACGCTCATGGGTGAAAATCAGCCAGATCCGTACGCTTTCAACAGAGAGGATCGGCAAGAGGATTGGCACAGTATCACAGGAAGAATTGGACCAAATCATTGAAGGCTTGAATGAGATCATCGGAAGTTAACGAGGGGTATAAGGACTTCCACGCCATGCAGCTCGGTAGCCCCCTGATGGGTCCTCTATGATTGAGATCATGTGATGTCCCATAGGGTTTTCCATGCTTGAGACCACGCAGGAGGTTGCCACCATAGAGTAGCCCCCTGGGCAAATACAAAAGTCAACATTCCTTGCCACTGCATGCCTATATGCCTTCACATGGAAAGCGGACAGTACATGAGCGAGCCAAAAGGAGCGGAGAACGATCGATGATCCTGAGGAGAGAACCGGTTAGCCTGCGGTTGTTGAGAGTTGTTCTGGTGCTGTGTCTATCTTCGGGGATCCTCGCAGCTGCGAGCAACGGCGAAGGACGCAACCCGGACAAGATCACCCCCAGGGACAACGCAGCCATGAGGGGCGGCTACAACACCGTCTCCACAGAGGAGCTGCAGGCCTGGTTGGATGAGATCGATCCGCGGTGGCTCTCGGAAAGGGAATCCCTGCTGATCGTCGATACCACCCCTTATGCGGACAGCTACAGAAGACACCATATTCCTTACGCGGCCCACTTTGAATTTCCGAGGGAGGAGATGAACCGGCTGGACGACAAAACCAGAGCGGAATTCGAAAAGATCCTGGGGCCAGACAAACGTCGGAAGATGGTGTTCTATTCCGAATCCGTCGAAAGCGGGCGCAGTCACAACGGTGCGATGTGGGCGGTGAGTCTCGGATATACTCATGTTTACCTATATCGACAGGGAATCAAGGAGTGGATGGAAGCCGGGAAAAGGACCGAAACCGCGAGGTGACTTCCGTCAATGTCGCATGACGGAAGGGCAAGGGTGAAACTTAAAGACAAGGGAAGCGCGTGAAAAAAGCATGGTTCTTGATCGCAATGGGGCTCACTCTGGTGGGGCTGGGATCCACAGGCCTCGCGCTGTTCCATATCGAGATGCAAAGGCGGCAGGAGGAATCCAGGGCCATTGCAGCCATTGAGGCGAAACGGGTCGAGGAACAGCAAGCCCATATTCAGGAGTTGAAGAAAGAGCTCGACCAGGAGCGGTCCGCAGCTCTCGAGACGCGGTTCAGGCTCCTGACCGAAAAGAGAGGCCGCGAAGAGGAAGTGGCAAAGTTGAGGCGTGAGGTCCAGGCGCTGGCAACACGGGTCAGCCGTCAAGCGCCGCAGAGGGAAAGCCGCAAAGGGGCAGATCCATCCAGGGAACCTTTGAAGTCTCAGCAGTTGGCGAACGAGAGCCTGCAGCGCGACGATGAAGCCGGTGCGAGGGTGCGCCCGCGCTCAGGCAGATCTCTCACCCTGAGTGTTGACCTGGATCCTCTCCGGTCTCCTGAGGTCAGGATCGCGCACGTCCATGCGGGCGACAAAGTCACCATCCGGACAAAGAGACCGACACGCGGAGCAGGCGGGATCTACGTCGGGCTGTCCCCGCTGAATTTCATGGCAGCAGTGTCACCATGGGGGCTCACGCCTCCATGGGCAGCACCTCCGTCCCCCGTGGTCTTGACCGTCAAGGACAGGGACAGCTTCCGACTTTCTCCTCCCGCCAGCCTCGGTCCTGAATGGGTCAACACCTTGTGGACCCGTGAAGGAGCCATCATGACCATCGGGGTGGGAGCCCACGGTCGGAAAACGGCACCCTTCCAAGGGCGTCCCACAAGGGGTGGAATCTACGAAATTGAGGTCACCATCGAGACGGCCAACCATTGGGGTATTCCACCGAGGAGCCTTTTGTGATCCAGTCTATGGCGATACACCTTGTCCTGAGCTCTCTGGTGTTTCTTGGCCTTCTTTTCATCGTTTGGGGATGGCGCCTGAGAAGCCGGCACCTGTCCATGGCATCGAGCAGTCAGGGCCGGATGCGTCTGAGGCCTTTGGCATCATCTGCGCGAAGACCAAGCCTGCGCTTCCTGAGGGAGATGACCACCCGGCTTCCGGCCATTCTGAAACGGGCGTGCGGATTGGACAGAGAGGCTCTCAGCCCAGTTGTACCCGGCGAGCTCGTCCCTGCAGGTGTCATCGAGAACCCGAACAAACCCGGCGACCACGGTGGTTGTGCGGGGCGCCATGGGCCCGCTCTATCCGCGCGAGCTCCGCTCACCTTCCACACCTATCTGGAACGGCACCGCTCACGTTTCACCGTTCTCTATCGATAGCACCCTTAACCTCTACCGGTTCAACGGGTCTCGGAACGGAACCCATGAAACCTCCCGGCCGAAATCTGCACTGGCGCGGGAGAGCTCAGCGCCTCAACCGGCTTCAGATCGTCTGCAAGCGTGTGGATGACCAGGAGAGGATCCACCTGCCTCGGGGTTTTCATGATGTGATTCCCTGGCCAGGTCCATGGCTCACGGGCTTGCCTGGCGTGAATTCTGCGGACCCTCTGCTCGAGGCTGTCTCATGCCTTCGCGTATCGAGGACGACCACGGTGATTCCCCTGGCATGTTCGATGAGCCGTTCGACCACGTTCTTTTTGCCCAGCCATCTCTTCCACAGTGGCAGTGGCCCCGGGCTCCCGATCACGATGTGACCCACCCGGTATTCCCTGGCGAACCGCAGGATGGTGCCGGCGATATCCTCGCCCTGATAGGTGAAGACCATGGCGCCCAGCTGTTTGGCAAGGGTGAGGGTGGAGGCCAGCACGCGCTGGGTGTCCGAATCGATGGCGGCGGGCTCCTCCGAGGGGGTCTGGACATAGACGGCATACCAGCTGCGGTTGAGCCTTCCCGCGAGCCGCGATGCGTATCGCAGGAGCATCTCACTGTTGGGCCCCCGGGAGCTGAGGCAGACCATGACCTGGTCGGGGGTGGCCGAGAACTCCGTCTCGACGGTTTCACGGCTCTTCAGATCGATCTGGGCGGCAACCTCGCGCAGGGTCAGCTCGCGGAGCTGTTCGAGATTCACCTTCTTGAAGAAATTGACCAGAGCTATCCCGATGCGCTCCTTCGAGTAGATCTTGCCCTCCTCGAGCCTTTTCTGGAGGTCCTCCGTGGTCAGGTCCACGTTCACGATCTCGTCCGCATCCGCGATGATGGCATCGGGGATGCGCTCGCGCACCTTGATGCCTGCGATATCCTCGACAGTGTCGTTCAGGCTCTCGAGGTGCTGCACGTTCAGCGTGCTGATGACATGGATGCCGGCGGCCAGAATCTCCTGAACGTCCTGGTAGCGCTTGCCATTGCGACTGCCCGGCACGTTGGTGTGAGCCAGCTCGTCGATGAGGGCCACATGCGGTTTCCGCTCCAGGATGGCATCCACGTCCATCTCATCGATGCGGATTCCCCGATACTCGACGCTGCGCCGCGGAATGACCTCGAGGCCATCCAGGAGCGCCGCCGTCTCGGCGCGCCCGTGCGTCTCCACAAGGCCAGCGACCACGTCGATGCCTTCAGCTTTCAGTCGGTGCGCTTCTTCGAGCATCTGCCAGGTCTTGCCGACGCCCGCGCAATAGCCCAGATACACTTTGAGGCGTCCCCGCTGGGCGCGACGGATCAATCGGAGGAAACTGTAGGGCCGCTCTTCAGCCACAAAAGACCTCTCAGTTCAACGAATCCAATGCAAGGTTCAAGAGAAGCACGTTCACACGGGGCTCTCCGAGAATTCCGAGATCCGGCTCGCTCGTGGCGTCCTGAATCAGTTGGATCACCGTCTCCTCAGTCCTGCCCCTGGCCGCTGCAACGCGTCGCGCCTGGAGAAGCGCATTCTTCAGGCTGATGTGAGGGTCCAGGCCGCTCCCCGAAGCCATAACGGCATCGGCTGGTACGGGAGTATGCGGGGGGGTGCCGTTTTCCGTGCGGTACTCGAGAATTCGCTTTTCAACTTCGTGGTGGAGCCTGGCGGATGTGGCCCCGAGGTTGCTGCCTCCCGAACGGGTTGCATCATAGCCTGTGCCGGCAGCCGACGGACGGGGGTGGAAGTAGGCGGTACCCGTGAACAGCTGGCCCACCAGGCGGGACCCCACGATCCTCTCGTCCTTCAAGACGAGGGACCCACGGGCGTTCTGCGGAAACAGGCCGCGGGCCAGCCCCCAAACGGCCAAAGGATAGAGGCCGCAAGCCAGCATGGCAAGCGCCAGGGTAACCGTCAGGGCCCTGCGAAGCTCCACCCTCATCCATGTCCAGCCCAATCCCTCCGCTCCTTTCTTCTCATTCTGTGTGCCCATACCTGCTCCTCACGGGCTCTCCATCACCCCCGGCCTGCCCGAGGCTCATCCGAACCCCCCGGGGCAAAAAACTCGAAACCCGAAACTCGAAACTCGAAACCGTCCTCAAACCAGCCCCAGG
The DNA here is from genome assembly GCA_041310025.1 of Syntrophobacterales bacterium. Lineage (GTDB taxonomy): Bacteria > Desulfobacterota > Syntrophobacteria > Syntrophobacterales > Syntrophobacteraceae > JALOOX01. The sequence goes on from JBFYYO010000031.1 coordinate 11,635, forward strand.
GCGTTGACCGCCAGGTCGATGAGCTTGATCCCCACGAAGGGGGCCGCCAGCCCACCCAGGCCGTAGATCATGAGATTGCGGCGCAGCAGGACCGAAGCTCTGAGGGGTCGAAAGCGCACGCCGCGCAGTGCCAGGGGGATCAGCGCGATGATGACGAGGCCGTTGAAGATGACCGCGCTCAGGATGGCGCTGGCCGGCGACCCCAGCCGCATCAGGTTCAACGGTCCGATCACCGGGAAGGCTCCCACGAGCATGGCGGGGATGATGGCGAAGTACTTGGCCACGTCGTTGGCGATGCTGAAGGTCGTGAGGGCCCCACGGGTCATGAGCATCTGCTTGCCGATCTCGACGATCTCGATGAGCTTGGTCGGGTTGGAATCGAGATCCACCATGTTACCGGCCTCCTTGGCCGCCTGGGTGCCCGTGTTCATGGCCACCCCCACGTCAGCCTGGGCGAGGGCCGGGGCGTCGTTGGTCCCGTCTCCCGTCATGGCCACCAGATGCCCCGCCGCCTGCTCCTGCCGGATGAGGGCCAGCTTGTCCTCAGGGCGCGCCTCGGCCAGAAAGTCGTCCACGCCGGCTTCGGCTGCGATGGCGGCTGCCGTGAGCCGGTTGTCCCCGGTGATCATGACGGTTTTGATGCCCATGGCCCGGAAGCGCTCGAAGCGGTCCTTGAGCCCGCCCTTGACGACGTCCTTGAGGTGGACGACCCCCAGCACCCGGTGCTGCTCGGCTACCACCAGGGGCGTCCCACCTTGCTGGGCGATGGCTTGGACTGCCGATTCGGTCTCGGGTGGAAACGAGGCCGAGATGAAACCTTTCACCGATTCGAATGCCCCCTTTCGGATCTGGCGGCCGTCCAGGTCCACGCCGCTCATCCGGGTCTGAGCGGTGAAGGGAATGAACGTTGCCGACGGCATGTCGCCCATGGTCCGCCCTCGCAGGCCGTAGCTTTTGGCCAGCACACGGATGCTGCGCCCTTCGGGGGTCTCGTCGGCAAGGGATGCCAGCTGGGCTGCGTCGGCCAGCTCCTTCACATCCACCCCGGGCGCCGGGACGAATTCCGTGGCCTGGCGGTCCCCGAGGGTGATGGTGCCCGTCTTGTCGAGAAGCAGGACGTCCACGTCGCCCGCCGCCTCCACGGCCCGGCCGCTGACGGCCAGCACGTTCTTCTGAACCAGCCGGTCGATCCCCGCAATGCCGATGGCGCTCAGGAGCCCCCCGATGGTGGTCGGAATGAGGCAGACCAGCAGGGCCACCAGCACCGTGACGGACAGGCTGACCTGGGAATACAGCCCGAAGAGCTTGAACGTCATGATGGCCACCAGGAAGATGATGGTGAGGGCCGAGAGGAGAATGGTGAGGGCGATCTCGTTGGGGGTCTTCTGCCGCGTGGCGCCCTCGACCAGCGCAATCATGTGATCCATGAAGCTCTCGCCCGGATCGGCCGACACGCGCACCCGGATCCGGTCCGAGAGCACCTTCGTGCCCCCCGTCACCGCGCTGCGGTCCCCTCCCGATTCCCGGATGACCGGGGCGGACTCGCCGGTGATGGCCGATTCATCCACCGTGGCGATCCCTTCCAGCACCTCGCCGTCGGCCGGTATGGACTCGCCCGCGGACACGAGGACCAGGTCCCCCTTGCGCAGGTCTTCAGCCGGAACGATCTCGAGGGAACCGTCGGACCGCATGCGGTTGGCCTTCGTCTGGGTACGCGACTTCCTGAGCGCGCTGGCCTGGGCCTTCCCCCTGCCTTCGGCCAGGGCCTCGGCGAAACTAGCGAAAAGCACCGTGAACCAGAGCCAGACCGTCACCTGCAGCCGGAATCCGAGCCGCTCTCCGTCCCCTCCCACGAAAATCCCCAGCGTCGTGATGGCGGCTCCCACCTCCGTGACCAACATGACGGGGTTCCGCAGCATGGCGCGCGGGTCGAGCTTCCAGACAGAATCGAGGGCCGCCTCTCGGAGCAGGCGTGGGTCAAAAAGCGAGTGTTTCTTTGGAGCCATGGATGTCATCCCCGCATGCAGACCGGTAGGCTGGTGAACGGACCAGGGCCGGGCCTGCCTGCTCAGAAAAGCCGGTCTGATCCGGTCATCAAGAAATGTTCCACAACCGGCCCGAGGGAAAGCGCCGGCAAGAATGTGAGGGCTCCCACGATGAGAACGGTCCCGACCAGAAGCATGGTGAACGTGGGACCGGATACTGGAAAGCTCCCCCCGCTCTCGGTCAGACGCTTCTTCCCCGCCAGGTTTCCGGCGAGAGCCAGCACCGGAACGATGATGAAGAAACGACCCACGAGCATGGCGATGCCGAGACTGACATTGTACCAGGGTGAATTTCCATTCAGGCCCGCAAAGGCGCTCCCGTTGTTTCCGGAAGCCGACGAGAAGGCGTAGAGGATTTCGCTCAGTCCATGGGGACCCGAATTGCCAAGGGCTGCGGTCCCCCAGTCGCTCACCGAAGCCCAGGCCGCGAAGCCGAGTATGGAAAATATGGGCACCAGCACGGCTATGGCGCTCACCTTCACGTCGTAGGCCTCGATCTTCTTCCCGAGATACTCGGGCGTGCGCCCGATCATGAGGCCGGCCAGGAAGACCGTCAGGATCACAAACACCAGCATTCCGTAGAGACCGGCTCCCACGCCGCCGAAGATCACCTCCCCCAGCTGTATGTTGAGCAGGGGGATGAGCCCTCCAATGGGCGTGAAGGAGTCGTGCATGGCGTTGACGGCGCCGCACGAGGCCGCCGTCGTGATGACGGCGAAAAGGGCCGAGTTGAAAACCCCGAACCGAACCTCCTTTCCCTCCATGTTCCCGTCTGCGCCATCCAGCCCCAGGGCCGCCATCCGGGGATTTCCGGCAGATTCCGCCCAGACGGTGATGAAAAGACCCGCCAGGAAGAGAATGGCCATGGCGCTCCAGACGGCCCACCCATGCCTCTGGTTTCCAACCATCCGCCCCAGGGCATAGGTCAAACCGCTCGGGATCAGGAGTATGGAGAGCATCTGGAGAAAATTGGAGAGGGGCGTCGGGTTTTCGTAGGGATGCGTGCCATTGGCGTTGAAGAAGCCACCGCCGTTGGTCCCCAGCATCTTGATGGCGACCTGCGAAGCGACCGGCCCCTGAGCGATGGGTTGAAAACGCTTCTCAGGAGCTCCAGCCTGGGATTCGCTGGTTTCGACATTCACCGGCGGGCTGAAATTCTGAACCACTCCCTGGGATGCCAGAAAGACGGCGTAGGGGACACAAAGGGGCAAAAGCAGGTAGAGGTTGATCCGCAGGAGGTCCACCCAGAAATTCCCGATGGTCCTGGCGGTATGGCGGGCGATGGAACGGATGAGGGCGGCGGCCACGGCGATTCCGACAGCGGCAGAGGCGAAATTCTGAAAAGCAAGCCCCACCATCTGCGAAAAATGGGAGAGGGTCGACTCTCCCCCGTAGTTCTGCCAATTGGTGTTGGTCGTGAAGCTCACCGCCGTGTTGAACGCCAGGTAGGCATCGACCGGGCCGAATCTCTCGGGGTTCAGCGGCAGGATGTCCTGAAGACGCAGAACCGCATACGTGAAGAGACAGCTCACCATGCTGAAGATGATGAGGGATCCGGCATAATGCTGCCAGTTCTGCTCGTTTCGAGGGTCGATACCGCAGAGACGATAAACCATACGTTCAACGGGACCCAGGAGGCGGTCCAGGGGGGTTTTCCCCTCCGGGTCCAGCACCCGGACGAGGTAAGTCCCGACCGGCCGGGTGAGAGCCCACAGCAACGTCATGAAAAGCGTCAGTTGCATCCAGCCATGGAAGTCCATGAAGCCATCAACTCCTTCCCCAGCGCCTCTGGAAGGCCGCTGCGTATGCGCATCCCATCCGGTTTTCGCTCCCGAACAAGGATGGTCGGACTGAGACCGCCGCGTGGTCAGAACCTCTCCGGCCGGAGCACGGTGGCGAGGAGGTAAAGGATCAGCAGCACCCCGATCACGCCCACAATCGCCTCGAAAAGATTCACAGTCTCTCCAGTGCCTTGGCGAGAAAGAGACAAATGCAGAAGAACAACAGGATCACCGATACAAACACCCCGTCCATCACGTTGCTTCCTCCTTCTCCGTTGGGCGGTCAGCACGCCTGAGGCAAAACGTGAGGCTCGTTCCTTCGCCTTCTTTACTTTCAATCTCGATGGTGCCGCCGTGGGCTTCCACGATCTCGCGGGCGATAGCCAGGCCGAGACCCTCTCCCGTAGAGCTCTCCTGACCAGGGACACGGAAAAACTGCTCGAAGATGCGATCCAGATGTTCCGGGGGGATTCCCCTCCCCGTGTCCTCCACGGCAAAACACACCGATTCCTCGCCCGCCACTACGGAGACGGTGACCGTGCCCCCCGGCTCGGTGTATTTCAGGGCGTTGGAAATGCAGTTGGCCAGGACATACCCGATCTGCGGAGGATCAGCCATGACCTGCGGAATCTCGTCCGAGAGCTCCGCCCGGAGATCGATGCCCCGATCACGCGCCGCACTGCGAAACCCATCGACCTGCTCCAGAACCATCCCCTGGGGATCGGCCGGCTTCAGGTCCATCCGCATCTTCCCGGATTCGATGCGGCTGATATCCAGGAGGCTGCTCAGAATGGAGTGGAGCCGGTCGCTTTCCTCCCGGGCAGCCACCAGCAGCTCCATCTGCTTGGGCGTGAGCAAGCCGGCTTTTTCCTCCAGGAGGAGGTAGATGGCCATACGGAGGGAGGTGAGCGGGGTCTTCAGCTGATGGGAGACGGTCGAGATGACCCCTCTTTTAAGCTCATCCTGCTGAAGCTCGCGGGTCACGTCCTCCAGCAGCAGGATCACCCCGGTGGGTCGCTTCCGGCTGTCCAGGATCGGAACGGCCAGCGGGCGAAAGAAACGCTCTTCCTTGTTCACGGCACGCTGAATGACCGGTCGTTTGCTCTCCGAATCGACGACAACTCCCTTCTCCAAGGCCTCCTCATAGAGTGAGGTGAGCCAGTCGAAAGCGAGCGCGCGGATCTGCACGTCGGATTTCAGCCCGAAAATCTCGGCGGCCGCTTCGGTGGAGACTTCCACACGGCCCTCCATGTCCACCACGCCCACGGCATTGGGCAGGCTCCTGAAGACCTGCCGGGTTGAGCGCTGGATTCGAGCCAGCCGGCTGCGGTCGCTTCTCCGGAATTCACGCAGGCTGGAAGCCATTTCGTTGAAGGCTTCCGAAAGTCGGCCGATCTCGTCGCGTGAATCGCTGGGCACCACGAGGTCAAGATTGCCCCGGCTGATCTCGTCGGTGGACCGGATGAGCCGCTGGATGGGGCGAAGAACCCGCCATTCGGTGTAAATGATGAAAAGCACCGCCACGAGGGCTCCACACACGAGCAGCACGACCATCCGCTCTCTCGCTGCAGCAGCCGTGCCTCGAGCCCGTCCGTTGGCTTCGATCATGTTCTGCTGGTTCATCTGGAGGATTTCTTCCGCGGTGGTTTTGATCTCCAGAAACAGCGGGAGGAGCTTTTGGAAGTATGTTCCGCGACGCTGCTCCAAAGGCAGCGAAGGATCCTCGACATCCCGAAGGGCGTCCTGGTACCTGTTGAAAAGATCCTTGATCCTCGAAGCCTTTTCAGCTTCACCGGGCAGGGTGATGTTGGTGAGCTCCGTGTGCAGCGCTTCCGCAAAGAGCGGCACGTGCCTGGCCATAAGCTCCCTGCCCTGCTCGGCATGCCCGTTGTCAAGCAGGATGAATAGCGCCCCGCTGTCCAGTCGCTCGAGGGATTCCTTCATTTGCTGGCAGGCAATGACGCTGCGGTAGTTTTCGCGCAGGATCACGTCGATGGAATGCCCCAGGGTGTTCAGCTGTCGGATGGACTGCACACCGACCACCATGATGATCAGGAGAAGGCCGCCGAAGCCTAAGCTGAGTTTTTCCCGTACTCCCCACATGATCTGATCCTCTGGCTCCAGGGATACTGGAGGGGTAAGTCTCTGATGGCTCCATGAGCATTTTGCTCATTGATAACATTCTACAGATTCATCGCGTCGCTTTGAACTCCCTGCTTCGAACGGTTTCCTGAAGGCTCACCAAAATCTCGTGGCACCGGGCGGCTAGCTTTCGTTTGTTCCCCAGCGAAAGCTCGAAAGATTTCAGGTTGGTGTTCTGGCGTGACAGGCTCAACACCCTGGCGTTCACCTCCGAGAAGTCAGCGTAGGCGGTCCCGGCCTCCTCGACCAATGCGCGCTCCTTTTCGGAAGCCGAATCTGCAAGTTTTCCCAGGGAGGCCTCGATGATCTCCATAGCCTGCTGCATCTCGGCCTCCAATTCATCCATCCTGGAATCTCTCGACTCGACGATGTGTGGAGCATGCAGATTGTGCATCTTCATTCCCGCCGACAGGGCATCGGCGGCGAGCGGGGCGATCAAGCCGCATCGATCTCCCGAAGCGCTTTGGCGGATCAGTTCCCTGAGGCTGCGGTCCAGGCGGTCCATGGCCCTGCGGCCTTCCGCGAACGAGAGTGCGGCTGCCTTGAGATTGGTGTTCTGAACGGCGAACTGAAGGATGATTTCATCGATTTTCCGCAGTTCCCCCCAACAGGCTGTGAGCTCATTGAACTGCTCCATCTCCTGAGCGGTGTGGTCCTGCTGCAGCAGGGCTTCGAGCTCACGGCGGTCTCGTTCCACGAAGCCCGCCGCACGGCGCGACCGCTCGGCATACTCCTGCGAGGCTTCGTCCGTGTCCGCCATGACCGCACTTTTTTCGGCCTCTGCAGAGCTGTGGAGGTTCACCCGCATACTGGCAATCAGATCCGCTTTTTTCGCGATGTTGCCGAGGAAGTCCTGAAGAACCGGGCCGCCGGTCCTGTGCTTGATGCCGATGAATGCCAGCACCAGAACCACCGCCAGGATCAGCGATGCAACCCATCGAAGGGGCGTCCGAGATCGCCCGTCGGGCTTTCGTCTCTCCATTTCCGCTTCCTTGTCTCTAGAGCTCGATCTGCACGCCGATCTCGATCACCCGGTCCACCGGGATGCCAAAGAAAACCGTTGCCGTCTGGGCATTCCGGGACATGAACGCAAACAGGCTTTTGCGCCAGTGCATCATCTTCGAGTCGCCGCTGGTCAAGAGCGTCTCGCGGCCGAGGAAGTACGTGGTGGTCGTCGGGTCGATCTCGACCCCGAATCGCTCTGCCAGCTTCAGGACCTCCGGGACGTCGGGTCTTTCCATGAACCCGTACATCGCCAGGAAGCGGTAAAAACCTTGACCGAGATCCTCCATCTTGAGCCTCTCGTCCAGGGGGACCGTGGGAGTATCGACCGTACGGACGCTCAGGAGCACGACCCTCTCATGGAGCATGTGGTTGTGCTTGACATGGTGCAGGAGCGCCGAAGGAGTGCCCACCGGCGATACGGTCAGGAAGACCGCCGTCCCGTAGACACGCTGAAGCTGATGGTCGGCAACATCCTGGAGAAACATCTGAAGGGGAAACCGGTTGCTCAGCATCTTGCGGGAAAGCTCCGAGCGCCCGTCTTTCCAGGTGGACATGGCGGTCATGATGAGCATTGCCACCACCAGGGTGAACCAACCCCCATCCACCACCTTGAGCAGGTTGGCACCGAAATAGGAAACGTCGAATGCGAGAAAGAGACCGAGGAGCGGCAGGGTCTTCCACGGCGACCAGTTCCAGATTCTTGATATGACAAAAAAATAGAGGATGGACGTGAACCCCATCGTAGCCGTGACGGCGATGCCGTAAGCACCCGCAAGGCTGCTGGACTCCCGGAATGCGAGCACAACACCGATGCAGGCCAGCATGAGGGCACCGTTGACGCTCGGGATATAGATCTGGCCTTCCGTTTCGCTGGAGGTGTGGATGATCCTTATGCGGGGGCAGTACCCCAGTTGAACCGCCTGTTGCGTGAGGGAAAAAACCCCTGAAATCATCGCCTGAGAGGCAATGACGGTGGCCATGGTTGCAAGGCCCACCATGGGGTAGAGCAGCCCTCTCGGCACGAGCCCATAGAAGGGGTTGGGGGCCAGCTCGGGATGGCCGAGGAGCAGCGCACCCTGGCCGAAATAATTGAGAAGCAGGGCGGGGAAGGCCAACCCCAGCCATGAGAGTCGGATGGCCCTGCATCCGAAGTGGCCCAGATCGGCGTACAGCGCTTCGCCACCGGTGATGCAGAGGACCACGGAACCGAGCACCACGATCCCGTGAAGCCGGTTCACCGCGAAGAAGTCGTAGGCGTAGCTCGGGCTCAAAGCGAGCAGGATCCGAGGGTTTGCCGCGATCTCCCTGATTCCCAGGGCGGCGATCACTGCAAACCAGATCAGCATGACCGGACCGAAGACCGTTCCGATATCCGCTGTGCCGCGACGCTGAACCAGAAAGAGCAGGAAAAGGATAACACAGGTGATGGGCAAGACCAGCGGCTGTGCGGCTTTGGTGGCCACTTCAAGGCCTTCGACCGCCGAAAGCACCGAGATCGCCGGGGTGATCACCCCGTCCCCATAGAGAAGCGCCGCACCGAAGATGCCTGACAGCACCACCACCGCATTCAGCCGGGGAGTCATATGTCTTTTGTCCTGGAGAATAAGTGCAAGGAGGGCAAAAATGCCGCCTTCACCCCGGTTGTCCGCCTTGAGGATAAAGGCAACATACTTGATGCTGACCACAACCGCCAGGGACCAGAAGACCAGGGAGAGCACCCCGAAGATGCTGTTCTCGCTCAAGGCGATGGCGTGCGTACCGTGGAAGCACTCCTTGATCGCATAAAGAGGGCTGGTTCCGATGTCGCCATAGACGACGCCGAGTGCCCCGAGAGCCAGGGGGAGCAACCTGTTCGTGGCTGCAGACGATGTCGGGTGAGCCAGGGTCGCGGGGAGGGAGAAATCTCCACGCGCAGAAATGGGCGAACGCTTCATGACGAACCTCCGCAGACGAAAATGTATGGAGGATGAGCCTGCCCACACGCACCACGGAAGGTTCTCCCCCCTCGACGCTTACGAGGTTAGCTGTCGGGCTCGGGCCGAAGAGGTTGCCCTACGCCATGAAGGCGATACGCCCCAAAAAACACGGGTCCCCCGCTCCTGCCTCCGGCAGGACTCGGCGATTCGACGGTGATATCTAGGCTGCCTCCTAGAATGAGCCAAGAAGAATACGGTATCCGATAATGCGTAGGTCGCAAGGAAGAGAAAAACAGAGATCCCGACCTGGGCCACCCTTGCGTCATGGACGCACACCCGTCGGCTCCCTTCCCATACGGGGCGCTCCATGGCCGCTCATCGAGGAGGCAGCAACCGTCTCATCTCCCAAAAGAGCAGCCTGCACATGAGGCAGGCTTAGGCTCTGAACTGTTTGATGCCGCCCGCAGCCGACAATAACGATGTAGAGGCTATCTCTCCTGCCTTTCGCCATTCCGCTCTTCCTTTCTTGACTTCACTGCTTCGTGCTCCGGCTCCAGCTGAATCTGTCCAAACTTGTGCCAGGACGTGGTGCGATCCAGGTTGGCCCTCGCCGGCTTATAGGTCGGGTCGATGTCGAGGGCGGCCCGGTAGAACTTCTGTGCCTCCAGCCGGTCCCCCTTGATCTCGAGAAGCGCCCCGTAAAGGTTGTAGGCCCCGGGCTGGGCCGGATCGTTGGCGATGGCCCTTTGGGTGACTTCACGCGCGGCATCGAATCTTCTGTCCGAGATGTGCCGCTTGGCGAGCTCCATCAACGTCCCGTAGTCAATGGCGCTCTCCTCGTCCAAGGCATCGCGCTCCACGACCTGTGTGGCAATTTCGCGGATCTCGGCCGGGCTGAACGGTTTTTGGATGAAATCGACAGCGCCGAGCTTCATGCCGTCAACGGCGGACTGAATGGTCCCATGGGCCGTGATGATGACCACCCGGATCTTGGGCCACTTGTCCTTGATCCGGCGCAGCACGTCCAGGCCGTCCATCCCGGGCAGCTTGAGATCCAGAAACACCAGTCCGAAAGAATCTTCTCCAAGCACCTGCAGAGCCTCTTCACCGCTCACCGCAGTCCGGACCGGCATGCCCAGAGGCTCAAGAGACTGTGCCATGGTCAGGCGGATGTTCTTTTCATCATCGACAACAAGGATCTGTTTCTGCTCCATGTGCTCCTCCTAGAGAGCCACCGGAACCGTGAAGGTGAAGGTGCTCCCCTGCCCGGACTCCGATTCAGCCCAGATGGTTCCGCCATGGGCGCGCACGATCTCCTTGCAGATGGCGAGCCCCAACCCCGTACCTCCGACCTCCCGGCCCTTCACCTGGACGAACTTCTGGAATATCTTCGCCTGGTATTCCTGGGGAATGCCCGGACCGTCATCGCGGACCGAAAGGTGAATGTACGGGCCTATGCGCTTTGCCGCTACCTGGATGTGCCCGCCGTCGGGCACGTACCGCAGCGCATTGGAAATGAGATTGGTGAGGACCCAGGTGATCTTGTTCGAGTCGGCGCGGATGTTCGACAGATCTTCCGGCAGCTCCCATGTGAGCTCGACATGCTTCTGTTCCACCTGGTTTCCGAAGATGGTCCGGACATAATCGAGAAGCGTCTGAACCTGCACACTTTCAAACTCGAGATCGATTCGCCCGGCCTCGATCTTTGAGAGATCCAGCAGATCGTTCACCAGTGCCTTCATCCGGTGAACTTCCTCATGAGCTGCTTGGAGGAGCTCCCGGTCAGCATCGCCGAGCTTTGGGGCGGCGTGCTCCAGCAGCAGATCAATGCTCATGCCCATGCTTGTGAGCGGCGTGCGCAGCTCGTGAGATGCCGCCATGACGAAATCGCTCTTCAGCTGCTCGACTTCCTTCAACCGCGTGACGTCTTTCAACAGCAGCACAACACCGGACAGATGCCGATCCTTGCTTCGAATGGCCGTAATGGAGAATAGATAGTGGCGCCGACGACCGCCGCTGGGCATCGTCATGATCCGCTGCTCTTCGGGGACGCTCGGCTGGAATCCGCTTTCGACGGTCTTTCTGATCAGGTCACACACATTGGGTGCTGGCAGGATGTCCGAGCAAGGCAGGCCTGAGCATTCGCTGAATTCGAGAGCCAGCATGCGGCGTGCGGCCGGGTTGATGCCCGTTGCCCTGAGCTCCGTGTCAAATACCAGCAGGCCGTCCTCGATGCTGGAAAGGATTGCTTCGCCCTTGCTCTTTTCCGAGATGATCTGTTCAATGTTCATCTCGTGGTAGCGGGCAAGCTGGGCCGCCATCCGGTTGAATTCCCCGGCCAGGTGGCCGAGCTCATCCGCACCTTCAATCGGAACCTCCACCGAATAGTCGCCTGCGGAAATCTTGCGCGAGGCCTCCATGAAGCGTCGCAGGGGTCTTGTGATGCGCTCGGCAAGCCACAGGCTGAAGATGAGCGCAATGGCCAGTGCTGTAGCAGACACGGAAACCGTGGACCAGATGGCGCGCCTCGCAACCCCACCGGCGCGGACGCTTGCGGCGTACATGGTTTCCTCGTTCAGGTTGCGCAGGCGAGTGCACTCGTCCCGAATATTGATGAAAATGGGATAGATGGACTGCTGATAGGCGCCAAGCGCCTGCTCCGGGGACAACTTTTGTGCACCGAGCATCTCGGTCAGTTCGGAGAACTGCAGGCGGTACCTTGCATAATGGGCTTCAAGCGATTGGACGAGCTCCGCCTCGCCCGAAATCGTCACATTGTCTTTGGCGCGAGCCAGCCATTGCAGGAAGACGGCCTCGCTCTCCCTGAACTGAGCAGTCCCTTTGCGCGTATCCCCCAGCAGCAGGATCAGAACGCCGCTGTCCTGCCGCTCCAGTGCGTCCAGCATGTTTTCAGCGGCCAGGATCGACCAGTAGTTCTCGCGAAGGATGGCATCGGACGCTTTTCCCAGAGACACCAAATTCAAAACGGCCCACGCAATCACCAAACTCATGAAGGCAAAGGCTACGCCGTAACCGAGCAGGATCTTCTTCTTCAACGTCATGCGATCGGTCCTCCATCACACCTTCAGACTCAGTAACCAAAGCAATCGCTACGCCACACTTCAATCAATGAAATTTCAACAGGTTATCAGTAAACAGCGGTGGGATGGCCTTGAATAATGAAAGATATGGGTGGGACCGACCTTGCATTTTTGCAAGGTCGGTCATCTCGAGGGGATGGTCAGATGCCGTAGGATTTCCTCCTGCGCCACAACGTCGCCTGGTCCATGCCCAGGACATCGGCCGCCTCCTGGAGCGAGGATGTATTGGCAATGACTCTCCTGATATGAAGCTCCTCTATGACAGAGAGTGGGACGGGGTCACCCAGCGCGGGAGCCCCTGCAACGGGTGCGATGTTGTCGGGCAGGTCGCCTTTGCCGATCTCTCTGCCGCTGCCCAGGATAACGGCTCGTTCAACGGTGTTTCGCAGTTCCCGGACGTTTCCCGGCCACGAGTAGCCGGTTACGGCCTCAGCCGCATCATCTGTGAAGCCGATGATCGATTTGTGGTTTGCGCAGCAGAATTGAGCCAGAAACTCCTCGGCCAGCGGCATGATGTCCTCATGCCTTTCCCGAAGCGGAGGCAGCGTGATACTGATGACATTCAGCCGATAAAAGAGATCTTCCCGGAATAAACCCGCGGCCACGCGTCGATCGAGATCGGCATTGGTTGCCGCGATGATCCGCACATTTGCCCTGCGGGGCGTCGATTCGCCAAGCCGTTCATATTCCTTGTCCTGAATGAAGCGCAGCAGCTTGGCCTGAATCGACGGGGCCATGTCCCCGATTTCATCCAGAAAAAGCGTCCCACCCTCGCAGGATGCAATCCGACCTGAGTTGTCGCGCACCGCCCCTGTGAAGGCACCTCTGGCATGTCCGAACAGCTCGCTTTCGAGCAGGTCGGGCGGTATTGCCGGGCATGCCACTACCGCCATGGGCTTGGCGGCCCGGGCGCTCCAGCAGTGTATGGCCCGGGCAAGCGCGGATTTCCCGGTGCCGCTTTCCCCTCTGAGCAGTACGATCGCCTCTGACGCCGCCGCTTTTTTCGCTGTTTCCATGACCCGCTGCATGCCTGGGTTCCTGCTCTGAAGCCGCGCTTCCGGAGCGAACCGTTGCCTGTCCTCCTTGAGGGAAGTGATCTCGTTCTCCAATTCCCGAATCCGGGCGATTCGGCGGGTCAGGAGCTTGACCTGATCGGGTGTGAACGGTTTTTCGATGTAATCTGTGGCCCCGCACCGGATGGCCTCCACGGCGCTCTCAATGGAGGCGTGCGCCGTGATGATGGCGATCTTGATCCAGGGAGAGTCGGCCAGCAGAATGGGAATCAAGTCCATTCCGTCCTCGCCGCCCAGCTTGAGATCCACAAATGCCATGTCGAAAAAGCGCATCCTTGCCTCGTAGGCAGCATCAGCGGGGTTGCTCACCGCAATGACGGTATGGCCCTCAGCGGCGAGACAATAGGAAAGTGTCTTGCGGATATTGACCTCATCGTCAACCACCAGAATGTTGAGTGGAGCCCCCTGAAGCTTACTCATCCGTTGTTCCTCAATGGCTCTTGTGCCAGGTGGAGTCTCGCTCCCGCCCAAACTCCCCACAGGAATCCACTTCAGCTCATCGCGTGGGGATCTGTCCATGACACCCCGACACCATCGGCTAACCTCGTGAAGGTTGAAACTTCTGTTCTTTAACGAGTTTAACCCGTTTCAGCGGGTTTCCGAGGCTTGCCGAGTAAACTCAGCACAACCATTAAATGCCCGCCACCCTTTCGATAGAAAGTTACAGCATATTCCTGCGGAGTTACAGACTTCATCAAGCGAGGTGTCCGGACACGCTGCCTTTAAAGCATTCGGGTGCAGATCTTTTGGAACAACGATCAGAAGCGAACCCGGAGGGTTCAAAGCCATTAGCCGGTGGTTGAGTCCGCGATAGCGGGCGATACCACCGGGA
>JBFYYO010000032.1:0-25457 GCA_041310025.1 Syntrophobacterales bacterium
TCCTCATCAGGAAATGGACGCTCAGGGTGGCCAGGAGGGACGTGAGAAAAACGGTGATTTGTGTGTCCGACACGTAGGCGTCGAGAGATTCAAGGAAAAACTGCCTTCCATGGCCGATCAGCCGGTAGTCGGCCGTGAAGATGACCAGCATGGCGTTCTGCAGCACCAGAGCCAGGCCGAAGGTCACCACCAGCGTATTGAGCTCATAGGGTTCGCGAACTCGCCTGAGAATCGCGTGCAAGACCAGGGCGGCACCGAGGAGTGCCAGCATGCTCGGAGGCAGGGTCCAGAGGATATGAATCCCTGCCCCCTTGAAAAGGAAATAGGAGATGTAGCCCCCCAGCAGAATCAGTTCGCCGTGGGCGAGATTGAAGGTGCGGGTGACGCCGAAAATGAGCGCAAAGCCAAGAGCTATCAGGGCATAAAAAGAACCGAGCGCGAGGGAATTGACCAGCAGCTGCATCCACATGAAATCGACTGTAAGGTTTTCCATGGTTGAAGAGGGTCATGGGGCAGGCCATTGAATGTGCCCGCCGGCCCGGTCCGGGGGATGGACAGCGACCAGCCTCCCGGATTGAATCTGAACCACCACCTGTCGATAATGCCTCGGATCCCCCTTCTCGTCAAAGGCGAGGCGCTCCATGGGCGTGAGGATATCCAGCGCTCTGAGCCACCGACTCACGTCCTCTCCCTTGAGGCTGCCCCCCGATTTCAGGTCACCCTCCAGGGCTGCGATCAGTGCCCTGGCTGACGTGTACCCGTGCATGGTGGTCGTGTTGGCCGTCTTCCCGAACCGCTTCCGGAATCCTTCAGCGAAAGCTTCTGAAGCTGTCTCCGTTCCCGGAAGCGTGATCCCCTGGTTCCATGCGCACATGCCGAAGAGGCGCTCTGCGGCGGCTCCCATCTCCTCGACGAAGCTGGGATAGGCCACACCCCAGGGCCCCACGTAAGCTTTGAGCGAAAGGTTCTGCTCCCTGATCTGCCGAACGAGGATCAGGTGGTCCGGGAAAAACCCTCCGCAAACCAGCGCCTCCACCCCATCAGCACGCAGTTTGAGCAAGAAGGCAGAGAAGTCGGGACTGCCCGGCCGGAACTTCTCGAAAACCTTGACATCGATGCCCGATCGGATGAGTCGCGCCTTCACCTCCTGGCCGAACTCCGTGGAGCCGGGCGTCGCTGTGTAGAGGATGGCGACGGAGGCAGGCCGGACCACCTTTTCGAGGAAGCTGCAGAGCGGTTCGACGATGCCGTCGAGGTGAGCCACCCGAAAAAAGAACGGGTTGTTTCGGCCAAGGGTGAGGGTGCGCTGGAGGCTGGCGGAGGCGACATAGGGCACGTGGTACTTGGCCGCGAGCTCGCTCACCGGCGCCACCAGCGAATCGACGTATCCCCCCACCAGCCCGCTCACCTTGTACCGGTAAAGCAGGTCTTCCGCCTGGTTGATGGCGACATCCGGAAGACTCTGATCGTCGCGGCTGATGAGCTCGATCTTCCTCCCCTGGATGCCTCCTTTGGAGTTGGCCTCCTCGACGGCATAGAGGATCCCTTCGTGGATCTCCTGGCCGTGCTTGGCGAGCTTGCCCGTCAGCGGGTCGATTTCGCCGATGGTGATGCCGGGTGATCCCACGGTTCCGGCTGCCGGCACCGGTCCAAGGCCCGACGACCACGCCAGGGACGCCACCAGGAACATGGCCGCAACGGCCTGTGGTGCTCCGCACAGTTGCATGGCGACAAGATCATTTCGGCGTTGTCAGGGTGAAGCCCACATGTCCAAAGGCGAAACCGCCCGCGAATTCGGCCGCCAGGCGCGCGATGGGGCCCTGGCCGGTGCAGTGGCTCGTCGCGAGAATCTCCACCTGGTAACGCTTCAGCACGGGAATCGTCTCATCCAGTTGGGACTGGGGCGAGAACCCCAGGTGAGTACCCCCGAGGATGGCGTAAATCTTCTCGACGCCCGTCCTGTCGATGGCATGGTTCAAAATGTTGATGAGCCCTGCATGGGCGCATCCGAGGATCACCACCAGTCCCCGCGGGGTTTTGAGAACCATCGAATAGTCATCCAGAAATGGGTCGGCGGCCCATTCGCCGTTCTTTCGCACCACGAATTTCGGGTCGCCTGACTCGAAAGGTGTCCTGCGCGGTACCTCGCCGCTCACGAAGACGTTTTCCATGATCTCCGTGAATTCGGTCTGCATATTGAAGCGGGCCCCTCTGGTGGTCACATAGGCTTCTCGCCAGGGAATGCCGATGGAAACCGGCTTTTCTTCGGGTCCCACGGGCATCCATCGGAACCGCTCGCCAAGGACATCGGGGTGCGCCACGACTTCGCAGGGACCGTGCACCCCCAGGAAGGCGATCATCCCCCCCGTGTGATCGAAGTGACCGTGGCTCAGGACCAGCTTCGACACCGTCCGGAGGTCTTTCTGCAGCCGCAGGGAATTCTGCACCAGGCTGAAGCCCTGGCCGGTATCGAAAAGGATGTTTCCGCCGGGAGCCTCCACGAAAGCCGCAAAACCATGCTCTCCCAGAAGTCCCGGGGTTGGCACAGTGTTCTCACACAAAACCGTGATCTTGAACTCCATGTCCACCTCCCAAATGCATACCCCCGCACTGGGCGGGGGTATGTTCAAGCACAGATTGTCCAGCTGGAGCCGAAGCGCGCTTAGCGCAGCTTGCGGCGCAGCAGTTTGCCGGTGGGTGTACGCGGCAACTCACTAACATACTCGAAAACCCGCGGAAGCTTGTAAACGGCGATGTGCTCTTTGAGGAACTCCTTCAGTTCGTCGTTGAGCTTGTCTCCGCCTTCGAAGCCCGGCTTCAGAACGAGAACCGCCTTGGTGATCTGACCCTTGTCGGCATCGGGCACGCCCACCACACCCACATCGGCGACCGCCGGATGCTTGGCGATGGCTTCCTCGACTTCCGCAGGACCGATGCGGTAACCGGAGCTTTTGATCATATCATCTTCGCGCGAGACGAAGAAGATGTTGCCGTCTTCGTTCATGAACACCGCGTCGCCCATCTGGTTCCAGCCGTTGACAACGCCCTTCTTCTGAGACTTGAGGAGCTTCTCGTTGTCTTCGTACGGCTTCCAGTAAAGGCTTCCCGAGGCTCCCTTGAGCTGCATGCTGCCGATTTCACCGGGCTTGCAGTCCTTGCCCTCGGCGTCCACGACTCGGACCACAACGCCGGGAAGGGCTTTGCCGATGGAATTGGGGACCGGTTCGGGGTTCATGGTGTTGGATGTGACCAGATGGAGCATTTCGGTTCCACCCAGACCCTCCCAGATGGGCTTTCCGGTGAGACCCCTCCAGGCTTCCAGGGTCTCGGCGCCGAGTGCGTCACCACCTGAGGTGAACATACGGATGGAGCTGATGTCGTGCTTCTTGAAATCGGGGAACTTCATGAGACCGCGGTATGCCGTGGGAAGACCGGTCAGCACCGTGATCTTGTGCTTGGAGATGAGCTCCATCATTTCCTGCGGGGTGAACTTCGGAATCAGCGAGATGGCCGCACCCCCCTCGAAGGGAAGCAGGGTGAAGGTGCCGAAGCCGGCTGCGAAGGACACCGGCGCTGCGCCGCCCAGCGTGTCGCCGGGCGCCAGTTTGTAGACGTATTTGTTCACGATCTGTGCTTCGATGATGGTGGGGCGCACAAAGTGGATGCAGCCCTTGGGCATGCCGGTCGTGCCCGAGGTGTACAGGATGATGCCCACGTCATTGGCTTTGAGCATCGTGGCATCCAGGGCCGGGGAACCCTTTTCCATCATTTCTTCAAAAACCTGGTCACCACCGGCTTTGACCTCGTCGGCCTTGCCCCCGATCACGATCACCTTGGTGCCGTGCTTGAATTCGGGTTTGGCCTTCGTCACCGCATCCATCAGAGGAGCGTTGACGATGAAATACCTCATTTCCGCGTTATTGGCTACGAAGGCCACTTCCTCTCCGGACCACAAAGGCGACGTGGGGACGGGAATGGCTCCGATCTTCTCGATGGCAAAAATGGCTACGATCGCCTGGGGGGAATTGACAAGCCGGATTCCGACTCGATCCTGCGATTCAACACCCGCCTCCTTGAGAGCGTTGCCAAACTTGTTCACCATCTGTTGGAGCTGCGTATAACTGATGGCCTTGTCCATGAACTTGATGGCGGGGTTGTCGCCCCTGCCTTCACGGACATGCCGGTCGATCAGGAAGTCGGCAATATTGGCCTCGGCAGGAAGTTTGGCAAACTCATCGGGTACAATGTATTCCGGCCAGGTGTCTTTAGGTGGAATGAAATTCTCCGGTATCTTACCCATCCTCAATCCCTCCTATGCGTTCATAAAGAAATCCGAATTGGACTGCTGCAGAGACAACGTGGTCGTGCGACCAGAAAGCAAGGAACCTTCATCACTTTTCCGACTTGGTTCGGACCACCTCCTTTCGCCTGTGATGCATACCGTCCGTTGATGAGCGACGGCTGGAAATTCCGGCAAGGTCCCGCAATGGTTGACGGTCGCAACGCTCGAAGAAATCTCGCAAAAGAATGCACAGACGCCACACGAAAAAGAGCTCGGGGTTGGACAGCACCGCATTGAACCGGCAGGCCCGGCAAGGGGATCATGCGCTGGCGACGAATTCATTCCATCGTGCGTCAGCACTCGAGATCCGGGACCTGCTGCACGGCTTCGCTTCACCTGGGAGGTCAGCTGCAATCATGGGCTTGAAGAGACCACTTCAAACCCGTGCTTCTTGAGTTCGTCCACGATGGGCTTCAGATCGCACTTCTTGAGTCTCAGCGAATACACTCGATCTGGACCTTCTACCGACGACACATGGCAAATGCTGATCACCTCTCCCTGGCCTTTCTGAACCAGGCGCGTGATCTCGTCCAAGGGACTGGCAGAGGTGGAAATCTTGACATCCACACGGGACGAGCTGTCCAGCATGCCCAGCATCGTGATGAATGCCGAGAGGATGTCCACAACCGTGATGACACCGACCAGTTTGCCGTCCTCCACCACGGGAAGCCCACCGATCTTCTTTGACAGAATGAGTCGAGCGGCCTCCTCCAACGGCATATCAGGGACTGCCTTGTGGGGCTTTCGGACCATAACGTCTTCGAGGGTCAGCTCCTCGAGCATCGAGGCGATGAGAACCCCCCTCAAATCGGCGTCCGTAACCCAGCCTACAAGCTGCTGATCCGTGTCGACAACCGGGAGATGGCGGATGGAACCCTGCTTCATCAAGGCCAGGGCCTCCTGTATGGAGGCTTCCTTGTGAATGGTCACAA
Organism: Syntrophobacterales bacterium; assembly: GCA_041310025.1. Taxonomy (GTDB): domain Bacteria; phylum Desulfobacterota; class Syntrophobacteria; order Syntrophobacterales; family Syntrophobacteraceae; genus JALOOX01. Next base: position 5,275 of record JBFYYO010000032.1, read on the forward strand.
CGCTCGTGGTCATCCAATGGCGAACTATCACCGAAGTTTCCTCTGGTCAGCTGATGTTGAGCGGCATCGATTCTGGTTCAAACCCGGCTGTGGAGCTCCTGTGGTTTCCCACATATCCGTCTGACAACCTATGCGAGAACGATCCGGAATGCAAGAGAAAACTTCCACAAACCCGCACCCTGTTTGGAATTGCAGTTCGACTTTGCACACGGGTGCGGCGGAAGCACGATGGAAGGGGCGAGACCGCATCCCTGTCTCCCCGTCCCCTCGTCCCCCTGTCTTCTTGGCTCCCGAACCTTCCTCTCCCCCGTGGGGCGTCAATTGACTTTGGGGGACCTTCTGCTATACTCGCTGCGAACATTCGATGGGCCGGTGTTTCATCAAGGTACGCTGCTTCTGTCTGCTGAATATGGAGAAGGTGCTGTGCGACAGCCTAAGTTTATTTTCATCACAGGTGGGGTGCTTTCCTCCCTCGGGAAGGGGCTTGCAGCGGCCTCCATCGGTGCGCTCATGGAGAGCCGTGGGCTGCGCGTTTCCATGCAGAAGCTCGACCCCTACATCAACGTGGACCCTGGGACCATGAATCCCTTTCAGCATGGGGAGGTCTTCGTCACCGACGACGGGGCCGAAACGGACCTCGACCTTGGGCATTACGAGCGCTTCACCCACGCGCGGATGTCCAAGAAAAACAACTACACGTCGGGCGGCATTTACTACTCGGTGATTTCCAAGGAACGGCGTGGGGATTACCTGGGCGGAACCGTCCAGGTCATTCCGCACGTGACGGATGAGATCAAAGCCTGTATCCGGGGCGCCATGGACGATGTGGATATTCTCATTGTGGAGATCGGCGGGACGGTCGGCGATATCGAGAGCCTGCCGTTTCTGGAGGCCATCCGCCAGTTCCGCAATGACGTGGGCCGGGAAAACGCCATTTACATCCATGTGACCCTGGTGCCGTATTTGAAAGTTTCGGGCGAGGTCAAGACCAAGCCGACCCAGCACAGCGTCAAAGAGCTGCTGGGAATTGGCATCCAGCCTGATATTCTGTTGTGTCGCACCGAAAAGATGCTCCCGCCGGAAATCAAGGCCAAGATCGCGCACTTCTGCAACGTGGAACCGGACGCTGTCGTCACGGCCAAAGACGTGGACTGCATCTACGAGGTGCCGCTGCTCTTTCATCAGGAAGGTCTGGACGAGAAGATCGTCCGGCTCCTCAATATCTGGACGCGTGCCCCCATTCTTGGACAGTGGCAGGAGCTGGTGGACCGCTTCAAGGAGCCGGCTCACGAAGTGCGCATCGCCATCGTGGGCAAATACATCGACCTCACCGAATCCTACAAGAGTCTGAACGAGGCGCTGGTGCACGGAGGCGTCGCCCACGGGGCCAAGGTTGTGCTCGATTTCGTGGATTCCGAAAATGTCGAGAAAGATGGGGGCGAGGCCCTCATCGAGGGGGCCGACGGCATCCTGGTTCCGGGCGGGTTCGGGCAGCGGGGGATCGAGGGCAAGATCAAGGCCATACGCTACGCCCGTGAGAACCTGATTCCGTTCTTCGGTATCTGCCTTGGGATGCAGCTGGCCACCGTGGAATTCGCGAGACACATCGCCGGCCTCGAAAAGGCCCACAGCATGGAATTCGACAAGCACACGGCCTACCCGGTGATTTTCCTCATGCGTGAGTGGTTCGACTACAAGAACAACCGGGTGGTGCGACGGGATGAAACATCGGATTTCGGCGGAACCATGCGCCTCGGGGCCTATCCCTGCCATCTCGAGCCTGAGAGCCTGGCTGCCCGCGCATACGGCCATCTCGAGATCTCCGAGCGCCATCGGCACCGATACGAATTCAACAACGACTACCGTGACCTCCTGGCCGAAAAAGGCCTGCGGTTCACGGGACTTTCGCCGGACCGCCACCTGGTCGAGATTGTCGAGCTGCCGAATCATCCGTGGTTTGTGGGCTGCCAGTTTCACCCCGAGTTCAAATCCCGTCCCATGGAGCCCCATCCGCTTTTCAGGGCGTTTGTGGGAGCATCCCTCGATGAGGCCCGGCGTAAGAACCCCGAGGCTTTCAAGGGATGTGAATGCTGACCCGGGAGGAGCTTCTGCATTGAGTGCTTTCGAGGTTCTGGGACAGAGGATATCGAGGGATGAGTTCTTCGTGATCGGGGGGCCATGCGTCATCGAGAGCGAGGAATCGGCTCTGGCGGCGGCTCGATTCATGGCCGAGGCGTGTCGCAGGCTCGGCATTCCTTATGTTTACAAGAGCTCTTATGACAAGGCCAATCGGACATCCATAGAATCGTATCGGGGGCCGGGCATCGACCGCGGGCTTGAGATCCTCTCACGGGTGCGGCATGAGGCCGGGGTGCCCGTTCTGACGGACGTGCATGGTGCGGCCGAGGCCGTTCAGGCGGCTGAGGTGGTCGACATTCTCCAGGTCCCGGCATTTCTGGCGCGCCAGACGGATCTGCTGCTGGCGGCGGGGCGGACCGGCAAACCGATCAACATCAAGAAAAGCCAGTTCCTGGCCCCATGGGACATGTCGCAGGTGATCTCCAAGGTCCGGCAGACGGGCAACGGCAGCCTGCTCCTGACGGAGCGCGGGACCTTTTTCGGCTACAATAACCTGGTCGTCGACATGCGCTCGATCCCCATCATGTCCGAGCTGGGCCATCCGGTCGTCTTCGATGCGACCCACAGCGTGCAGCTGCCCGGGGGACAGGGGGGCTCATCGGGCGGGCAGCGGCAGTTCGTGGCTCCGTTGGCGTGTGCCGCTGTGGCGGCGGGGGCTCACGGCATTTTCATCGAGGTGCACGAGGATCCGGACCGGGCTCTCTGTGACGGGCCCAACTCATTGGCTTTGAAGGATGTTCCGCCGCTTCTGGAAATGCTTTCTGGACTATATCGCCAGGTTCGCCGGGGTGGTGGCGAGGGGGTGAAGTGAAACCTGAAATGCCGGCTCCTGAAAGATCGACAGAGAGGTTGGACGGGATGGATCTGGATGAAGCGGTTCGAGGTCGCATCCTTCCGCTTCGAATGATGATTTTTGACGTCGACGGGGTGCTGACCGATGGCCGGATCGTCTATCATGATGACGGGACTGAGCTGAAGGTGTTCGATGTTCAGGATGGACACGGGATCAAGCTTCTTCAGCGGGCGGGCTTGGAGGTGGCGCTCATCACGGGCAGGTCCTGCCGGGCAGTGGATCAACGGGCCAGTGGGCTCGGAATCCAGCGGGTGTACCAGGGGAGCAAGGTGAAGGTGGAGGCTTATGAGCAGATAAAGTCCGAGACGGGGTTCCAGGACCATGAGCTGGGTTTCATGGGCGACGACCTGATCGACATACCCGTGATGCGCCGGGTCGGCTTCGCTGTTTCGGTTCCCAACGCCTCGCCCCATGTCTGGCCTTATGCCCATTATATCACGAGGCTGGGCGGAGGCCGCGGAGCCTGTCGGGAGGTGTGTGAGATGATCCTTAAGGTTCAAGGCCTTTGGCGGCAAGTGACCGATCGTTACTTTCGAGCACCATGACCATGCCCCCGCCTTTCTTCTGTCTCGCCGGTTTGCCTCTCAATTCATATCACCTCCATCTTTTTGACTGAGAATAAACCTTTACAGGCATGTCTGTTGCATGGTAGACTTTCGATGATTTTTAATATACTGGATTAATTGAAGAAATTGGTGTTGAAGATGGTGCTGAATTCTCGCAAGGTGGTTCGCGTGCTGCTGCTGCTGATCGTCCTGGGGGCCAGCGGGATTCTGGTCTTTGCGGTGTGGAAAGGGATGGTGCAAAAGGACCGGCAGCTGGAGCAGGCGAGTGAGCCCACCGAGGCTGAGATGAAGCTGACGGACATGGAATATGTCGAGATGCAGGAGGGGAGACGGTTGTGGGCCCTCAAGGCTTCGGAGGCCATCTATCAACAGGAGGATCAGAAGACCGTACTGAAGTCGGTTCATCTGACCTTCTTTCTGGAGGATGGCGGCGAGGCCTATCTCGAAAGCAAGGACGGAGTCCTTTACGCGGGGACCAAGAACATCGAGCTATGGAACGAAGTGCGGGCAACTTTTCCCCGCGGGTATACATTGCTGAGCGACCGGGCGTATTACGAGCATCAGAAGAGTCTGGTCATTTCCGAGGCGCCCATCCAGGTGACGGGGCCGGAGTTCATCCTGACCGGGCAGCGCTGGGAGTTTCGAATACCCGAGCGCAAAGGGTTGGTTGAAGGGGATGTCCGTGCGCGGTTTGTGTTCCTGCCGGCGGTGGCCGACCGATGACCCCTGGAGGGCGGCGGGATGCAGTGCAGGCCGGAGTATCCGGTCAGGGATGGGGATGAAGGTTTGTGCGGTCTGCAGCCGCCGGGGCTTTGGGCGGAGTGTGCAGCGCTCTTTTGAAAATCGTGCGGAGGAGGTCCGATGGAATCCGCTGGGGTGAAGTTCGCAGGGAAGGGATGGTTCGCCGGGCTGCTCGTTTTGATGCTGGTTGCCTTCCCGAGTTTTGGGTATTCGGCGGGAAAGCAGGGCTCGAAGCCGGCAACGGCCAGGACGGGGCCTCTCAAGAGTGACGCCCCGCTCAATATTGCCAGCGACAGGATGGAAGTGAATCAGCAGGACAGGACGATCCTGTTTGAGGGGCACGTCGTGATCCAGCAGGAGGATCTGACCATCACGGGCAGAAGGATGATCGTTTATGCCGCCGCCGCAAGCAAAGGGAAGGAGTCCGAGTCTTCCATGATGGAGCAGATCGATCGCATCGAGATCGAGGGTGACGTGAGGATTTCCCAGCGTGAGAAGGTGGCCACCTCCGAGAAATCGGTTTACTATCATCGCGAGCAAAAGATTCTGCTCATCGGGAATCCGATGGTTTCACAGGGCGAGGACACGGTGCAGGGGCGGCTCATCACCCTCTATCTGGCCGACGGCCGTAGCGTCGTGGAGGGAGGGGAGTCGTCACCGGTGCAGGCCGTTCTCCATCCTCGAAAGGAATAGGTTTTGGGGGCTGAAAACGACGGCAAGAGTCTGGTGGTGAAGGATCTGGTCAAGGTTTACGATGGGCGTGCCGTCGTGGACCACGTGACGCTGGAAGTGCGGGAAGGCCAGATCATCGGGCTGCTGGGCCCCAACGGGGCCGGAAAGTCGACCACTTTCTACAGCATCGTGGGCATCATACGCCCCGATGCGGGTGCGGTGCTGCTCGACGGGGAAAGCCTGAACGGAATTCCCATGTATCTTCGGGCCAGAAAGGGGATCACCTATCTACCCCAGGAGCCTTCGGTGTTCCGGAGATTGACCGTGGAAGAAAACATCATGGCCATTCTCGAAACGCTCGATATGGGTAAGGAAGAGCGGCGGTTGCGACTGAAGCAGCTGCTCGGAGAGCTCAACATCGCTCATTTGGCCAGGAATCGTGCCGACCGATTGTCGGGAGGGGAGAGGCGCCGGGTGGAAATCACTCGTGCCCTGGTCACGCAGCCCAGTTTCATCCTCCTGGACGAGCCATTTGCCGGGATCGATCCCATAGCGGTCCTCGAGATTCAGGGGCTCGTCCGGTCTTTGAAAGCGAAGGGAATCGGAGTTCTGATCTCCGACCATAACGTTCGCGAGACACTGAAAGTCTGTGACTGGGCCTACATCATGCACGAAGGAAGAATCCTCGAAGCCGGTGAGCCCTTGAGCATCGCACAAAGCGATTTGGCCCGGAGAACCTACCTGGGAGATGAATTCAGCTTGACGTAATTTCAGGATGACATCATGGCGGCCCTTGAACTGAAACAACAGCTCAGACTGAGCCAGCAGCTCATCATGACCCCTCAGCTGCAGCAGGCGATCAAATTGCTTCAGCTTTCCCGGCTGGAGCTCCTCGAGACCATCAGTCAGGAATTGGAGACCAATCCACTGCTCGAGGAGGTTCAGGAGGAAGTGGGGGAGGGCGGAGAGGCCGGAGAGGGCGGGGAATCCGAATCGGCTGCTGCCGACGGAGAGGTTCCGGCGCAGGATTCGTTTCAAGAGGTTGAAGTGGTCGAGAAGGTCCGTGAGGACTTTGACTGGGAGTCCTACCTGGACGAATACAGCAGCGGAAGCCCCGTTGTGGTGGAGACGGACCCCAACAAGGAATGGCCCTCGTTCGACAGCAAACTGAGCCTGCCCGCATCTCTTGAAGACCACCTGGCCTGGCAGCTCCGTATGTCTCACATGACCGATTTTGAAAAGGAAATCGGCGTCCACATCATCGGAAATCTGAATCGGGACGGGTACCTGGATGCAACGATCGAAGAGATTGCCGAGGCCACCCGCGCTCAGCCGGGGGATGTGATCTCTGTCCTCGAGCGGATCCAGGTCTTTGATCCCATTGGAGTGGGCGCGCGCCATCTCCAGGAGTGCCTGATCGTCCAGGCCAGGAGCCTGAACCCGCCCAACGAGCTGGTGGTCGAGATCCTGGAGCGTCATCTGGAGTATCTGCAGACAAAGAATTACAAGGCGCTGGTTAGAGCGGTTAAGCGGGAAGAATCTGAAGTCAAGGAGGCGGTGGAGATCATCCTCAAGCTGGATCCCCGCCCCGGCCGGGCATTCAGCGACGAGTCGGTCGAGTATGTCAGCCCCGATATCTATGTGATCAAGGTGGACGGCGAGTACGTGATCCTGCTCAATGAAGACGGCATGCCCAAGCTGAGGGTCAGCACTTACTACAAGGAGGCTCTGAGCGGCGACCAGGTCATTCCCACGGATGCCAAGGACTACATCCACGGCAAGTTGAAGGCGGCTGCCTGGCTCATCAAGAGCATCCACCAGCGGCAGAGGACCCTGTACCGGGTGGCTCAGAGCATCGTGAAGCTTCAACAGGACTTCTTCGACCACGGGGTGGCCCATCTCAAGCCCATGGTTCTGCGGGATGTTGCCGAGGATGTGGGCATGCATGAATCCACCATCAGCCGGGTCACGGCCAACAAGTACATGCACACCACCCACGGGATTTTTGAGTTGAAATATTTCTTCAACAGTTCCATAAATAGCGTTCTCGGTGATGCGGTGGCCTCGGAGAGTGTGAAGGAGCGCATACGCCAGCTCATCAAGGAAGAGAATCCATCCAAGCCGTTCAGCGATCAGGATATCGTGGGTATCCTGGAAAGGGAGAACATCTCCATAGCCCGGAGAACTGTGGCCAAATACAGAGAGGTGTTGGGGATTCTGCCTTCGAGCAAGCGCAGGAAAGCGTCCTGGGGTTGATATGGTCTGGGGGAACCGGACTGCGAGCATCGAGCGAACCGTACGAGCTGATCATGTGAAGGAGGTCCTGATCCATGCAGATTAATGTCACATTCCGACATATTGAACCGTCACCTCCCCTGAGAGAATATGCCGAAGAGAAGATATCCCGGATCAAGAAGTACGTGGAAGAGCCCATCGAGGCGCATGTTGTCTTGAAAGTCGAAAAATTCCGGCATATTGCCGAGGTCTCCATCGATGCCAACGGTCTGCGGATCAACGGTGCGGAAGAGACCGACGACATGTATTCGGCCATCGACCTGGTGGCCGACACCATAGAGGGGCAGGTCCGCCGCAACAAGGACAAGTTTCGCAAGAGAAAGTCCGGAGCTGGGGCCAGGGAGCTTTTGGGCGCCTCGGATCTGGGCGGGGCGGTCCTCCCTGAAGAGGATCACGAGCGGCGTGTCATTCGAACCGAACAGATTCACGCCAAACCGATGGACGTGGATGAAGCTGCCATGCAGTTGAACGTGTCCAACGGTGAGTTCCTGGTCTTCACCAATCGGCTCACCAACCGAATCAATGTGCTGTACCGCCGCAAGGATGGTCATTACGGCCTCATTGAGACCGCATAGTCGTCAGTCCTGTTTTCCGAGATTGTGACTTTCAGCCCCGTCATGCCTTCAATCATGGGCAATTGGGGCCGAGCCATGCCATAGGGGTTGAAGAGGATATCGATGAAGATCCTGGATATCTTGGATAAGGAATCCATTGTCACCGAGCTGAAGGGTGCTTCCAAGAAGCAGGTTCTGGAGGAGTTGATCGAAGCGCTGCTCGAAAAGAGGCCTCATCTGGATCGCGAAAACCTGATGCGGGTCCTCCTGGAGAGGGAGCGTCTGGGAAGCACGGGTATTGGGGACGGCATTGCCATTCCCCATGGCAAACTGAAGGATCTCGACCAGTTGGCGCTTTCTTTCGGGAAGTCCACGCGCGGCATCGACTTCGAGTCCATGGACGGAAAACCGGTCCATCTCTTTTTCCTGCTCGTCGCGCCCGAGAGTTGCGCGGGAATCCATCTGCGGGCTCTTGCCAAGATTGCCAGGCTGCTCAAGAATGGAACGGTGAGGAAGAGGCTGGGGGCGGTTTCGACCCGTGAAGAAGTCTATTCGGTCATTCATCAAGAAGACGAGGATTTCTAGATCCGGTACAAAAAGCGGCCTGCTGAAGGTATGTCATCCCGATGCCATGGACCTTCGCTTCCATGGTTGCTCAATCCGTGCTGCCCAACCCGTGTTTTCTCATCTGATCCTGTCAACCCCTTCCATGAATCATCCGTAACCAGTGTCTCGGGAGAGGATGATCTGTTCTTGTGCCAATGAACGAGGTGCAGAGAGGACCATGGAAAGAAGCGTGCACATTGTTGTAGTGAGCGGGCTTTCGGGCTCCGGGAAGAGCACTGCCATCAAAGCCTTTGAAGATATTGGTTATTTTTGCATAGACAATCTGCCGGTTCCGCTGCTGCCCCACTTCCTGCTCCTCTGCGAGAAGGATATGCCGGACATCCAGATGATCGCGCTCGGAATCGATATCCGGGAAAGATCTTTCCTTAAAGATTACGACAAGATATTCGAATCACTGGAAGACCATGGATACCGGTTTGAGATCCTCTTCCTCGAGGCTCCCATGGAGGTGCTGCAGCGCAGATACAGCCAGACAAGGCGGATTCACCCCATCGCATCGTCTGAGGCCCTCCTACTGCATGCCATTCAGGACGAGAAGGAAAAGCTGAAGGCGTTGCGGGCCCGATCCACCAAAATCATCGACACTGGTGTGTACTCGGTCCACCAGCTCAAGGCTCTCATCATCCGTTCGTATTCCGGGATCAGCGAGAGTGAGCGATTGAGCATTCAGGTGCTTTCCTTCGGCTTCAAGCATGGCCTTCCCTTTGAGGCCGACCTGGTCATGGATGTTCGGTTTCTGCCGAACCCATATTTCGTGGAGCAGCTCAAGGAAAAGGACGGCTCGGACCCCGAGGTGAACGACTGGGTGCTCAGATGGCCGGCGGCTCGGGAATTTCTCGAGGACTACAGCAGGCTGATTCTCAGGCTGCTTCCGGCCTACATCGAGGAAGGGAAGCGCTACCTCACCATAGCCATTGGATGCACAGGCGGGAAGCATCGCTCGGTGGTTTTAGCGGCTCGCCTGGCTGGAATTCTGGAAGAAAACTCTTACTTTGTTAATGTCTTCCATCGCGATGTTCATCTTGAATGAGGAGAATGAATGTCCGGAGACAATCAGAAGGAGCCCATCGGGATCGTAGCCGTTTCCCATTGCGGGCTGGCTGAGGAAATGGTTCGGGTGGCGGAGTTGATCGTCGGAGAGCTGGAATCCTGCAAAGCCATCTGTTTCCAGGCCCAGCAGGGCGTGGAGGAGATGACCTCCGAGCTCAAAAATGCCATTCGCGAGGTTGACCGGGGCCGTGGCGTGCTGATTCTGACGGATCTTTTCGGGGGAACGCCTGCCAACATCAGTCTTTCGTTTCTGGGGCCGAATGTGGAGGTGGTGTGCGGGATGAATCTCCCGATGCTCATCAAACTGGCCGGATGCAGAACCGAGCTGCCGTTGAGCGAGGCTGCGGCGACCGTCAAGGAATACGGCCAGCGGCACATTTCACTGGCCAGTGAGATCCTCTCGAGGAATGCCAACACCAGCCGGGAATGAGTAGTTGATGATGGGGACTTCGGAGGGGCGCGCGATAATCAGCGATGAGCACCCCCTCGTTTACAGCATAACGCCGATGACTGCGCGGGACCTGCCCGCAGTTGCGGAGATCGATCGGATGCATCAACGGGAGCCCTGGTCTGAATCGGCATTCAGAGAGGAGCTGCACAAGCTGCACGCCCTGTGCTTCGTGGCTCGTTTGGCTCCATCAGAAGGGGGGCAGTCTCCCCGTTCACCGTCTGGGGTGATCGGGTATATCTGCAGCTGGGTGGTGGTGGATGAGCTTCAGATTCTCAATGTGACGGTGGAGCGCGGTCTTTGGAGAAGGGGAATCGGGCGGGCCCTTTTGCGGCAAGCGATTGATGCGGGCTGGCAGAAGGGGTGCATACGGGCCACTTTGGAGGTGCGTCCCTCGAATACGGCGGCCCGTGGACTTTACGATTCGCTGGGATTCAGGGTCGTGGGGGAGCGCCCCGGGTTCTACGCCGAGGGAAGGGAAGCAGGGATGATCATGGAGCTGGAGCGGGGGTATTGAGGGGTCGTGGTTTCCAGTCCCTGGTTTCTGGTTCGTGGTTTTCACCGGCACGCGGTTCTTGCCATTGGTGATTCCCCGGCAGTACAGGTGCTGAGTCAGTTTGGAGAATCATTGAGGAACCTTGTATGAAAGTCAGCATGGCGGCAGGTCAGATCCATTCCGATGCATTGATCAAGAACCTGGATCTGACTAATGTGGAAGTTGAGATCTCACCGGTTTTTGAAATCCTCCAGGAGCCGGTCAAGGGTTATGCGGGCAAGGAGCAGCAGACCCGCGAGCTTTTGGTTGAATACCACCACAAATACCGGAACTGGCGTTTCGTGATCTCCGAGACGTGGCGGTACGCTGTCTCGAACTTGCGGTTGATCGCCAACCATCCCCAGAACGGTGCGGTGTTTTTCCTGCTCTCCCAGATCTTCATGGATGCCTTGACTCGGTCGGAGAGGCCGGAAATCCGGGGTCTGGCGGCGAATAACCTGGTGGCATTCTGGTTGAAACTGGCGGATGAGGTCCCGGCGGCTCTGAGTCGCCCGCTGCCGGATGGTGTCAGCGTGGAGTCGGTGGATCAGACACTGACCACGCATTCCTCCTGCCATGAGGGGATCCTGCGTCACTATTTTCAGCGGTTGAGGGAGCGGCCCGAAGGGGGTTTGGATGAGGTCATGCGGAGCTACTACCCGTTGAAGAAGCTGGCGGGGAAGCTCCTGGGAGTGTGGCCCTCTTCAGCATCGTTTGAGGAGCTCCGCGGTCTCCTGACGCGCCTGTATCGGGAAACTTACCAATACTGGCTGGAGAAGGAAGACCCTTGCCAGTGGCTGCTCCAGCAGGCGGATTGGCTGGGGTCCTCCGATCCGCCATGGTTTGGTCTTTGTACGGTTTTGAGCCACGACGAGTACCGGGAGTATCTGGGAAAGATCGACGTCGAGCTAGAATCTGAGGCGGACCATCGCGAGGCGGTGGCGCGGCTGATTCAACTGCCCGATTTTCATGAAATCGTTCGAGCCTATTTCAAGCTCCCCGAGACACTGAAGCCCTTCGAGAACCCCGAGCAGGCATCGCCCCTCAGCATGCTCATCCGCCTCAAGATCATGGAGATCAGGGGGCTGGAGGGCATTCACGAAGAGACGCTGCGGGAGATCAACTTCGAGATCGCTCACTGGGTTCGACGCAAACAGGATGAGAATCTTAAGCGATTTCTGGAGAAGGTTTTCGATGTCCTGGCGGTTTGCCTCAAGAACTACCCCGAGGCCGCGCTTCAGATTGTGAGAACCATCGGTATGGAGGTCATCGACAGCGGTGACCGCATCACGACGGACTTCTTTCTGAAGCGGATCATCAGCATGGGGTTTCAGCTCCCCAAGCTCGGCAAGATCAGCCAGTACTGGCAGATGGAGACCAATCCGGCTCATCTGCCGAACATCAGGATCTGGCTCGAGATCATCAAGAAGAACCCGCCTCGCACACGTTCGCTGCTGTCGGCGCTCATCCTGAATCTCTCTCTGGGAGGGATTTATGTCCGGGATACGGATCTCTTCCAGAAGGACGTGAGCCAGCTGCTGCACGTTCCGATCCGGCCCGTTTACAACCTGGTGAAGCAGCTGGCCAAGCTCTTTCCGGTGTATTTCAACCAGATCGGGGCCGAAGGGCAGCTGCGGGCGGTTTCCACCGATGTGGACGAGATGACGGGGCGCAGCGATCGGCTGATTCACTTCCTGCGTAAGCAGAGCCATGTCGAGAGCAATAATGTCATTGTGTATTTCATCGAGGCGATCATCCAGTTCTGGAGGACTTTGGACAAGTCGGGCCTTCAGGATCGGGTGCCGCCGGAGATCTACCCGGAGATCGCCACATCCGGGCCCCTGGTGGAAAACATCCACCGCATCATGGAGTCCATCTTCCGCTCCAATACGATCCATCATGTGAAAGACCTCCTGGAGCTCACCGAAGAGGAGACGCTGGAGCTGGTGAATGCGGTGCAGGAGGTTTCCGAGAGGGAGAAACGGCGCGCCTTCCTCATCATTCAACTGTATCAGCTGCTCCATGAGAAATACGCCCTGAGCTTCAAGGACATGCGCCAGCACCTGATGCGGGCGTCGAATCTGGGGCTTCCGGATCCCGGTCGATTGCTGGAGGTGCTGGACAGCGCCGATTCCTTTCAGAAGCTGGACGCCATTCTGGATTATCTGGGAGAGCTCAAGGAGGTGATCCTCGGCCCCGGCGAGATGAACATCCTCGAAAACATCTATTACAAGCGCCACATTGCCGTCGACATCCCGTCCATGTACGGGTCTTACAATGAGCGCAAATTCGATGCGCTCGGCCTGACATTTCGCCTGGAGAACCTCGCTAATGTGCTTTTCGAGGAGATCATCTATGCCTTTGACCTGAGCTTCATCACGCGGGCGAGCTTTTTCCGCATCGGCAAGTTTCTGCCCCTGTTCATCAAGGCTCTGGCCATAGACGGGATCACGTCCAATCGGCTGGAGCTTCAGGCTGAGCTGTTTTACAAGTCGCTGGAGGTTCGGCGGTTTTCGCACTCCCAGTACATCGACATTTTCAGGGGGTTCTCGGAGGCCATCAAGCAGATCATCCAGACCAACTATCATGCGGCTCATGAAGAGAATCTGGAGATCGTCATACGCCAGATGGGCAGTGATAATTTGCTGCTCCGGTATCAGCGGGAGACGGAGCACGAGTCGCAGAATGAGCGTATCCAGCGGGTGTCCGAGAGTTTCCTCAGGGACATCATCGCCCGGACTTTCGGGCTGCAGTATTTTGATCACTTCATCAGCAGCATTCTGACCACCCTGGCCACGCAAAAGGAAGAGCTGAGCTCGGATATGCTGGACCTGCTCCTCAGCTACGATCCCGACAAGACCATCACCACGGTGTACAAGCCCAAGAAGATGGTGTGCGATCTCATCCACATGGGCAACAAGGGCTACAATCTGGCGAACCTTTACACCATCGGCATTCAGGTGCCGCCGGCTTTCGTCATCACGACCGAGTATTTCCGGTGTCGCAGCGTCATCGAGAGCTTCGGCCAGTCCGGCCAGGACTTTGAAGACCGTGTCATGGCGCACATTCACAAGCTCGAGGACCTGACGGGACGTGAGTACGGTTCCGGGACCAACGCCATGCTGCTCTCGGTGCGCTCGGGCGCCGCTGTTTCCATGCCCGGGATGATGACGACGTTTTTGAATGTGGGCATCAACGAGGAGATCGTCGAGGGGCTCATTGCCCAGACGGGGGAGGATTGGTTCGGCTGGGACAACTACCGCCGGTTCATCCAGTCCTGGGGCATGTCCTTCGGTGTCCAGCGGGGTGACTTCGACGCCATCATGCGGAGCTTCAAGAAGCTGCACAAGCGGGATGTCAAACGTGAGTTCATGCCATCCGAGATTCGGGAGATAGCGCTGGCTTACAAGCGGGCCCTCATGGACCACAACATCGCCTTCTCCGACGACCCGAAGGAGCAGCTGTTCACGGCCATCCGGCAGGTGATGGCTTCGTGGTATTATCCGAAAGCCAAGACTTATCGGGAGATCATGGGGCTTTCGGAGAACTGGGGAACGGCGGTGACCATTCAGGCCATGGTTTTCGGCAATCTGGACACCCGCTCGGGGGCTGGAGTGATGTTCACCCACAACCCCTGGACGTCCGAGGACGAAATCGACCCGGTGGGCGATTTCACATGGGGCAACCAGGGTGAAGATGTGGTCGGGGGGTTGGTGCAGACGCTGCCGCTCTCGGAAAAGCAGCGCCTCAGCGCTGGTGAAACCAAGGAGTTTTCCCTCGAAACACTCTTCCCGAGAGTATACCGGCGCCTGGCTCAGATTGCGAGAACCCTGGTCGTCGAGCACAGTTGGGCTCCTCAGGAGATCGAGTTCACGTTCCAAGGGGACGAGGAGGACGGCGTGTATGTGCTGCAGTCTCGAAATATGGCGCCGCGCGTGAAGCGGCCGCTGCCCGTGTTCAAGATCTCCGAGAGGTTGCACGCGAGTTATCTGGGAAGCGGCATCGGAGTGAGCGGAGGGGCCCTGTCCGGACTTGCGGCGTTCAACATGGAGAATATCGAGCATCTGCGGCGCGAGCATCCCGGAAAGCCAATCATTTTGATCCGGTCGGACACGGTTCCCGAGGACATTCACGAAATCTCCATCGCCGACGGGATCCTCACCGGAAAGGGAGGGGCCACCTCCCATGCGGCTATTGTGGCCCATCGCCTGGGCAAGACCTGCGTGGTGGGCTTCAGCAAGATGCGGGTTTGGGAGCAAAATGCCGAAGGCGTCGTGGACGGTCATGTGATCCGGACGGGGGAGGGCATCGCCATCGATGGCCGCAGCGGTGCCATTTACACGGGGATCCATGAGTCGGAGAAGTTGGACCTGGCGAGCTGAGCCGGGCTCAAATGAAGTTGCTGGTTTAGAAACCAGAAACCAGAAACCAGAAACCCTTCCCTCGGAGGACGCATATGAACAATCGAGACAGGATGGTGCCGATGAAATTGGGGATCAATGGTCTGGGAAGGATTGCCAAACTCAGCATTTGGCATCACGCGGATCGCCGGTATTTCTCGGAGCTTGTGGTCAACATCGGGCGTGAAGTGGGAACCGGTCTTGCGGACATCGCCCACTTTGTCGAGAAGGACTCCACTTATGGTGCCCTGCACACCTACCTGCATGGCTGCCGGGCCCGGCGCGCCATCGAGGAGCTGAACGAGAAAGAGGGAAGCATGCGCATCAACGGTGTCAAAGCGACTTTCCTCAGAAAGCAGCGAAATCCGGCGGCCATCGAGTGGCGGGACCACGGTGTGGAGATCGTGGTGGACGCCACGGGTGCCTTTCTCGATCCCACAGTGCTCGCCGATGACCCCAAGGGGTCCATTCGCGGCCACATGGCGGGAGGGGTCAAAAAGGTCATCGCTTCGGCGCCTTTCAAGATCAAGGACCAGAGCAAGGAGATGCCCTCCGATGCCGTGACGACGGTCATGGGGATCAACGACGCCGACTATGATCCGGCGCGGCACGTGCTGGTTTCCAACGCATCGTGCACCACGACCTGCCTGGCCTACATGGTGAAGCCGCTCCTGGATTATTTCGGAGTGCAGCGGATCCTTTCGGCTTCCATGACCACGGTCCATGCGGCCACCAGCTCCCAGCAGGTTCTGGACCGTGCAGCCAAGACGAAGGCGACGGACCTGCGCAAAAGCCGCTCGATCATGAACAACATCATCCTGACCACGACGGGGGCTGCCAAAGCTCTTGGGCTGGTGATCCCCGAGATGAAGCAAATTGGGTTCATCGCGGAGTCGGTGCGGGTCCCCGTGACGACGGGGTCGCTCATCATCCTGGTCATGATGATTCAGGACGAGAGCATGCGCAACCCCATCAGCCGCGAGAAGATCAACGACATCTACAGGCAGGCCGTGAATCATTTTCCCGAGGGCTACCTCGTGTTTTCCGAGGAGCAGAACGTTTCCACGGACATCATCGGTCTTCCGCAGGCTGCGGCCGTCATCGAGGGCAACGAGAACCACACGCGTACGGCGGCCGTCCGCATCGACATGGATCGAGTCCTCAAGGCCTGTGCCTACCTGAGCTCCCTCGGTGAGAGCGGGGCTCCGGCATCCTTTGACGTGACTCAGATGATGGCTGCTGCGGAGACCCAGCTCGGGACACAGCAGTCGAAGATCCTCGAATTGCCCGTGACCCAGGCGGTGGTCTACGGATGGTACGACAACGAGCTGGGCAGTTACACCAACATGCTTGGCGACCGCACGGTGAGTATTGCCGAGATGATGCAGCATTGAGGAAACAGGAGACAGCTGAAGGGGTGCCTTGACGCCCGGACGGATTATACCTGGTTGGCTCACGAGGTCTGAACCGCTTTTGGCAGTCGAGCCAGAGACCAGTCACCAGGAACCAGAAACTCACCCAGAAGGAGGTTATCATGGCCACTCGTGTAGCGATCAACGGTTTCGGACGCATTGGGCGCACCATCTTCAAAGTTCTGACGGATCGCAATGCCCCTCTCGAGGTTGTGGCGTTCAACGATCTGTCCTCGCCGATGGACCTGGCCCATCTCCTCAAGTACGATTCGGTGCACGGGGTGTGGCCTCGTGAGGTTTCGGCCACGGAAGAGGCGGTGGTGGTCGACGGGAAGGAATACCGCTGCCTCAAGGTCTCCGATCCGGCCCAGTCTCCCTGGCATGACCTCAAGGTGGACATTGTGCTGGAGAGCAGCGGCCGCTTTGTCGACCGGGAAGGCTGCCAGAAGCACATCAATGCGGGAGCCCGCAAAGTCATCGTGACGGCCCCCGGCAAGGGCATGGACGCGACCTTTGTGCTCGGCGTCAATGACGGGAGCTACGATCCGTCCAAGCATCATATCGTTTCCAATGCATCGTGCACCACCAACTGCCTGGCGCCCATCGCGTCTCTCCTTCACGACCGTTTTGTCATTGAGCACGGCCTCATGACCACGATCCATTCCTACACCATGGATCAGCGGCTCCTCGACGCGCTGCACAAGGACCGCCGGCGCATGCGGGCTGCCGCTCTCTCCATGATTCCGACGACGACGGGGGCCGCCAAGGCTGTGGCCGAGGTCATCCCCGAGCTCAAGGGTAAGATGGATGGCGTGGCCATTCGCGTTCCGACGCCCAACGTTTCCCTCGTGGACCTGGTGTGCCGGGTGGGCCGCGATGTGACCAAGGAGGAAGTGAACCAGGTCCTCGAGGATGCTGCCAACGGTCCCCTCAAGGGAATCCTGAGGTTCGAGAAGGAAGAGCTGGTTTCGATTGACTACAATCACACCTATTACTCCTCCAGCGTGGACGCCAACCTCACCAATGTCATCGGCGGCCGGATGGTCAAGATCTTCAGCTGGTACGACAACGAGTACGGGTACTCGAGCCGTGTGGCGGACCTGGCCATCATGATGGGGAAGTCTCTCGAGTAGGGGGGAAAGATGATACGTCGCCTCGATACGTTGAATCTGGAAGGGAAGCGGGTGTTCGTGCGTGTCGACTTCAACGTTCCGCTGGACCAGGAGCGGAAGGTGAAGGACGATCTGCGGATTCGTGCGGCTCTGCCCACCATTCGCAGGATCGTTGAACTGGGGGGCAAGGTGATCCTGGCCTCCCATCTGGGCCGTCCCAAGGGCAAAGTGGCCCCGGAATTCTCCCTGAAGCCGGTGGCCGACTACCTCTCGAGCCTTTTGGATCGTCCGGTACCCCTGGCACCGGATTGCGTCGGGGAGGAGGTCCGGGATAGGGTGGCGAAGATGGGTCCCGGAGACATCCTGCTCCTGGAAAATCTGCGCTTTCACGCGGGCGAGGAGAAGAACGACGAGGCGTTTTCACGTCAGCTGGCGGAATTGGCCGATGTCTATGTCAATGATGCCTTCGCCGTGTCTCATCGGGCTCATGCCTCGGTGCACGGCATCACGCGTCTCGTCCCGGTTTGTGCTGCGGGAGTGCAGCTCGAAAAAGAGATCGAGTACTTCCATGAATCCATGGAGGAGCCCAAGCGGCCCGTGGCCATGGTCATCGGGGGCGCCAAGGTTTCGACCAAGATCGGGCTCCTTCAGAACCTCCTCGACAAGGCCGAGCATCTCCTCATCGGAGGGGCCATGGCCAACACGTTCCTGAAGGCCCAGGGCAAGAACGTGGGGCAATCCATGGTCGAGGACGATTTTCTTCAGACGGCGAAGGATCTGCTCGCCAAGGCTGCCGAAAAAGGGGTCAAGGTTTACCTTCCCGTGGATGCCGTCGTGGCTGCCAGCGTCGACGATCCCGACGGCGCGCGCGAAGTCTCCGTGGACGCGATCCCCGAAGACCTCCGGATATTGGATGTGGGATCCAAGACGCTCGAAGTCTTCGAGTCCGTGCTGCGCGGCTGCCGCACCGTCGTCTGGAATGGGCCTCTCGGCGTTTTCGAGCGCCCGCCGTTTCATAAGGGGACCTTCGGACTGGCGGAATTCCTGGGGGACCTGGAGGCTCTGACGGTCATCGGAGGAGGGGATTCGGCAGCTGCCGTGAGGCAGGCGGGAGTCGACAAGAAGGTGAGCTACGTTTCCACGGGTGGAGGGGCCTTCCTGGAGATGCTGGAGGGCAAGAAGCTGCCGGGGATTGAAGCCCTCGAGGCCTGTGCTTAGAGGGACGAATCAGCGTGGCAGAGGAAAGGTGAGGTGAGTATGAGCGAGCGCAAACCATTCATAGCGGCCAACTGGAAGATGTTCAAGACCATTGGCGAAGCTGTGGCGTTCACCGAAGCGATCCAGAAGGAAGTGGGCTCCGTTGACGACAGAGAGGTGGTCCTGGCTCCTCCATTCACGGCTTTGGCTGCTGTGAGAAAGGCCATGGTGGCGGGCGGCTTCAAGCTGGCGGCCCAGAATTGCCATTGGGAGGAGAAGGGGGCCTTCACCGGGGAGGTGAGCCTTGGGATGCTGCAGGATGCCGGGTGCGATCACGTGATCCTGGGCCATTCCGAAAGACGCCATGTGTTCGGTGAGACCGACGATGAAGTGGCCAGGAAGGTGGCCTCGGCCTTCCGCTATCGAATCCCTCCCGTCCTGTGTGTCGGGGAGAAGTTGGAGGAGCGGGAGTCGGGCCAGACCACGGCCGTGGTGGAGAGGCAGCTTTCCAGCTCTATCCGGGGTCTGAGCCTGTCTGAAGCCGGGAATCTGGTCATTGCGTATGAGCCCGTCTGGGCCATTGGCACGGGGAGGACGGCGACGCCCGAACAGGCTCAGGAAGTGCATGCGTTCATCCGGGACTTCTGCGCTCGTCTTTTCGAGAAGGGCATTGCAAACACCCTGCGAATAGTGTATGGAGGCTCGGTTAAACCCGATAACGTGGATGCGTTGATGGCTAAACCGGACATTGACGGATTGCTGGTGGGGGGCGCCAGCCTGGAGGTCGCCTCCTTTCAGCGTATTGTGCAATTTGTGAAGCTGTAAGAGAATTGGATGAGTTGAATGCAAACGTTTGTCATGATCCTGCACATTGTGGCCTGTCTGGCTCTGATCCTGATCGTTCTTCTGCAGACGGGACGGGGGGCGGAGATGGGAGCGGCCTTCGGGGGGGCTTCCCAGACACTTTTCGGCGGCGGTGGAGGAGCGACTTTCCTCGGCAAGCTGACGACGGCCGCGGCGGTCATCTTCATGTTGACCTGCCTGGGTCTGAGCTATTTTGCGGCGGGTCCCCAGACCAGGTCCATCATGGAAAATGTCCCGGCCCAGAAGCCCGAGGGCCCGGTGCTGCCCGAGGCCAAGCCCATCGAGCCTGCGACGGGCCAGGCTCCCACGGCCACGGTGCCGGCAAACCCGCAGGAGAGTGGTGCCGCCACCGAGCCGGCGCTGCCGAAGCTTCCTGAGCCCGCCAGGGAGGGTGCTCAACCGCCTGCTCCGGCTTCTCAGGAAAAGGCCTCGGCGCCCGCACCCCAGGGAAAGCCGCCGGCAGCGCCCAAGCCTTAGTAGACGTCATGCCGGCAGTTGTTAAGCCGGCATCCAGCTGTCTGCTCTGGATTCCGGCTTGAAGCCTGCCGGAATGACGACTGGGTTACCGGCCACTCCATTGTGTTCATTTGTACCTAAATTGAGCGATTAGCTCTTAGCAGTTAGGTATTAGCTCAACAATTTTCATAGGTTATCCCACCATTCATCCGAACTTGGTGAGTGAGAATCTATGAGGCACAACTTACTGAAGTCTTTGGCT
>JBFYYO010000033.1:0-25377 GCA_041310025.1 Syntrophobacterales bacterium
TGGCAATGCGGCTCGATGCATCGCCGGCTCTCAGGGTGTCGAAGGCAGGGAGAGGCTTGTCCATGAGGCGGGCGAAGACGCGAACCCGAAGGTCTCGCACGAATCCTTCCCCGAGGCGGGAGGAAGCGATGGTCTGGGCGTAGCCCGAGATGGCCTGAAGAGCGAAAAGTGCTGTGATAAAAAAGAGTTGAAGGCGCTCGGAGGTCAGCAGCCGGGTGAGGCCTTCGGGTTGGGCCAGGAGATCGATGATGCGGCCGGCTACGAGGGGAGAGGCCAGTCCGGTGAGGATTTCGGCGAGCGTCAAGACGACCACGAAGCCCAGGAGGAGCAGGTAGGGACGCAGGTGCGGCGAGAAGGTTCGGATGAACTTGAGGGTGGAGCTCCTGGAGATGACGGCGCTCATGATGGTTCCTTCGCACCGGGAGAGGAACGGGCTGGACAGGTCGGATACGGAAGCAGTGAGACCGCATCCCGGCAGGAGCGGCAGCGCGATACCGCCTGCCGGATGCGTCGTCTCATGAACGAGTGATAATGTTGAGCCTTACGGCCAAATGGAGCGGTTAGTTGGTTTCCTGCATGGCCTTGCGGCTGGCGGTCCCACCGACACACTCATCGCTGCAGCCAAAGCTGATGTTGGCATCCATCTTCTCGCCCTTGCCGCCATGCACGAACTGAATGTCTTCTTTTCTGATTTCCATCTGTCACTTCTCCTTGTTTGAGTGCTGCCTTCACTTCCTCGTTCCGGCCTCACCCTCCGTCAGGGTGAGCGCTCGCGGGATGCCTTCATCCTGCGCCCGGAACAACCTGCCTCTCACCTCATCCTCCACTGCGGGACTCCGCAAGTATCCCCCACGCACGGTCCCGTAATGCAGTGTCAGATCAGTCTTCCTCAGGGTCATGTGCTCTTTCGGGCATCCAATCGAAGCAGTCGGCGTTCCGCTCCCTTGCGGAGCAGTACTGGACCAGGCTGCGCCCGAGCTTTTCAAGCTTCTGGGAGCAGACCTCGGCCATCCTTTCCCTGGACAGTCCGGGGCCCCGGGCCAGGTTGGCGAAGCACTTCCTGCAGAGCCTCAGGGCCCAGCAGTCGCTGCACGTATCCTCCACGAGCCTGCCGAACTGCGTCAGGTAATGTTCGATGCGGTCCGAATCGAAGCCCCCCGGGATGGACCCGATGGGGAAATGATGCGCCATGTGCTCGCACATGTGGAGCACACCGTCGGGGTCCACGTGGCAACGTGCGCCCGGGACGCATTGCCCGCCATGGGTTTCGAAGTGCTGGATTTCCGACATCTCCCGGTAGTGGATCCGTCTCATGGCCGCTTCCATGCACCCCCGGCTGAAGCCGTCCGGAATGCGCCCGGCCCGGCTCGTCTCCAGGAACCTTTGAGCTGCCGGACTGAAATCGATGGTCCGATGGTCGGCATCGACGCCCAGGTGTTCGTAGATCCCGGGATCCTCCTCGCTGAGAGGCGAGACTTTCGGGATCTTTCCTTCGAAGATGCGCCCGTTTTCCCGGATGAAGGAGTCGATGGCAACCAACGGGTCCGCCGGGACAACGGTCATGGTGAATCCGACCGATTCAGCGAAATACTTCGGATGGCGGCTTTGCAGACTGCAGATGTTTTTCCAGACGAGGTCGAAAGTCTTGCGGCCCCGAACGTCCACACGGTATCGATCATGGACTTCGGCCGGGCCGTCGATGCTGATGTGCGTCTCGAATCGATGGGCAGCCAGGAAATCCACGACGCGATCGGTGAGCAGGGATCCGTTGGTCGTGAGACCAAAGGTCAGTTTCCCGGTGTGCCCGAGGGTGTTTTGAGCATGCGCGATGGTGCGGGTGATGAGATCGAAATGAAGCAGCGGTTCACCTCCGTAGAACCCGATGTGATAGTCATCCCGATCGAAGGAACCGTACCAGTCCACGGCTTTCAGGGCGGTTTCGAGAGGCATGGACTTGCTGGAATGGCTGCGCGAGTGCTCATATCCTCCGGAATAGGTGCAGTAGGTGCATCGGAAGTTGCACTGTTCCGTGACGGTGAGGACGAAGACGTTTGGCCCGGATCGCTGCAGCTCCTGGATGCCGTTCCGGACCATGGGCCGCGGGAACACCGAGAGGGATATGTCCTGCTCGGGCATCAATCCCAGTTCCACAGCCGCCTTGCGCCATTCGGCCTGGGAAGAGCCGTTGCCGGAGGAGCGCTCTGCGGCTTGTGAGAAATACTGGTGTACATGCTCGGAGACCTTGGCGATTCCATTGTTCCAGGCGGAGTAGACGTAAAAGCTCTCGGAGGTTTGGAATGGCTTCAACAGCATGGAGGCACCGGTCATTCGGATTGTGGGTTCAAACCTTCATCGCCATTGGGATGGCGTCGGGGTGCTGAGAGTGATCCGGCCCGGAATCACTCAGGCATTAAGTCGGAAGAGGGAGGGAATTTCTTGAGGCTTTGAAGTGAAAAAGTCTGCAGGAGCTGTTTTGCTGTGTGGGTTTGGCGGGGAGCTCACACATCCGAGCGCTTGAAAATAAGCAGCCCGGGGCCAGCGAAGTGCCGCCCCGGACTGGATTGAGCTCTTCAGCGGCAGTGGGCTACTCGCCCCTTTTGACCTGCTGGATCACCACCGGTGTCTTGGGAACGTTCTGGTGCATGCCCGACGTCGTGGTGGGGACCTTTTTGATCTTGTCCACCACGTCCATTCCCTCCACAACCTTTCCGAACACCGCGTATCCGAAACCGCGCGGCGTTTCGTCCCGGTGGTCCAGGTTGGCGTTGTTCTGAACATTGATGAAAAACTGAGCGGTCGCGCTGTCGACAACTGCGGTCCGGGCCATGGCGAGAGTACCCAGCTCGTTCTTGAGCTCAGCGGAAGCCTCATTCTTGATGGGCGGACGGGTGGTCTTCTGCTGCATATCCGGCGTGAAACCGCCGCCCTGGATCATGAACCCTTCGATGACGCGGTGAAAGATGGTGCCGTTGTAGAAACCTTCATCCACGTACTGCAAGAAGTTCTTCACCGTGACGGGGGCTTTGTCCGCAAAGAGCTCGACACGGATCTTGCCTTCCGAGGTTTCCATGATCACGGTGGGCTTCGCGGAATTTTCCTTCCCGGCCTCTTCGGCGGCCGAAGCGCCGGAGCACCAGATCAGGCTTGCAGTCACCATCCACAGCAACAACCGAGCACCAGGATTTTTCATGTCTCAACTCCTCTCTGAAGGTTCATGTTTGCCTTTCTGTTTGATGCATATGCCAAAGCTTCCCCTCACGCCGCCGCCCCGCTGAACAACGGGCTGACTCCAGTCTTGAAAGCCCCTCGCTCTCAGGCACCAAAGGAAACAGTCCTCTTGGCAGTCCTTCCCTCCCTGGTGGCTACTGTGTTTCTTGGGACCCTTCTGAGCCCATGTGCTCGATCAAAATGCGCCGCACCTCTTCGATAGTCTCCGGTTCCGCCTGGGTGGAATGGCTGGAGTGGACGACGAGCTCCGATGCCGCCCAGTCGATGTGAGCGCTGCTGTAGTCCACGACCCCATCGGTCCATTCCTCTTTCGGAGCGTCGGGGTTCTTGACCGCGATGATGGAGTGAGCGGTGACCCCGTCAGCGAGAGGAATCGATGCCAGCGTCCGGATGAATGGGCTCTTGGGATCCATATTGTCGGTGCTTCGCGGCACATCCTTGATGGACCGCATGCCCATGGCTTTGGAATCCGCGGCGATCACCTCCTGCAAGGGAAGCAGCAATGTGAACGGCAGCGAGATGAGCCTCCCGATCCATTTGCCAATCCATTTCCCGGCGATGAAGCTTCCATGATGCGGCGTCGCGATGAAAACCAGGCGCCGCACCGAGGGAATCGGCTCATAATACATCGTGCGCCGGAGGATCTTCCTCGTCTCGGGAGATACCTCGAGCTGTTCGATGGGTTTCGAAAAACCGGAGTCCCAGAAGCGCGATCCGCTGTGAACGGCGGTGAGCCTGGCCAGAAGCCCCCCCTGGCTGTGGCCGATGACCACCATCCTGCGGAGCGCGGGGTCTCTTCCCCCGGGATCCAGCTCCGCCACGACGTTCCTGAGTCCTTCGGCCAGGATGCCTGCCGAGTAAAGGATGGGATTCCCGGTGTTGTAGGTGAAGATCCAAAACTGGTAGCGCCCCCACAGCTTTGGGTCGTTCTGCAGCTCATTGAGCATCTGCGCCCAGCGGACCGGGCTGGAGGCGGTCCCGTGCACCAGCACCACGGGGACGCACCCGGGGCGATAAGGCTCCATGAAGAAGATGCCGTCCTCGAAGCGCGCCCCTGCCTTGAAGACCCTGAAATCGCCGGAGAAGAGCCCCTTGAGCTCGAGGCGTTGTGCCTGGGAGCCCTCCAGCGTATAGGCCATGGCCGAGCTCAGCTCATACTCCAGGGGGACCGTTTGGCCGCCGATGGAAACGGAGGTGGCTTCACCCGTGGTGAGGAGCTCGATACGCCCGCGCAGCTGCCCGCTTTTCAGGATCTCGTCGAGATTCTCGGGCCGCAGGAATGCTGTCACGGGCACCTTGGTATCGGGGGGCACCTTGAAATAGGCGGGGGCAATTCTCGATGTGTCCTCCTGGAGTGAGGCGGCCAATGGCGCCCCGATCCCCGGCCACCGGTAGCGGTTGCGGAGTCCTCGCACGTCCAGCTCGGCGGCCTGGACAAATTCGACCAGTCGGTAATTCCCGTAGAGAAAGTCCTCCGGGTTGGTCGTGACGGTGATTTGACCGAAGGGCAGCTCGTAGGTCCCCTCTTCGATCACAACTCTTCTGTTATCCTCACTGGGGAAGGCCTCGGCAAGCCCACGGTTGTAAAGGTCCAGGGCCACGCGAATGCGCGGGTCGGTCCTGCCGGGGGTAGCTTCCTCGTCCGTGGGAAACAGGAAGGCGTATGCATAGAGTGCCGAGGCCAGGTAGTATTTTCGGAGACCATTCCGGGACGCGTGGGCAAAGGAAAGCTCGGCCAGGGCGAAGAGCCGGTCTGACTCCCTCGCGGTGGGGAGGCCGCGGTGCAATGTGGATATCACCTCCTCGGGATCTGTCTGAAAACGCTCCTTCAGCCCTGCGCGATTGAGGATCTGCAGGGTCGGTGCGCTGAGGGTTTCGCTGGAAAGCACGTTGGCCGTCAGCGCAAGCTGCACCTCCCTCGGGTCCATGCGACGGACGCCCACGGGGCTGGCGCAGCCATAGGCGACAATCACCAAAGTCAGGAGGAAAGCACCAGTCAAGATTCTGGGACGGCAAAGATGGAGTGAGCTCATGATTCTCTCGCGGCTGAGGGACTGAATGATCGGACCAATCGCTTCCGCCGTGCATGGGCAGGCCCGAATGATCCACGAAACCGTCAGGTCACGCCATTCTAGCGCCATAAGTCCTTGATAGTGAAAAGAATGCCATCATAATTCCTTGAGCGCAATCCTCTATGATGGGGGACAGTCCTTTTCTATGGGGACATTGGAAGGAAGCACCAGCGATGGAAGGAGTGGTGAATTTCCGGCGCATGGGAAGGCCGGCAGTGGTATAGTCCTTGGACTATTGGCAAGAATGCGAGGGCCAGGAATGAGGCCGTGCAGATCAACTCCTCAGGGTGGAAGGAGAATAGGGATGAGAAAGGTCGCGATCACTCTTCTGGGCCTTTTGCTCATGTGTGCTGCAGCAGTTGCTTCAGGCGCCGAGATCAAGCTCTCGGATCTGGAGGGCACCCCCAACGTCTACTGCAGGGTGGTGAAAGAGCCCAACCCGGCCCTTCTCGGTCACTTCGGATGTGTTCACAGGAGCGTCAACGAGAGGTCGGGGGAAGTCTACTATTTCTGGAAAAACGACAAAACCACCCGGATGCAGGGCGTCGAGTAGGTCTGAAGCCTTTCTCGTCGCGCAGGTTCGATGCTCTTTGTTGACGGTTTGTCTCAACCCAATGCGGGCCAGAAACCACCGAGCAAGCTGGCCTCCAGCTTTCTTGAGAGCGACGCCAGGTCACCATTGCGGTGCTTTCTGCAAACGATCTGAGAGGATTTCGCATGACAGCAGTCCCTGAGTCCTCACGCGACATCCCGCGGGTGTTTCTCTCCTTGCTCTTCATGGGAGCGCTCATCGGGACATCGATCTGGATCCTCAAGCCGTTCCTGGGGGCCGCCATTTGGGCGGTGATGATCGTGACGGCGACCTGGCCGCTGATGATCAGTATCCAGAACCGTCTTTGGGGGAGGCGGTCCCTGGCCGTGGCGGTAATGACCGTGCTTCTCTTGTGTGTCCTGGTGGTCCCGCTCTGGTTCGCCATCGGCGCCATCGTCTCCAACGCGGATCAGATGATCGGTTGGGTGAGGTCCCTGTCCGAGCTCGAGGTTCCTCCTCCGCCCGCCTGGCTGGGCAAGGTACCCGTGATCGGCTCCAACCTTGTCGTGGCCTGGGAGAAGGTCGCCGTGGAGAGAATCCACGAATTGTTGAAGAACCTCGCCCCCTACGGCGGCAACGCCATCGGGTGGTTCATATCGAAAGTTGGCAGCTTCGGCTTCCTGTTGCTGCAGTTTTTGCTCACCGTGGTGTTCTCGGCACTGCTCTACGCCGAAGGGAATCGCGCCGCCTCCTGGGTGAAGCGTTTCGGACGCCGTCTCACTGGAGAACGCGGGGAGAATGCGGTCCTGCTGGCTGGGCAGGCCGTTCGGGGTGTCGCTCTGGGTGTGGTGGTGACGGCCCTGGCTCAGTCGCTGCTGGCCGGCCTGGGTTTGGCCATCGTCGGAGTGCCCTTTGCCGCGGTTCTCACGGCCGTCATGTTCATGCTGGCCATCGCCCAGATCGGCGCGGGCCCGGTGCTGCTGGGTGCTGTGGCCTGGACTTACTGGAGCAGCGGCACGGGATGGGGAACCTTTCTGCTTTTCTGGGCCCTGGTGGCTGGCACGATGGACAACTTCCTGCGCCCTGTCCTGATCAAAAGAGGGGCCAATCTCCCCCTGCTGCTCATCTTTGTGGGTGTCGTGGGTGGCCTGATCGCGTTCGGGCTCATAGGCATCTTCGTGGGGCCGGTGGTTCTCGCTGTGGCTCACACGCTCATGGCCGCGTGGGTTGACGAGGAGATCGCGGATCTGGAGCCGCCTCCTCGTGCGGAGTCCTGAAGCCTGTCTTCAGGCAGATGCTGGTCGCATTGACGCCCCAGGGGGAAATGAGTGACTGATCTGCCGCAGTTCTATGGGGCTCGGATCCAGGAAGAGCAGGCAGAGTGCGGAAACGACCTTCCAAGTAACGTGGTGAAAAAAAACGGCCGGGTGGAAGCCCGGCCGCAAGCAATGGCGCCTGAATAGTGATGAACGAAGACGGAACCTAAACCTGCGCCGTCAACTTCACGGTTTCCTTGTCGGTGGCGATGATACCGGATCCCGGGTCTGTGATGAAACTGGCGTAGGCCACGTCGAGCCCCAATGCCCTGCTCAATGTCTTCACTTCCTTGGCCACCTGGGGCTGGGTGATGAGCACGACGAGGTCGAAGCTCTTCTTCTCGCCGCTTCCATTGGAGCCCAGCGTCAGGGTGATGCCGTGGTCCTCGGATTCCGTCACCTCGCCGACGGCGATTTCCTGCAGGGAGATGCGGTCGAGCTTCTGCAATTCTGCTCCGTTGGCTGCTGTAAATGCTTCAGTCGCTGTGGCGTAAAGGGCGATCTCGGCCTGGGGCAGCTTGGCTCGGGTCAGGATGGCCTCGTTCACGGCAAAGGTGAGAGCCGCCTGGTGCATCTGGGGAGCCGCGGCGCCGTAGCTCTGGACGAAGGCGATGCTGCTCGGGATGTCGCCGTCGAAGGGGCGGATGATCAATCCCCCGCTGGGACCCGAATCGCTCAGCATGCGCTCGAACTGCAGGTCCGTCACCACGTTCAGGTGCTTTCCGAGCCCGAATCTTTTGTCCACGCGATCGATGGGGCGTTCCACGCCGGGAGAGATGATGACGCTGTCGGCTTCCACCTCAAAGAACTGGTCTTCCATCTCGAAGATGATGGCCTCGGGCTTGCACTCGGCCCAGCAAAGGGCGCATCCCAGGCAGCGCCGGCAGCTGAGGCAGCGCTTCGCTTCCTGAAGCGCCCGCTCCTCGTTGAATCCGAGCTCCACTTCCTTGTAGCTTTTGCGACGTTCTTCCAGGTCGATTTCAATCTGATGCTGTCGAGCCGTCGGGAAATCCTGGAACTCGACGATATAGCGGCCCTTCTTTTCGTACATCATGGGGGATCCTCTCCAGATCGGCGAAAACTTCTTTTCCCCCTTTAGGGGGGCAGCGGGTGTGCCTTATGCGCTCCGTCTGCCACCCCCCCCCACACACCCCTCGAGGGAGAATACAGCCTTATGACGGGCCAGGAGGCTCTGGCTCCTTGGCTTACGACTTGTTGCGTTTGGCCTCCAGGTACTTGACGATGCCGGCCGCCGCCTTTCTGGCTCCGGCGCAGGCACGGATGGCGATGTCCGGGCCTGTTTCCACGTCGCCGGCCGAGAAGACGCCGGGGACATTGGTCATGAAGTTCTTCTGGTCTACGGCAAAGGTGTTCCATCGGGTGATGTCCAGCCCCCCGCCGCCCTCGGGAATGCAATCCAGCACGGGCCGCTGCCCGATGGCGGGAATGAGGGTTTCGGCCTCGATGACGAACTCCGAGCCTTCGACGGGCACGGGGCGGCGTCGGCCGCTGGCGTCGGGCTCACCCAGCTGCATGCGCAAGCACTTGAGGCCCGTCAATTTCCCATTGTCCCCGACGACTTCCACAGGGGCCACCAGGTATTGGAACTTGACTCCCTCGTGTTCGGCTGCATCGATCTCCCAGGGGCTGGCGGGCATTTCCTTCTTGGTCCGGCGATAGAGCACGTGGACTTCGTCGAAGCCCTCGCGCCAGCTCACGCGCGCAGCATCCATGGCCACGTTGCCGCCGCCCAGGACGATGACCTTCCCTTTGGCCGGCCATTTCTTGCCCAGGTTGACCTCGCGGAGAAAGTCGACCCCGTCGACCACGCCTTCCATGTCCTCGCCCTTGATGCCGAGCTTCATGCCCGTGTGGGCGCCGATACCGATGAATATGGCGTCGTAGTCGCGCTGCAGGTCCTCGAAACTGACATCCTTGCCAATGCGGACGTTGCAGCGGAGCTCCACACCGTGGGCCAGGATCCAGTTGATTTCGTGCATGAGGGTCGGGGTGGGGAGCCGGTATTCGGGGATTCCCACGCGGAACATACCGCCGGGCTCGGGCAAAGCTTCGAAGCAGACCGAGCGATAGCCGGCTTTGGCCAGGTAGTACCCACAGGTCAGACCCGCAGGACCCGCACCGATGATGGCCACTTTCTCCTTATGAAACTCGTCGGGAACGTCGACGGGCGCCTTCACGTCGTGATACAGCTCCCAGTCGGCCACGAACCGCTTCAGGGTGCAAATGGAGATGGGCTCGTCCACATAGCCACGGTTGCAGGCCGTTTCGCAAGGATGCGGGCAGACCCGCCCGATGGAAAGGGCAAACGGCAGGCTTTCGCGGATCTTGGCCAGCGACTCGGCATATTTGCCGTCGGCAACCAAACCCACGTAGGACCGGATGTCCAGGTTCGCGGGGCAGGTGGCCTGGCAGATGGGCATGTCTTCCTTGAAGATGTTGTAGACCCCCGTCTCCGGATTGAAGTAGTCGATGGCTGTCCGGAAGCCGATGCCCTCGTTGAAATCGTCGTACATGTGGATGGGGCAGACCTTGATACAGGCCTTGCAGTCGTTGCATTTCTCAGGGTCCACGCGCGGCGTGAGCTGCCGGACGGAAAACCGGTAGGTCCCATTTTCCGCTTGACTTCGCTCGACCCGGGCGTTGGTGATGATCCGCACGTTGGCATGCTGCTTGAGCGCCTGAAGGTTCGGGTCCACAAACGCGGTCCCATCGGTCATGAGACGCGTCTGGGAGATGCGACCCCCTCCAAGACTCGGCGCAGATTCCACCAGGACCACCTGCCGGCCTGCTTCCGCCTGCTGCAGGGCGGCGGCTATGCCCGCCGAATCGCCCCCAAAGACTACCACTCGCTTATCCGACACCTTTGAATCCTCCAACTCGAAATATGGGAGCCCGCCTCCGTGGAATGATCACGGAAGAAGATGAGTCCTCGACCCTGCCACGGTAAGCCGGTTTATGCCCCGACCGCCATGGCCAGCGGCTCCGCCTGGTCCGCAATACGGTACATGGGCGAATTTCCTTCGATGCCCGCCGGACTCACGATGCCCCGACGCTGAAGGGCCAGCAGATACCTGACCACGTGGGGAGCCGGCACCTGGAGGCGCTCCGAAAGCGTTCTGGCTGCCGCCGGCCCTTTCTGCAGCTGGTCGAGTATCTCGAAAGTCGCCACTTCGTCCATGACAATGGTATCGAGAGTGCGCCACATTTCATGCTCGGTGAAGATCTCGCCGTACTTGTTGCCCGTCGAAGTGAACTCGGTGAACTTACCCACCACCCAACGCAGCTTCTCCTTGGCCAAAGCGGTCTTGGCGATGGAGAGCTTGTCGCGGAGCGCAGGGAAGGGGATCCGGTCCGCGGACCCCAGGGGACCCATCTCCTCGATGGACTGGTGGAATGCGGTAACCAGGCTCACGAATCGCTCGCCCTCGGCGCCCGAGCACTGTTTGAACGCAATCCGTTGAGGATTCAATCCGACATAATCGAGAACGCGCGTGGCCAAGCCCACCTTGACCCTGGCCTGATAGTTCCCGGTGATGTAATGGCAGTCTCCGAAATGGCAGCCCACCACCATGATCCCGTCCGCCCCCTGGATGAAGGCTTCTGCGACCATGGTCGGGTCCACTCGGCCCGTACACATGATGCGGATGATGCGCACATCCGCCGTATATTGCATCCTGGAAACTCCAGCGAAGTCAGCAGCTGCGTAACCTCACCAGGTGCAGCAGAGCACCAGGATTTTGGGAGTATAATCAGCCATCGATCCTCTCCTTCCCCCAACTCATGAGAAACTTCCAACCCGCCACCTGGACCGGAATCGCACCGGCTCGTCCTGAACAACCATTTCTCACCGCAGAGGCGCAGAGAACGCTGAGGAAATCAATAAATCTAACATTCTTTACTCTGCGACCTCTGCGACTCTGCGGTGAATATTCTTTTCAAAAACGCTACGCGTTCAAGAACGCGCTGATCTGCTGGCCGATCTGATCGTCCGTGTAGGAGTTGATCGACAGCGCATGCTGGTAGCACGTCGCCGCACAGACGCCGCACCCCTTGCATGCCACGGGGATCACCTGGACCTTGCGGCCCTTTTCGGTGCGCACGATCTCGAGAGCCCCATATGGACACAGCGCCACGCACAAACCGCAGCCACGGCAGGCGTCCTCATCCACCAGCGTGGACACGATGGGCTCCACGGTCATCACCCCCTTGGCCAGAGGGATGGATGCCCTCGAGGCAGCGCCCAGGCCCTGGGACACGGCCTCCCGAATCGTTGCCGGATAGTGGGCGTTTCCGCAGAGGTAGATGCCGTCCGTTGCAAAATCCAGCGGCTTCAGCTTGACGTGGCCCTCAAGGAAAAACTTGTTGGCATCGATCGACACCCGAAGCATCTTGGAGATCTTCTCATTGTCCTCGGCGGCCACCAGCGGCGTCGAGAGCACTACCAGGTCCTTCGGCAAATTCAGTTCGCGCCCGAGGAGCTCGTGATACACCACGACCTTGTCGGCTTCCACCGCGGGCGGCCTGGCCAGGTCATATTTGATGAAGAGAACGCCGAGCTCCTTGGCCCGCTGGAAGAGGATTTCATTCTCGACACCGTAGGCCTGGATGTCCCGATAAAGAATGTGAACGCTGGTCCCGGGGCTGCGCTCCTTGATCTCGATCGCGTTCTTGATGGCCACCATGCAGCAGATGCGCGAACAGTACTTGCGCTCCTCGATGCGCGCCCCGGCGCACTGGATCATGACCACGTGCTTCGCATTGAAGCTGTTGGAGCGGAAGTGCTCCTCCAGCTCCAGCTGGTTGATGACCTTCTCCCCGTCGTAGCCGAACAGCCCCACGGGTTTGAGCACATCGGCCCCCGTGGCCACGATGATGACGCCGCAGGGGAACTCCTCCTGCACCCCGTTGGCGGTGACCCTCACCTTGAAGTGGCCGATATACCCCTGCACCTCTTCCAGGTTGGCGGAGGTGTAGACCTTGATGTTGGGGTTGCTGCGAACGAGGTCCGCCTGCTGCCTGGCCAGCTCGGCACCGTCGACGTTGGCCGGTGCCAGCTTGTCGAGCTTGAGCAACAGTCCTCCGAGCTCGGGGGCCTTCTCCACCAGAGCGACTTCATAGCCCCGGTTGGCCAAAGCCATGGCGGCCGTCATGCCGCTGATGCCGCCTCCAAGGACCATGGCGTGTTGATCCACCTCGGACTCGATGTCCTGCTGGGGCTCGAGGAGAGCCGCCTTGGCCACTCCCATGCGGATGAGGTCCTTGGCCTTGTTGGTGCCGTCTTCGCGCTCCTGCATGTGCACCCAGGAACACTGGTCCCGAATATTCACCATCTCGAAGAGATACGGATTGAGATCCGCCTCGGCGCAGGTCCCACGGAACAGGGGCTCATGGGTCCGAGGGGTGCAGGAAGCCACCACCACGCGGTTGAGGTTCTGCTCCTTGATGGCCACCTTGATTTCATTGATGCCGGTCTCCGAGCAGGTGTAGAGATTCTCCCGCACGAAAACCACGTTGGGCAGCGTCTTGGAGTATTCCGCCAACTCCTTCACGTTGAGATATCCCGCGATGTTGCTGCCGCAATCGCACACAAAAACGCCGATTCTTAATTCATCTGCCACTTTAGCACCTCATAGCCGGCCGGCCGGCTATTCCGATCAACCGGCCGCTTTGCGCACTGAGACGGTTTCTGCAGCGCGAGCAGCTGCACTGCTGGCCTGGGCCACCGACTCGGGAATGTCCATGGGCCCCTGGGCGCATCCGCACACAAAGATGCCGGGCCGCGTCGTGTTCAACGGGGAGAAGGGATGGGTCTTGAAAAAGCCGTTCTGGTCCAGCTCAGCGCCGGTGAGCTGCGCCAGCCTGGGGGCGCCTTCCGACGGGATGCAGGCCGTGGCCAGGACCACCATGTCGAAGACATCGTGCACCACCTGGCGGGTCGTGGTGGACTCATACCAGACCACGGGATTGTGGGCGTCATCTTCGGTGATTTCCGCCACACGCCCCCGGATGTATTCGATATTGGACTGCTTGCCGCCGCGGACCTTGTACTCCTCGAAGTTGCGGCCCACCGCCCGCAGATCCATGCAGAAGATGGAAGAGCGGACTTCGGAGTCGTGCTCGTTGGCGATCATGGCCTCCTTGACGGAATGCATGCAGCAGTAGGACGAGCAGAACCGGTTGAAGCGGAAGTCCCTGGATCCCACGCACTGGATGAAGGCGATCTTCTTGGCCGTCTTAAAAGAGGCCACCTCCTGCTTGAGGTCGGCCATGCGCTTTTCCAGCTCCTCGGCCTTGGCCGCCGTGTCCACCCAGGCCTGGAGGTCGATGCCCTCCAGGACGGCGCAGGCCTTGAGCATGTCCGAAGCCTCCTGCGACGTCTTGCCGCATTTCTCCTCGAACTGCTTCACCTGCCGGTTGACCTTCTTGTGCTCCTTTTCGAGCTCCTCGAGCTCACGCTCCATGGCGATGTCGCTCGGGCGATCCAGGTGGCCGGTCGTGGGGCCGCTGGCGCTCAGCAACCGCTCGAACTCCATGGCCGTCACCACGTTGGCGATGCGGTCGTAGCCGTACTCGGGGATCACCGAAGGGTCGAAGACCTCGTAGCCGGTGGCCAGGACGATGGCACCCGCTTCCAGTTCGACTTCCTGGTCCTTCTGCTCGTAATCGATCGCCTTGGCCTGGCAGACTTTGGCGCAGACGCCGCATTTCTTGCCCTGGCCCAGCTGGCGGCAGTTGGGGGCATCGATGGTGAAAACCGAGGGGATGCCCTGGGGGAAATACTTGTAGATGGCCTTGCGCTGACCCAACCCCTCGTTGTATGCGTCCACCACCACACTCGGGCACTTCTCCGCGCAGGAACCGCAGCCTGTGCACAGGTCCTGGTTCACGTAGCGGGCTTTCTTCAGCACCTTCACCTTGAAGGCGCCGACCTCGCCACTCACTTCCTGAATCTCGCTGTAAGCCAGGAGATTGATGCGGGGATGTCGACCGACATCCAGCAGCTTGGGCGAGAGAATTCAGATGGCGCAGTCGTTGGTGGGGAAGGTCTTGTCCAGCTGGGCCATTTTTCCGCCGATGCTGGGGAGCCTCTCCACCATGTGCACCTGGATTCCCATCTCGGCCAAATCCAGGGCGGCCTGTATGCCGGCGATCCCTCCACCGATGACCAAAACGTCGTTGCTCACAACACACCTCTTTCGGGTTTAGGATTCCATGTTTTCGGCGACGAGGACACTGAGGTCCTTGATCTGCAGATCGAGATCGAGATTGTTCAGGGCGCAGGTCAGATGGATCTTGCACTTGGGACAGGCCGTCACCAGCGTGTCCGCACCCGTGGCCTTGGCTTCCTTCAGCCGCTCCACCTGAATCTGCTTGGAGCACGTCGAGCAGTTGGCCCAGCCGCTGGTTCCACAGCAGACCGCGTTTTCCCGGTTGCGCTCCATTTCGACGAACCGGCTGTCCTGAATGCTCTTCAGGATCGCCCGGGGACCGTCGTAGATGTGGGCCATGCGTCCCAGGCGGCAGGGATCGTGGTAAGTGTAGGTCCCGTCGCCGTTCCTCAGCTTCAGCGTGCCGTCGGCCAGCATCTGCTGGACGAAATCATAAAAATGCACCACTTCGAACCCCAGCTCGCCGACAGCTTCGGGGTAGTGGTGCTTGAAAGTATAGTATCCCTCCGGGCAGCTGAAGACAACTCGCCTGGCCCCGGATTTGCGAATCGTTGCCATATTCTGCTCTGCCAGCTTCTTGAACATGTCGAAACGGCCGTTCCAGAGCATGTCGTGGCCGCAGCAGCACTCCTCGTCGGACACGACGGGCGTGATGCCCCCCGCGTTCAGGATCTTGATTACGGTGCGGCTGGTGGTGAGGCTGTCGACGCCCATGTCGCGGAAAATCACGTCGAAGTAAGGCATGCAGCCCACAAAGAAGAAGGTGTCTCCCGTCTCGGCGATGTTTCCGGCTTCCTTCGCCCACCCCGTCTTCTTCTGGTGAATCCCCATGGTCTGGAATTCCATGACGGACTGGAGCATCCCATGGTGAGACAGAACGGGGGCAATCCCCCGCTCGGTCGCCTGCTCGCGCAGCACCCGCATGAACTCGGGGAAGTTGATCTCGGTCGGGCACCGCTCGAAGCAGCGACTGCAGGT
Source organism: Syntrophobacterales bacterium (assembly GCA_041310025.1). Taxonomy (GTDB): domain Bacteria; phylum Desulfobacterota; class Syntrophobacteria; order Syntrophobacterales; family Syntrophobacteraceae; genus JALOOX01. Next base: position 15,317 of record JBFYYO010000033.1, read on the forward strand.
CAGGCACGACCACAGGTCACGGTCCTGGAGCAGCTCGTCCCCGAGCTCCAGGAGGGCCTTTTCCACGATGAGGCGCGGTGAGAAACTGGGCATCACCCGCGAGATGGGGCAGCTTGCGGTGCACACCCCGCAGTCCAAACAGGCATAGGTCTGATACGCTTTGACAGCTTGTTCGATATTCATGCAGCCACCCCCAATGGAGACTTCCCGAGGGATTTGATCGTCTGGGTGAAATCGGTCACGATTCTGGCGAACCGGGCTCCCTCGGCCGAAGACACAAACTCCAGGGCCAACCGTTCGGTATCCATTCCCATGAGCCCCATGAGCTCATGGGTGAGGGCAACGATGCGTTGAGCTTTTTCATTACCATCCAGGTAATGGCAGTCGCCGAGGTGTCAGCCGCTCACCAGGACGCCGTCGGCTCCCAGCTGGAAGGATTTCAGGATGAAATCCGGCGACACGCGGCCCGAGCACATGACTCGGATGACCCGGATGTTGGGGGGATACTGGAGGCGGCGGACACCGGCCAGGTCGGCCCCGGCGTAGGCGCACCAGTTGCAGCAAAAGGCAATGATTCTCGGCTCGAATTCCGCACTCATGTCCACTCATCCTTTATGAGAGAGGCGATCCCGGTTCGATCTCCGCAGGATCGTCTCATTTGCACAGCGCCGCTTCCACCATGGTGAGCACTTCAGCATCGTTGAAATGCCGGATGTCGGCAGCGCCGGTGGGACAGGCCACGGCGCACGCGCCGCAGCCCTTGCAAAGGGCCTCCTGGATCTGAGAAATGTAAATATCGTCAGCCACTTCCACCAGCTGTGGCGCTCCATACGGGCAGGCCTCGACACATTTGCCGCAGCCGCGGCAGAGCGAGGCGTCCACCTGGGAGACCACGCCTTCGACGTGGATGCTCTTCTGGGAGAGAACCGTCGCGGCCCGCGCGGCAGCGGCCTGAGCCTGGGCGATGCTCTCGTCGATGGGCTTGGGGTAATGAGCCAGACCGGCCAGGTAAACGCCGTCGGAGGCGAAGTCCACCGGCCGGAGCTTCATGTGGACTTCCAGGAAGAAACGGTCCTGGCTCAGAGGCACCTTGAAGAGCTGGGCCAGCTCGTCCACATCCCGCGTTTCGATGGCGCTGGCCAGGGTGATGAAATCCGGGCGGATGGTGATGGGCCTCTGGAGCACATGGTCGATGACGCTGACCTCCAGCGCACCGCCGTCCGCTTCCTTCACCACCGGCTTGTGGTCCAGGTCGTACCGGATGAAGATGACGCCGAGGCGCCTGGCCTCCCGGTAAAGATCCTCCCGCTCTCCATAAGTCCGGATGTCGCGGTACAGGATGTACACTTCCGTTTCCGGGTTGCGCTGCTTGAGCTCCACGGCCTTCTGGACCGAAAACGTGCAGCAGATCTTGCTGCAGTGAGGCCGCTGAGGCTCCCGGGATCCGACGCACTGGACGAAGACCGCCGACCTGGCATTGCGGACCGTGTCGCTCTCCCACGCTTCATCCAGCTCGTGCCAGCGGAAGACCCGCGGGTTCTTGCCGTACAGATACTCCTCGGGCCGGATGGAGTGAGCACCCGTGGCCAGGATCGTGACCCCGTGCTCGATCTCCTGCGATCCGCCCCCGCCGTCCTGGATGACCAGGGTCTTGAAATTCCCGACGTACCCTGAAGTTGTGCTCACCCGGGCGTTGAGGTGCAGCACCACGTTGGGGTGCTGGTTCACTTCCTCGACGAGGCCCAGCAAGTAATCCGAAATGCTCTCCCCGCGCCAGGTCCTGTGCAGCTTGAGGGCGTGTCCTCCGAGGCGATTCTGCTGCTCGATGATGTGAGCTTTGAATCCCTGCTTGGCGAGCGTCAGAGCGCTCACCATGCCGGCCACTCCGCCTCCGATCACGAGAGCCGTAGGATTCACGGGAACCGAAGGCATGGTGAGGGGCTCGATGAGCGCCGCCCGGGCGACTGCCATGCGCACCAGGTCCTTGGCCTTTTCGGTGGCGGCGTCGGGATCGGCAGCATGCACCCACGAGCACTGGTCGCGGATGTTGGCCTGCTCGTACAGATACTTGTTCAGGGCACTGTTGCGGAGCGTTTCCTGAAAAAGCGGCTCGTGAGTCCTGGGTGAGCAGGCGGCCACGACCACGCGGTTGAGCTCCTGCTCCTTGATGACCTGGACCAGGCGGTCCTGGGCATCCTGGGAGCAGGAGAAGAGGTTCTCCTGAACGTAGGTCACGTTGGGCAGGGTTCTGGCGTACTCCACCACCTCCGGGACGCGCACGGTGCTGGAAATGTTGATGCCGCAGTTGCAGACGAAAACGCCGATCCGGGGCGGTTCGGCCGACACATCACGCTCATCGGGGAAGGTCTTTTCCCGGACCAGGGTGTCTCGAGCTGAAGCCAGATCGCACGCGGCGGCACCCGCGGCGGCCGATGCCTCCATGACGGAGAGCGGAATGTCCTTGGGGCCCTGAAGCACGCCGCAGACGTACACGCCGGGGTTCGTCGTCGCCACCGGGTTGAAGCTGCTGGTTTCCGCGAAGCGGTACTTGTCGAGGTCGACGCCAAGCGTGCCGGCCAGCTTCTCCACCTCATCCGAGGACTCGAGGCCCACCGAGAGCACCACCATGCCAAACTCCTCGGTGGCCATTTCGCCGCTATCCGTTACGTAGGTGAGACTCAAGTCATCCGAGCCGGGCACAGGCTCCACGCTGTGGATCCTCGACCTCACGAAACGGACTCCGCTCTCCTGGGCCCGGGTGTAATACTGCTCGAATTCTTTCCCGTAGGTCCGCATGTCCATGAAGAAAATGGCGGCGTCCAGCCCGTCCTTGGAGTGCTCTTTGGCGATGACCGCTTCCTTGATGGCGTACATGCAGCAGACGCCCGAGCAGTACCCGTTGTCGCACTGGTTGATCTCGCGGGATCCCACGCACTGGAGCCAGGCGATTTTCTTGGGCTCCTTGTGGTCCGAAGGCCGGACGAGATGACCCTGGAAGGGGCCGCCCGCGCTGAGGATCCGCTCGAACTCGAGGCTCGTCACCACGTTGGGAAGCGACGCGTAGGCGTAGGTGTCATATTGCGAAGGATCGAAAGGTCGAAATCCGGGGGAGGCGATGACCGCGCCCACATCCAGCGTCACAACCTCTTCCTGCATGGAATGATCGACGGCGTTGGCCTTGCAGGCCGCGACGCATTGGAGACATTCGCAGCAGGCCATGCAGTTGAGGCATTTGCTGGCTTCAGCTTGAGCCTGCTCCTCGGTGAGCCCGAGCTCCACCTCGGCGAAGCTTTTCTTGCGCAAATCCATACCCACCGTGGCCTGGTGAGCCCTCGGCTGCCGCTCGATATTCTTGGGGATGGCGGTGAAGTTGTCCTGGGGAAGCTCCATGCCCTTGCGGCCCTCCCGGAGATCCTCCCCCCGCAGAAAGCGACCGATGGAAACCGCCGCCTCGCGGCCCGCCGCCACGGCTCCGATGGCCACCCAGGGCCCCGTCTGCGCGTCGCCGCCCGCGAAAACCCCTTCAAGGCTCGTGGCAAAGGTGATCTCGTCGGCTTCGATGGTGCCCCACCGGGTGACGTTGATGCCTTCTTTGTCCGCCAGGAACAGGGACTCGGGAGTCTGGCCGATGGCCGGGATGATCCATTCGGCCTCGATGGCGAACTCGCTTCCGGGAACCGGCACCGGACGACGCCGTCCCGAGGAATCCGGAGCTCCCAGCTCCATCCTGACGCACTGGAGTCCGATGACCTTCTGGTCTTTGGTGAGGATCTGCTGGGGTGCCGTGAGAAATTGGATCTCGATGCCTTCAGCCAGGGCGTCGGCCACTTCGGTCTCGCGAGCGGGCATCTCGGTGGCGGACCTTCGGTAGAAGATGCTCACCTGGTCCGCTCCCAGGCGCAGAGCCGATCGGGCTGCATCGATGGCCACGTCGCCGCCGCCGACGATCACCACCCGGCCGTTTATCTTCTTGATCTCACCCAGGTTGGACTTTCGCAGAAACTCGACGCCCGTCATGACGCCCTCGGCGTCTTCGCCTGGAATGTTGAGCTTCAGGCTGCTGTGGGCGCCAATGGCCAGATAAACGGCCTTGTAGCCGTCGGCCATGAGGCTGTCGATGGTGAAATCTTTCCCGAGAGCCGTGTTGAGCTTGAGCTCGACGCCGAGGCGCAGGGTGGCGCGGATCTCCTTGTCGAGGACCTCGGGGGGCAGGCGGTAGTCGGGGATGCCGACCCGCAGCATGCCGCCGGCAGCCGACAGGGCTTCGAAGATCGTCACGTCGTAGCCGTCCAGGGCCAGGAAGTGAGCGGCCGTCAGGCCGGCAGGACCCGAGCCGATGATGGCGACCTTCTCACCCCGCTTCTGGATTTCGGGGATGGGGATGCTTTCGATATCGACCTGGTCCGCCACAAAGCGCTTGAGTGCGCAGATGGAAATGGGCTCATCCACTTCGCCCCGGCGGCACGCCGTCTCGCAAGGGTGAGGGCAGACGCGGCCGATGACGCCCGGCAGGGGCAGGTTGCGCAGGATAACCTCCATGGCCTCGGGGTATCTTCCCTGGGCGATGAGGGCCACGTAGGCGTGGGCGTTGACCACGTTGGGGCAAGCGTTGGTGCAGGGCGAGCGGTCCAGCTTCTCGATGGCGTAGGCGCTGGGAATCGCCTGTGGATAGGGCTTATAGGTGGCCTTGCGCTCGGACAGGCCTTGCTCGAACTCGTTGACCAGGTTGACCGGGCAAACCTTGGCGCAGTCCCCGCACGCCGTGCAGCGGTCCGTGATGATGAAGCGGGGCTTCTGGCGGATGACGGCCTTGAATTGGCCTTTGGCTCCCGTGAGGCTTTCGAGATGTGCATTGGTGAGGAGATTGATGTTCAGGTGCCGGCCGACCTCGACCAGCTTGGGTGAGATGATTCACATGGCGCATTCGTTGGTCGGGAAGGTCTTGTCCAGCTGGGCCATGCCTCCGCCGATGGCGGGGCTCTTTTCCAGGAGGTGCACATAGTAGCCCGAATTGGCCAGATCCAGCGCGGCCTGCATGCCTGCGATGCCGCCGCCGATCACGAGAGCCGAGCCGATGGGCTGTTTGCCGGCGAGATCCTGCGTGTTCATCTTTTCTCCTGCAACTGAATCATCTGAAGGTGAGAGGACCACATGACCCGTGTGTGATCTGGGGTGCCGCCCGCCACTGAATCATTAAGTTGTTGAAATTCCATATATACGAGGCTATACAGTTAACCGGTTGTAAGGAATGTTGTCAAGTAAAATGTGAATTTTCTCATTAACGTGCGGATGGGCTTTCCACAGGACATGTCAAAGCCCGATCCTCATCCCAGACGAGCGGGCTGGGCGGCAAGCCGGGCCGTTCGCGAGCAGGGCAGCAACGATCCGCGATCCTCTGCCTTAAGGTGCGCCATCGCGTTGATGCTCATCGTGAACCCTGGCCGGAATGCACCTGAATTCGAGCGGCTGGCGCTTGCTCCTAAACTTTCTGTGAGGAAACCGTGGCTAAACCCACTTACGAGGAGCTTGAAAAAAAGGTCCAGGAGCTCCAGCAGATAGTCAATATCAAGGTCTTTCCCAACACGATCCACTTTGCAGGTGTCGATCTACTCTATTTCCGTCTCAACAGCCAGTGGACCTTCGACTTTTTCGATCAAGGTGTGGCGAACCTCACCGGCTACCCTGCGCAGGCCCTGCGTGACCGCGAAGTCTGCTGGCTCAATCTGGTGCACGAAAGTGACCGGGCAGTGGTGCTGGACAATCTGGAAAGGGCCCTTGCCGAAGACAAATCCTTCCTCTCCATTCACCGGATCATCAGCGAGAGCGGTATGATCCGGTGGGTGAAAATGAGGGGCTCGGTCTTCTGCGACGACGAGGGCCACTTCGCGAGCATCCAGGGGATGATGAACGACATCACCCGTGAGAAGTTCATCGAGGAGGCCCTGGAGTCCGAATCCGAGATCTTCGCCTGGGTTGCCAACATCCTTGAAGATGGAATTTATATTGTTTCTGAAGATCACCGCATCAAATTCATGAACAAGGCCTTGATAAAATTGGTGGGAAATCGCGTGGGGGAATTGTGCTACAAAGCGCTTTTCAACCGGGATTCGGTGTGTCCCTGGTCGGTCATGCACCACATCCAGCAGCAAAGCTGTGGCTTCCAGAACTACATTATGGAAGATTTGGGGCAGACCTTCGAGGTGAAAAGTTTTCCCATCAAAATGAGGGACGGTTCGGTCGGCAAATTGGGGCAGCTCAGGGATATCACCAGGACCCAGATGCTTCAGTACGAGGTCAAGGAGTTTTCCCTGAGGGAGGAGGCCCTGGCCTTCGCTGCCGACGTGGCCAACGTGGGGATCTTCATCGCTCAGAACTACCGGGGGCTGGAAGCGCGGTTCCGATATGTCAACGAAGCGTTCAGCAGGATCACGGGGCTCAAGGTGCTCGATTTGCTGGAGATGAGTCTCAGCGACATCCTTCCGGCCAGCAGCTACGAGAAGGCCAGCGCTCTGTTCGATCGGGATGACCTCCTGCTGAACCGAACCTATTCATGCGAAGTGAACCTCACCCGAAACGGGGGTGAGGCTGTTGTCGCCCTTTTCACGGCTTCGTCCTCCCTCTATCGTGGAAAGCCTGCGATAACCGGGTTTCTCCTGGACATCACCCAGAGCAGGAAGGTTCAGGAGACCCTGTACCTTTCCCTGCGCCTGGCTTCCATCGGCAAGCTGGCCGCCGAAGTGGCTCATGAAATCAACAACCCGTTGACGAGTGTCCTGACCTTCACCAAATTGGCTGCCCGGATCGTCGAGACCGACCACGTGAATCCGGATCGAATGCAAAGCCTGCGGGAATATCTCGGGCACATGGAATCCGAGGCCAATCGATGTGCCGGGATTGCCCGGAATCTTCTGGATTTCTCACGGCAGGGGGAAATCGAGGTCAAGGAGAACCAGCTCAGTGAGATCATCGAAAAGACCCTCGATGTACTGAGGCATCGTGCGGAGTTGAGCAACATCCGGATCGAGACGGTTTTCGATCCGTCCATTCCCAGGATTCAATGCGACTACAAGCGTTTGCAGCAGGCCTTCATCAACATATTCTGGAATGGTATCGAGGCCATGCCCGAGGGAGGGCTTCTGGAGGTGAACGCCGGATACGATTCCGCAACGCGGCAGATCAAGATCCGCATCCGTGACACGGGTGCCGGTATTCCCAAGGAGAATCTGGATAAAATCTTCGAGCCGTTCTTCACGACCAAGGCGGAAAGCAGAGGAGTGGGACTCGGGCTTTCGGTCGCCTACGGCATCATTCGGCAGCATGGGGGAACCATCGAGGTTCGGAGTCGTCCCGGTGAGGGAACCGAGTTCGGCGTCTTTCTTCCGGCTGACCGGGGGCGGGAGACTTCCGCTCGTTTTGAGAATTCCATTTGAAAGCCGGCCAGTCGATTCAGTGCCGGCATACGAGGACCCAAAGGAATCCTGGTGAGCTGTTGCCTTGGTGCACCTCGGAGGAGCAGGCCTGCTCGTCATTTCTCTTAAGTCATCCCCGCATGTTTCTGCCGGGGATCCAGGCATCTGAACACTCTGGATTCCCGCCAGGCACGCACACGCGGGAATGACGATCAAAGCGGTCGCTCGATTGTGTGGACCCGTACCTGGTGCGTTGGTGGTGACTTGTGGATTGAGATCCCCAACATTCGTCTATAGCGGTGAAAAGCTGACCTGAGAAGAGGCCCATGAGAGAGGATGCGAAGATTCTGATTGTGGATGATGAGCCCCTGATTCGACTCTCGCTCACGGAATGGCTCAAGGAAGAAAATTACCTCACCCATGCGGTGGAAGACGGCCCCGGCGCTCTCGCGGCCGTCCAGAGAGAGCCGTGGGACATCGTGCTCCTGGACCTCAAGATGCCCGGAATGGATGGGGTCGACGTGCTGAAGGAGGTCAAGAAGCTCGCTCCGGAGATCACGGTCATCATGATGACCGCCTATGCTTCCGTGGCGAGCTCCGTCCAGGCCATGAAGGAGGGCGCCTACGACTACATCGTCAAACCTTTCGACGTCCAGGAGCTCACCGTGCTGCTCAAGCGGATCGTCGAGCACAAGCAGCTGGTCAGCGAGAACATCCTGCTGCGCAAGCGGCTGACCGAACAGTACGAGTACGAGAATATCGTGGGCAAGAGCGCTCCCATGCAGAGTGTTTTCGAGCTGATCGGAACGGTGGCGGACACCAGCGCCACGGTGCTCATCACCGGAGAGACGGGAACGGGGAAAGAGCTCGTGGCCCGGGCCATCCACACCAACAGCTCGCGGCGCTACAGCCCGTTCATCGCCGTGAGCTGCAGCGCGCTTCCGGACACTCTCCTCGAAAGCGAATTGTTCGGTTATGAAAAAGGAGCGTTCACGGGGGCGGAGCGTACCAAGAAGGGTCGATTCGAGCTGGCGCACTCCGGAACGCTCTTCCTCGACGAAATCGGGGACATCAACATGAAGACCCAGGTGAAGCTCCTTCGGGTGCTTCAGGAGCGGAGCTTTCGGCGGCTGGGCGGCAGTGAGCTCATCGAAGTGGACGTGCGGTTGATCACGGCCACCAACCGGGATCTCATGAAGATGGTCGAGCAGGGAACGTTCCGGAGCGATCTCTATTATCGGCTGAATGTGGTCAATATCCACCTGCCGCCACTGAGGGAGCGCAGGGAGGACATCCCGCTCCTGGTGTCCCATTTTCTGGCGAAATACAACCTGGAGTTCAACAAGAAGTTCGAGCGTGTTCGGTCTGATGCCTTGAACATGATGCTGGACTATCAGTGGGCCGGGAACGTGCGGGAGCTCGAAAACGTCATCGAGCGCGCGGTGGTCATCGGGCAAGGGACCGAAATCGCCCCGGAGCATCTGCCCTTCTGCAGGACCGATGTGGAGGCGGGAGCCGAGCCCCGGACCCTGGAGGAGATGGAGCGGCGGCACATCGAAAAGATGCTGGCCCAAAACCAGTGGAACATCGCCGGGACGGCCCGCATCCTCGGCATCGACCGCACCACGCTTCACAAAAAGATCAAAAAATACGATTTGAGGGACAGCGCCCGAACTGAATGAAGCAGACCAATCGCTCCATTGTCATCGTTCCCTTCGGGGGAGAGATCGCCGAATACCTCGCGGATGTCGCCGAGTCCATCTACGAGCAGTTCGGACTGCCCATCCGCATCGAGGAGGATCGCGGCCTGCCTGCCTTTGCCCTGGACCCCGTGCGGCAGCAGTACAACTCCAACGTCATCCTCAAAGAGCTGCTCGGGTCGTGCCCGCCCGGCGGCCTCAAGATCCTCGGCATCACGGCCGTCGATCTATTCAGTCCCATCTTCGCCTACATTTTCGGGGAGGCGCAGTTCAACGGGCGGGGAGCCGTCGTGTCCTCTTACAGGCTCCGCGGCGCTGGAAACAACCCCGACGCCAAGGGGTGTCCTCCCCTGGTGAGCCGCCTCGAGAAGGAGTGCCTCCACGAGCTCGGCCACACCTTCGGCCTCAGGCACTGCTCGGACCCCGACTGCCTCATGCACTACTCCATCGGCGTCGAATGCGCCGACCGCAAGTTCGCCTTCTTCTGCCCAGCCTGCCGCGACCTCATGCTCTGGCACATGGCCAGCGACCTCTTTCTGAAGCCCTGCTGAGCCTCCGCCGTCATACCGGTTTCATGGGAGGGGCTCCCTTTTCAATCTTTCCCCCGTCCTCCATCTCTTATCCTCGTTTGCTCCGGAGTGTGTGGTATTTTGCAACTATTAGTGGCTTTTTGCATCATACAAATAAATATCAATTAAATTAATTGGTTATGCTATCTGGAGGGCTCCGTGATGTGGTGTTTGGCCACATCTCATTGTCGAGAAGAAACCTCATTGAGGGTAGTTTATCTAAATTTAATGATCAAAATCAATTAGTTAAAGTATTTATGGATAGTGTGGCACGGAAGATGCTCTAGAGGGAGGCAACGATCGATGATGTGGAAAATTCCAGCAACTGGATGAACCTTTTAGGATGACGAAGGAGGACGACCATGGGTACGAAAGGCAAAGTG
>JBFYYO010000034.1:0-25284 GCA_041310025.1 Syntrophobacterales bacterium
AATTCGAGCACAGGTGAAGCGATCCAGTCAGGCGATTGGATCATGCTGCCCATGCCGGACTCTGCGGGCTCAGACTCCGCCCTTTGAAAGAGCGGCAGCATGGACAAGCTGAGCATATCTCCCTATCCTTGAATAAAGGTGCAATGTGCGCCCGTGCGTCTTGCCTCTGTTCGACGTGCGTCAGCATGACAGCCCGAGGGTGTTTGAGGGCGCCGGCTCTCGGCTCTGATCGGATTCAATGCCTGGTCGGCGTCGAGCAATAGAAGAAGTGCATGAGCTGGTAACCTTTCACAAGGAAGGTGAGCGATGAAAAGGCTGGCTGGTATGGTCGTCTTGGTGATTCTTCTGGTTGGGCTGAACCTGGGCATGAGCTTGGCCGCTGAGATCAGCCCCCGGGATGTGGCCGGGAGCCCCGACCCACCCATGAAGGTCGCCCAGGAGCCGAATCCCTTGCTGCTCGGGCACTGGGGGTGCATCCACACGACGACGGTCTCGAAAACCGGGGATAAGTTCAAGGAGCCCATTGAGTACTGGTTGGTCAAGAGGGGGGATCAGTACGGGATTTACTTCTTTCGGAACAAACGCGGTGGCATGAAGACTTATCGCGGCTGGAGGGAATGGACACTCGCGGGGGATCGGATCGTCACGGAAGTGGGGGTGTCCATCTTCGTCAAAGACGGCGACGTGTACTACGAGTGGAAAAAGGATCCTCCGACCAAAATGTCCCGTCTGGAATGACGGTTACGTCTTCCAACAGTCTACATCTTTCCAAGCGGGGACGCAGCACGCTCTCATCCTCAGGGCAGAACGCTGGCCCGGAGATGCATCCTGGCTCGAGTGTCCACTGAATCTTGCCCCAATCATCCGGATGAGCACCCATTCCCTCCTGAGATTCCTGCCGGGCTGGCTTCTGTGCTCTCTGGCGCAGCTTTCCATGAATCGGACCTGCCCGGCAAGCCGGCATAAATATCAGGATCATGTTTACAGAGACCATGATAATGTCCATACTGCAAATGTCTCGGATGACTGCTGATTGACCCGATTGCATGCCGTCATCCCGGCGTGACCCCCTCTTCTCAAGATGCTCCCGCTCCCGAAATGCAGGGCCGTATCTTGCTGAGCCCCGAAGAACGCCCGCCTCAGGAGTCGGATGCTGGTGTCCGAGATGCTGGTTGAGGCATGCAAAGTGCTCGTTCTTGGTCAAGAACCCAGCAAGGAGGGTCGTTCCGATGAAAGGTCCCATCAGGCGGCACATGTTGATGTCCACCCCCTGGCATGTTGCGCTCGTTGCCACCCTTTTTCTTTCGGCATGCAGCGGGTGCGGCAGGGAAGAACCGATCAAGGTCGGGTTCGTGGGAGGGCTGACCGGGCGTCTCTCGGACCTCGGAACCGCGGGGCGGGACGGCGTATTGCTGGCCGTTGAGGAAGTCAACCGCACAGGGGGCATTCGGGGCCGCGAGATCGTGCTCGTCGCCAAGGACGACAGGCATGATCCCGACGAAGCCAGGAAGGTCGACCGGGAGCTGATCGAGGAGGGGGTCGTGGCCATCATCGGCCACATGACCAGCGCCATGACCGCGGCCGTCCTGCCCCTCATCAACGAAAAGCGCATGCTCATGATCGGTCCCACGGTCAGCTCCGATGAATTCAGCGGCATCGACGACTATTTCCTGCGAGTCATGGCGCCTTCTTTGCAAGAAGCTGTCCGCCTCGCCCAGGCGGCCTTCTCCCTCAAGGGGGCCAGAGAGGTTTTCGCCGTCTTCGATGAATCCAACGCGTCCTATTCCCGTCCCTACATCGAGGCCTTCGGCGGCGAGCTTCAGAGGTTGGGTGGACGGATGGTCCAGACAAAGAGTTTTTCTTCGGGAAAGGAGTGGCGACCCGGGGAAATTGCCGGTAGCATCCTTGCGTCGGGAGCGGATGGCGTTCTGTTGGTCGCCGCAGCGGGTGATGCAGCCATGCTCTGCCAGCAGCTTCGCAAGATTGGCAGCGGTATTCCGGCGTTTGCAGCAGGTTGGGCCATGACGGATGAGTTTTTGCGAACCGGCGGCCCTGCGGTGGAATCGGCCGTCTTCAGCCACGTGTTCGACCAGGAGAGTCAGAGCCCCCGCTACCTCAAGTTCAAGCAGGATTTTTCCGGGCGGTTTGGCCGCGAACCGGATTTCGCGGCCATGTATGCGTACGAAGCCGCCAACGTTCTGTTTGAGGCAATTGCCTCGGCAGGAGTGTCAGGACCGTTGAAGGAGACGATCATCGGGAAAGCGACGTTCCAGGGTCTGCAGGGAGATTTCGCGCTGGATCGATTCGGAGATGCCGTGCGCCCGCGAGTCATCGTGACCGTGCGCGAAGGCCGTTTTGCCACTGCGGAGTGATGGATGCCCTTGCGCCCAAGCCTCAAAACGATTCTCAGTGTCAATTTCCTCGTGGCGGCTTTGCTGCCCGTGATTCTGTTCGGGCTGGTCGCCGCCCATCTCATGACCGACCACATCGAAAACGAGATTTGCGACAGAAACTATCTGCTGGCCAAAGCCCTGGCCGGCGAGGTGGAGAATTTCCTCAGTGAGCCCTCGAGCCTTCTTGAGCAGCTGGAGAGGACCTGTGATTCCGAGCGGTTCATTGCCAGGCATCAAATCGATGCCTACCTGGATGCGGTCCTTCAGAGCAACGACTTTTTCGAAACCATTCTCATCCTCGATGTGCAGGGGAACATCCAGCATCTTGCCCCCCTGAGGGAAGAGCTCATCGCCATCAACCTTTCCGGTCACAAGTTCTTTCCGGCCACCCTGGCTCAGGGAAAACCTTACTGGTCTTCCACGTTCATATCCCAGCAGACCGGCCAGCCCACCCTGACCCTCACCCGCCCCCTGAGGGCCGGGATGGTGGTCGGGTATCTCAATCTCTCCCGGTTGAACCGGGTGATCGACAAGGTGAAGCTGGGAAGCACCGGCCGGGCGAGGATTTTTGACCAGGAGGGGACTCTCATCGCCGATGCTGACCGTTCCCTGGTGGCTCAGCGCTGGAACCTCAAAGGGTTCGAGCCGGTGCGCCAGGCTCTGGCCGGGATGGGGGGAAGTCTGATCGGCACCCTGGAGGGTGAACAAAGGCTCTTCAGCACCGCGGTGGTCTCCCAGACCGGATGGCCGGTGGTCGTCTGTCAGACGGTGGAGGAGGCGCTGGCTCCCATCGAAACCATGAAGAAGCTGGTGGCTGTCGCAGCTATCGGGTCGGGGGTTTTGGCCATCCTCATCGCCCTCCTGAGCCGATGGAAAGCTCTGCAGCCTCTTGCGGCGCTCGCGGCCTACACCCGCAGAGTCGCTCGCGGGGACTACGATCTCAAACCACTTTCCGGCAGCTATCCCGAAATCGATGTGTTGGCCCGGGATTTCGAATCCATGATCGGGACCGTCCGAGCCCGAGAAGAGGAGCTTCGCGAAAGCGAGGCCAAGTACCGGGAGCTGGTTCAGAATGCCAACAGCATCATCCTTCGGATGGATGCCGAGGGAAGGGTGACGTTCATCAATGAATTCGCGCAGAGCTTCTTCGGTTACAGCGAGGAGGAAATCATCGGTCTCAGCGTGGTGGGAACCATCGTCCCGGAGCTCGAAACCTCGGGCCGCGATCTCGCAGAGATGATCCGGGGGATCTGCACCAACCCGGAAGCCTACGCCAACAATGTCAACGAGAACATGCGCCGAAACGGGGAGCGCGTCTGGATTTCCTGGACCAATCGGCCCATTTTTGACGCGGAGGGTCGAAGCGTCGGCATCCTCTGCATCGGCAACGACATCACCCGGAGGAGACAGGAGGAGGAGGCCCGCAAGGGCCTGGTGACGGCCATTGAACAGGCCCGGGAGAGCATCATGATCGCCGACGTTGCCGGAAAGATCACCTACGTGAACCCGGCCTTCGAGCAGATCACCGGCTATTCGAGGGAAGAAGTCCTGGGGCTGAGCCCGGCCATCCTCAAGAGCGACCGCCACGACCCGTCCTTCTACCGGTCGATCTGGGAGACCACCAGCCGGGGCGACGCCTGGAGCGGCCGAATGACCAACCGGAAGAAGGACGGCTCCCTCTTCCAGGAGGAAGTGACCGTGTCTCCCATCCGCAACGAGGAAGGCGCCATCGTCAGTTTTGTGGCCGTCAAGCGGGATGTCACCCTGGAAGTGGAGCTGGAGCGCCAGCTGCAGCACGCTTCCAAGATGGAGGCCGTGGGCACCCTTGCCGGAGGAATTGCTCATGATTTTAACAACATCCTCCAGGTGGTCCTGGGCTATGGTGAGCTGCTCCTCCTGAACCGGGGGGACGGAGAAGAGGGGTGGCAGGAGACGGAGGGAATCGTTGCGGCCGCTCAACGCGGTGCGGATCTTGTGCAGCAGTTGCTGGCATTCAGCCGCAAGGTGGAGAGCAAGCTGTGTCCGGTGGATTTGAATCGCGAGGTGGAACAGGCCGGCAAGCTGCTTCAGCGCACCATTCCCAAAATGATCGAGGTATCTCTGGACCTGGCCGAAAACCTCAGGATCGTGAAGGCCGACCCGGCTCAAATCGGGCAGGTCCTGATGAATCTTGGGGTCAACGCGAGGGATGCCATGCCCGACGGAGGCAGGCTCGTCATCCAAACGCGGAACGTCTCTTTCGATGCGGAGTATTGCCGGAGAAATGTGGGGGTTCAGGCCGGTGGTCATGTGATGGTGAGCGTTTCGGATACCGGAATCGGGATGGACCGTGAGACCCGGGAGCACATCTTCGAGCCCTTTTACACCACGAAGGGTGCCGGTCGAGGAACGGGGCTCGGGCTTGCCATGGTTTACGGCATCGTGAAGAGCCACGGCGGGCATATCGTGTGCGCCAGTGAGGCGGGCCGTGGAACCACCTTCAGCATCTATTTTCCGGTGGCCGACCGGGTGGAATTGCCGGTGGCGGTCAACCGGTCGAAGGAGACGCTCCAGCAGGGCAAAGAAACGATTCTTCTGGTGGACGACGAGGAGCTCATCAGGTCTTTTGCCAGCAAGCTTCTGGAAAATCACGGTTACACCGTGCTCACGGCGGTGGACGGCCTGGAGGCTCTCGAGGTTTTCCGGCGGGAGCGGGAGAGGATCTCCCTGGTGCTCCTGGATCTGATCATGCCGCGCATGGGAGGGAAGGCCTGTTTCGAAGAGCTGCTTCGGATGGACCCCGGCCTCAAGGTCCTCATTTCGAGCGGATACTCGCAGGATGGGGGCAGGGAGGACTATGTCGCTGCGGGGGCGCGCGCATTCCTGACCAAGCCTTATGCCGCCCAGGAGCTTCTCTCGATGGTTCGTCGGGCACTGGACGAAAGGTGTTGAAATAGGCGCATCGCCATCGATGCGGAGGCTTCAGGGGGTTTGAAGACCCTGCCGCTCACTCGACCCATTGCGGTCTTGAACAACAGGAGCAGGCTCAGCCCAGCTCATCGAGGGTCAGTCTGAAGCTCGGAATGAACGTCTCCAGAAAATAGCCCACCTCCGGCAGGCCCAGAGCTTCGACGCTTGCTCTCAAGGTCTTCTCCGCCTGCGAAAACTCTCGATTGCCGGCACTCACCTCCTCCAGGCACTTCATGTAGGCGCAGAGCTTGTCTGCGGCTTTCACCAGCGCCTGATGCTCGCGGTCGGTCTCGGGAGAGAAGAAAAAAGATTCGTAGTCCTCTCGGAGCTCCTGGGGAAGCATTTGGAGCAAGCGCCGGGCTGCTGCGGTTTCCACGTTCTTCGAGGCCTGCCGGATCTCCGGGTTGAAGTACTTGATGGGCGCGGGAAGGTCGCCGGTGAGCACCTCCGAGGCGTCGTGATAGAGCGCCAGGGCGGCAGTGCGCTCCGGATCGACGCGGCCCCCGAACACGCGGTTTCGGATGATGGCCAGGGCGTGGGCGATGAGAGCGACGCGCAGACTGTGCTCCTGGATATTCTCGGGGTGTGTGTTGTACATCAGGCCCCACCGTTTGATGAATTTCATGCGCGAAAGATAGGCGAAGAAATGGCTCATGGCAGTTCCCGGCAATGTGGAGCGAAGATGACTCCGTTCAATGTTCGATTGGTCTTTCCGGCTCGGATCCCATTGATGATTATCCCACGATCTTTTCCTTTGCACACGGGTTTAATCACCAGCTTCGCCGCGGCTTCTTGAGAATCGCTTCGGGCAGGACTGCAGCCGTCGAAAAACATTTCGGATACGATTGCCTTTGATAAAATATGAGTTTTGAGGTTTTTTGTATACGGAACGGATGGAATGGATGAATGGCCATGGAGGCACGGTTTTGAAACCACAGGTGACAATGACCTTTCGGGCCGGTGGGCTGCCGAGCTTCTCGCTGCTTCTCCAATCGGGGTTTGTGGTGCGAGCGGGAGCCTGCGGCAGCATCAGGGTTTTTCTCGAGGACGAGCTGGGGCTGGCCCCTCAATTCATCGAGCAGGTGATTCAGAGTATCTTCCTGGATGGAAAACCTGTGGACGATCTGGACTCGGCCCATGTCAAAGATGGGTGCACGCTGGCCCTCTCGGCGGCTATGCCCGGGCTGGTCGGGGCCACCATGCGTCGTGGAGGCTACTATGCATCACTGCGCAGTGGGATCTCCTACTCGAGCGACGACCGCTGCCATGGCGTCTGCTGTGGGGATGTCACCGTCAAGCTCTTCAACCTCGTCGCGGCGGAGTTGGGGACCGGTCTGCTCGAACGAGGCATCGAGGTCAAATCCCATCATCTGGAAGATTTCCTGGCTTCCCGGCCTGCCGAGTTCTGGGCAGACTGCCAGTCTGCCGTCGTTGACGGGCGTGAGACGGGGAAAGATGAATTGGCGAAGACGCAGTGGGGCTCCCCCCTGGTCTTCTTCGCGGCGAGGAGGAGTGCTCCGGGACAAACCTCTCGATCCGTCGAAAAAACGTCACACTCAGAACACAAAAGCGTAACGTGATTCCTGTTGAAAGCTGATCGGTCCATTTCCACGAGCTGTGGAAGATTGAGAGGTGAGGGCCGCGGATGCTTTCCGCGGTTTTTTGTTTTTTTTGGGAACGGCCGCCATGTGTTGGCGGATTCGCTGTGTGCGGCGGGAGCCGACCGGTTATCCCTGCCGCGAATCACACCATGAAAGGGGAGCTGAGGATGGGAAAAGGAAGTGGTTTCAAGCTGTTCAGTGGTGGACTGAATGGTGCGGAGGCTGAATTCGGCGTGCAGTCCGAGAAATGGGGGGTTCAGGAAGTGAATTTCACCTATGCCGGGCATAAACCCTCGAGGGATCGCGGGCTCGTGACACTGACGCCCGAGGAGATGCAGAGGGGTGACATCAGCATGGAGATCGTCTGCATGCGCATGAATCGCAGCTACTCCAATGCCGAGGCCATTCGCAAGGTGATGCAGATGATCTTCCATATGGTCAACAACGGATTCCAGGTCTTTGCGGTGGGCTGGATTCTGTCCGATGACACCGTGAAGGGGGGAACGGGGTGGGCCGTGGAGCTGGCGAAGCTGTTCAACCGCCCCCTGAGCGTATTCGACCAGGATCGGAGGGCGTGGTTCACCTGGATGGACAACGGTTGGGTGGAGAGCGTCCCGGTGATCGAGCACAAGACGTTCGTGGGGACGGGCACTCGTCACCTGAGCGAAGATGGAAGACGAGCCGTTGCGGAGCTCTTCGAGCGCTCCTTCAAGTCCTGAACCGGCCGGGATTGAATCAGGGTGCCCGACGGTTGCCTTGGGGGCCCGATGGGGCGGTGCGTGTCAGGTGAAAGCGGGTGGGGATGGGTGGAAGCCCCACCCGGAAGCTTTGGCGATCGCCCGATGGGTAGTGCCCTATCTGTAACGGCCAGGCGGACCTGATGACTTTCCGAACGACCGGTTGAGATCAGGAAGTGAAGCCTTGATGTGGTGTTTTTGCTTCATCGTCAGAAGAGCAGCCTTTTGCCGCGATGCTGTCCCCCTCCCGGCAGGAGGCAGCTTCCAGACCGATTCTGGATACGGCGTAACCGATTGATGTTGGGATTGAGTTTGACTAAACTGCACCGGCTATTTCGCAGTGACCACCATTGAAGGAAGGGGTGCGGAATGTTTTCATGCAAAGGCGAAGAAGACGTCTTGAGGCTCACGAAAGAGTTGGATGTGGCTTCCATCCAGTTCTGGTTCACGGATGTCCTGGGTCAGCTGAAGAGCTTTTCGGTCACCTCTGAGGAGCTTCCCGTGGCCTTTGAGGAGGGCATGGGTTTCGACGGGTCGTCCATTGAGGGTTTCGCGCGCATCGAAGAGAGCGACATGGTGGCCATCCCCGACCCGACCACCTTCCAGCTGCTGCCCTGGCGGCCTCAGGAGAGGCCCGTCGGGCGGATGTTCTGCGACATCTGCCAGCCCAACGGAGAGTCCTACGAGGGGGACCCCCGCCACGCCCTGCGGCGCATGTTGAAGCGGGTGGCCGAAAAGGGCTACACATTCTATGTGGGGCCGGAGCTCGAGTATTTCTATTTCAAATCCGACTGCGCTCCCGAAATCCTGGATCGGGGCGGCTACTTCGACATCACGCCTCTGGACCGAAGCGGGGACCTCCGCAGAAACACCATATTCGCCCTGCAGAAGATGGGGATCCAGGTGGAATACAGCCACCACGAGGTGGCGCCGAGCCAGCACGAAATCGATCTGCGCTACGATGAAGCCCTGCGCATGGCGGACGCCACCCAGACCTACCGCATCGCCGTCCGTGAAATCGCGCGTCAGCACGGCGTGTACGCCACCTTCATGCCCAAGCCGCTCTACGGCGAGAACGGGAGCGGCATGCACGTACACCAGTCCCTGTTTCAGGGGGACCGGAACGCCTTCTTCGATGCCTCCGACCCCTTTCATTTGTCCAAGGTGGCGCGGTGCTACATCGCCGGGATTCTGAGGCATGCTTCCGAGATCGTCGCCATCACCAACCAGTGGGTCAATTCTTACAAGCGGCTGGTTCCGGGCTACGAAGCGCCGGTCTACATCTCGTGGGCCCGGCGCAACCGGTCCACCATGGTGCGGGTGCCCATGTACAAACCCGGCAAGGAGAAGGCCACGCGCATCGAGCTCCGGTCGCCCGACCCCGCCTGCAATCCCTATCTGGCCTTTGCGGTCATGCTGGCGGCGGGTCTCGAGGGAATCGAGAAAGGGTACGAGCTGCCTGCTCCCATTGAAGAGGACATCTACAGCATGTCCGCCGAGGAACGAGCGAATCGTGGGATTGAGTCGCTGCCCGGGAGCCTCTTTCAGGCCATTCAGAACCTTGAGGGGAGCGAGCTCGTGCGCCGGGCCATCGGCGGGCACATCTTCCACAAGCTCATCGAGAACAAGCGCATTGAATGGGAGATGTATCGGACCCAGGTGACCTCCTACGAGATTGAGCGATACCTGCCCATGTTCTGACGGGCTGACCAGGCACCTCATGAAGCGATGCCGTCCAGAAGCAAGCTCAGACTGGAGAGCGGGCCAGTCCTGGCATTCGGCAATCCTTCTCTACGTGCTCGTGCTCGTACTCTGCATCGGGATCGGGAATGGACGGGCACGCACAAGTCCACGATGACGATGACGAGCACGAGCACGAAAGCGATGCGAAATATCCGTACGGCCCCCGAAGGATCTCTTTACAGATACCCAATGCCATAAGCATCACTTAAACCTGTAAACCTGGTTTGCGACTGAAGGGATCGCAGACTGCGGATCATCCTGTGTACTCCCAGGGAAAAAAGTGATAGGTTGCGCTCGTTTTGCAGCGACGAGACAGGACGGGCCTTGGGGCGTGACAGTGCCACTAATTCAGGATGAGAGGTCAGGGGGAAGCATATGCCAAGAAGAGACGACATCCGCAAAGTCATGATCATCGGTTCGGGTCCCATTGTCATTGGACAGGCCTGCGAATTCGACTACTCGGGAACTCAGGCCTGCAAGGCATTGAGGCAGCTCGGCTACGAGATTGTCCTGGTGAACTCGAATCCCGCCACCATCATGACCGACCCGGGCATGGCTGATGCGACCTATATCGAGCCTCTGACGCTTGAATCCATGGAGAAGATCATCGAAAGGGAGCGGCCCGATGCCATTCTGCCCAACCTCGGCGGGCAGACGGGCCTCAATCTCTCGGCCGAGCTCGCTCGAAAGGGTATCCTGGAGAAGTACGGGGTCAAGATCATCGGGGTCCAGGCGGATGCCATCGAGCGCGGAGAGGACCGCATTGCCTTCAAGGACACCATGAACCGGCTCGGCATCGAAATGCCCAGGAGCGAGCCCGCATTCACGGTGGAGGAGGCCGAGGCCATCGCCGCTCAGCTGGGATACCCCGTGGTCATCCGGCCCGCCTACACGATGGGAGGCACAGGCGGCGGGCTGGTCTACAACGTGGAGGAGCTGAGAACCATTGCCAGCCGCGGGATTTCGGCGAGCCTGGTGGGGCAGATCCTGGTGGAGGAATCGGTGCTCGGCTGGGAGGAGCTGGAGCTGGAAGTCGTCCGCGACGCCAAGAACCAGTGCATCACCGTCTGCTTCATCGAGAATGTGGACGCCATGGGAGTCCACACGGGGGATTCCTACTGCACGGCCCCCATGCTGACCATTGCCCCCGAGCTGCAGGAGCGCCTTCAGAAGTACTCTTACGACATCGTCCGGGCCATCGAGATCATTGGCGGGACCAACATCCAGTTCGCCCACGACCCCGCGACGGGGCGGGTGGTGGTGATCGAGATCAATCCCCGGACGTCGCGGTCGTCTGCCCTGGCCTCCAAGGCCACGGGCTTTCCCATTGCCCTCATCTCGGCGCGGCTGGCCGGTGGACTGACCATGGACGAAATCCCCTACTGGCGGGAGGGGACCCTTGAGAAGTACACTCCCTGGGGGGATTACGTGGTGGTGAAATTCGCCCGGTGGGCCTTCGAGAAATTCCCGGGCTCCGAAGACAAGCTGGGGACCCAGATGCGCGCCGTGGGCGAGGTCATGAGCATCGGGAAGAACTACAAGGAGGCATTCCAGAAGGCCATCCGGTCCCTTGAGAACGGCCGTTACGGGCTCGGTTTCGCCGGGGACTTCCACAGCAGGTCGCTGAATGAGCTCATGGAGATGCTCTCTGCCCCGTCCAGTGAGCGACAGTTCCAGATGTACGAAGCGCTTCGGAAGGGTGCCGCGGTCGACGCGTTGTACGCCAAGACGCACATCAAGCCGTGGTTCATCCAGCAGATGAAGGAACTGGTGGAACTGGAGGAAGAGGTCCTCCGGCACAAGGGGGGAATGGTTCCCGACGGCCTGCTGGGGCGGGCCAAGCGGGACGGCTTTGCCGACCGATACCTCGCGCAGCTTTTGGGAATTTCCGAGGGCGAAATCCGGGAGCGGCGCAAGGCCCTGGGGATTGTTCAGGCCTGGGACGCGGTTCCGGTGAGTGGTGTCGAGAATGCCGCCTATTACTACTCCACCTACAACGGGACGGACAAGGTCGAGAGCAGCGGCAGACGCAAAATCATGGTGCTGGGAGGCGGGCCCAACCGCATCGGGCAGGGCATCGAGTTCGACTATTGCTGCGTCCACGCCGCATTCGCCCTCAGGGATGAAGGCTATGAGACCATCATGGTGAACTGCAACCCGGAAACGGTCTCCACGGACTACGACACCTCGGACAAGCTCTACTTCGAGCCCGTCACCGTCGAGGATGTGCTCTCCATCTATGAAAAGGAGAAGCCCGAGGGGGTCATCGTTCAGTTTGGGGGACAGACGCCGCTCAACATCGTGAAGGAGCTCGCCGACGCCGGCGTCCCGGTCATGGGAACGTCTCCGGAAACCATCGACCTGGCCGAAGACCGCGACCGGTTCCGCCGGATAATGAAGGAGCTCGGCATTCCCATGCCCGAGTCGGGCATGGCGAGCACCCTTGGTGAAGCCGTCGAGGTGGCGCGGTCCATCGGGTATCCCCTCATGGTTCGGCCCTCCTACGTTCTGGGTGGCAGGGGAATGGAAGTGGTCCACGACGAGGAGATGCTCCGGCATTACATGGCGGCGGCTGTTGGGGTCAGTCCCGACCGTCCCATCCTCATCGACAAATTCCTCGAAAACGCCATCGAGGCCGAAGCCGATGCGCTGGCGGACGGGACCGACGCCTTCGTGCCCGCCGTCATGGAGCACATCGAGCTGGCCGGAGTGCATTCCGGGGACTCTGCCTGCGTGATCCCGCCCATCAGCATCCCCCCGAAGCACCTGGACACCATCTACGAATACACGCGCAAGATCGCCATGGAGCTCAAGGTGGTGGGGCTCATGAACATTCAATACGCCATCGCCCACGACACGGTGTATGTGCTGGAAGCCAACCCGCGCGCATCGAGGACCGTGCCCCTGGTCTCCAAGGTCTGCAACATCAGCATGGCCCGCATGGCGACCCAGATCATGCTGGGAAAGAAGCTTTCCGGCATGGATCTCAAAACCAGGCACTTTCCCCATTTCGGGGTGAAGGAGGCCGTCTTCCCTTTCAACATGTTCCCGGAAGTTGACCCCGTCCTGGGGCCGGAGATGCGCTCCACCGGGGAAGTGCTGGGCATGGGGAGCTCGTTCGGCATGGCTTTCTACAAGGCCCAGGAGGCGGCTCAGCAAAAGCTTCCCATGGAAGGGACCGTTCTCATCACGGTGACGGACCCCGAGAAGCAGGCCGTGCTCCAGGTGGCCCGCCGCTTTCAGGAGCTGGGCTTCAAGATCCGGGCGACCAACGGCACGTGTCGATTCCTGGTGGGGCAGGGAGTTCAGGCGGAGCCCATCCACAAGATGCATGAAGGCCGTCCCAATATCGTGGACGCCATCAAGAATGGTGAGATCCAGCTGGTCATCAACACCCCCAGCGGGAAGCTGAGCAAACACGACGACTCTTACATTCGCAAGGCTGCCATCAAATACAGGATCCCGCATGTCACGACGGTGGCTGCGGCGGTGGCTGCAGCTCGGGGAATCCAGGCCCTCCGCGCTGGGAAAGCAGGCGTCAAATCTCTCCAGGACTACCACGCGGACATCCGTTGATCTCTTTTTCAAGTCAATCTTTCTGAATGCATCGGAACGTCTCGGTGAACCGCCGCAGCAGCGGGGGCTCCCGAGACGTTTCCCCTTTCGGGGTCCTGAAATGTGCTCCGGGCTTCAATCTAGCCGTTCGGCTTTGTCATAAATAAACTATAATAATCATTAAATATGAACCGTGGTTGTGAGGACTTCCCGGTGCAAATGAGTTGAATTTCACCATTCCTTACCTCATAATCATCAGCTGGCGGGGGGCTGACTGATCCCGCCGCTCAAGTTTGTGGAGGCTTGTGTCTTTAGTGTGCCTTCGCCAGTCAAGGGGTGCGCACGCGGCTCGGAGGTGAAGGCTGGATGGGCAGTGTGCATGGAAAGCGGTTGGGTGGTTTGAGAGCTCGAAGCATTTCGAATCGATACTTTGGGGGCGGAGTCCTGATCCCTGGAATGGCGGCATGCATCGCGATCAGCTGTGTGCTGCTCCTGGCCCAGGCCTGCGGGCGCTCCAAGGACCATCCGGAGGGGACCAGTGCCTCGGAAGAAGCCCAGACCATCGAGAACAAGGGGTCGGATACGCTGGTCAACCTTGCCCTTGCCTGGGCGGAAACCTACATGCAGGCCCATCAGGATGTTCGGATCTCGGTGACCGGTGGCGGATCGGGAACCGGCATTGCCGCCATGATCAACGGAACCGTGGACATCGCCAACGCCTCCCGGGAGATGAAGCCCGAAGAAATAGCGAGCGCCGAAAGGCGCGGGATTTCGCCCGTCGAGTTCGTGGTGGCTCGCGATGCCATCGCCATCGTGGTGAACCCCGCCAATCCGGTATCGAAGCTCACCCTCCAGCAGATTTCCGAGATCTACACGGGAGAAATGACCAACTGGCGGGAGTTGGGAGGGGAGGACCGCCCCATCGTCCTCCTTTCGCGCGAATCCAATTCGGGGACCTATGTTTACTTCCTGGAGAATGTAGTCAGGATGGGAAATCAGACATCCAGCCTGCTTTTCTCCCCGGAGACCCTCCTGATGCCTTCTTCCGAGGGGATCAGTGCCGAGGTGCGGTTGAATGTCAATGCCATTGGATATGACGGTCTGGGTTATGTGACTCCGGATCAGAAGGTTGTGGCCGTGGCCAGGGACGGGAGGGGTCCTTATGTTCTGCCGTCCATCGCCACGGTGAATGATGGTTCGTACCCGATTTCGAGGCCATTGTACATGTATACGGCGGGGAAGCCACTGGGACAGAAGAGGGATTTCATGGATTGGCTGCTTCACGATGGGCAGGTTTTGGTGGCCAAGCTCGGTTTTGTGCCCATCTCGAAATAGAGTGGAGTCATGAATTCCAGAGAGGATTTGAGAACACGCTGGCTTTCCTGGACCGAGCTCGCCATTGAAGCCCTCATCCGGGTGCTCGGGTTTTCGACGGTCGGATTTGTCCTCCTGATTTTTCTGTTTCTCCTCAAGGAGGGCGTGCCTGTGTTTTTCGAAGTGCCCCTGGGCAACCTTTTCGGAACCAGGTGGTATCCCACATTCGGATATTTCGGGACGACGCCTTTGATTCTCGGCTCTGCGGTGGTGACGGTCGTCGCGGTGGTGATTGCTCTTCCCCTGGGTGTTGCGACGGCGGTGTTCGTGCGAGAGGTGGCTCCCTCCTGGGCGAGGGAGATCCTGAAGCCGACCATCGAAACTCTTGCAGGCATCCCTTCGGTTGTCCTGGGTTTTTTCGGGATGACGATCATTGCTCCGATGGTCCATCAATATCTGGGAGCCCCGACGGGCCTGACTGTCTTCACCGGGGCTCTGATCCTGGCCTACATGGCTCTTCCGACCATCATCAGTGTGGCCGAGGATGCATTGGACGCTGTACCCAAGAGCTACCGGGATGCTGCGTTGGCCATGGGTGCCACCCAATGGCAGACTATCTGGCGGGTGGTGGTTCCCGCGGCCCGCTCGGGTATTGCAGTGGCCGTGATGCTGGGGATGGGGCGAGCCATCGGGGAGACCATGACGGTCATGATGGTGACGGGCAATGCTGCGCGCATTCCTCTGAGCCTGGATTCTCTGTTCAAGCCGGTCCGCACCATGACGGCCACCATCGCGGCTGAAATGGGCGAAGTGGCTCAAGGCAGCGTTCATTACCACGCTCTCTTTGGGCTTGGCATCATCCTCTTCGTCCTGACCTTCCTGATCAATCTGCTTGCCGCCCGTTCCATCTTCAAGAAACAACGCCGTGGGGGACTTCGCTGATGAACCGCTATCTTGTGCAGCGACTCGGCTTCGCCTTGCTCACGGGGGTCTCGCTGGTGGTGGTGATCCCGGTGGTGCTGGTGGTCGCCGTTATCCTCCTCAAAGGTTTCGAGGCGATGTCGTGGGTTTTCATCAGCTCCATGCCTCACGACGGCATGAAGGCGGGCGGGATCTTTCCGGCTATTGTGGGAACCGTGCTTCTGACCTTTGGTACCGCGCTGGTGTCCATCCCCATTGGTGTTGGCGGAACCATTTATCTCGCGGAATATGCCAGGGATACATGGCTGACTCGCTGCATCCGCCTGGCCATCGTGAATCTGGCGGGCATCCCATCCATTGTCTACGGTCTGTTCGGTCTCGGCCTTTTCGTGCTGTTCCTGAAGATGGGGACTTCCATTGTGGCGGGCTCTCTGACCTTGGCCATCATGACCCTTCCCGTGATCATCAGCACGGCGGAAGAGGCCTTGAGGGCTGTGCCGATGGAATTCCGCACGGTGAGCGCCAGTCTGGGAGGGACCCGCTGGCAGGGGATTCGCAACATCATTCTTCCGCAAGCCTTCCCCGGCATCATCACCGGCATTCTTCTGGGTCTTTTGCGGGCTGCGGGAGAGACGGCGCCGATCCTCTTCACTGTAGCGGCCTTTTACTTGCCCCGCCTTCCGCAATCCCCTTTCGACCAGACAATGTCGCTTCCTTACCATCTCTTCGTGGTCAGCACCCAGGTTCCCGGAATGCCGGAAGAGATGCAGTACGGCACCGCCCTGGTCCTCCTGGCTCTGGTCCTTTCCATGAATGTCGCGGCGACGGTTGTCCGCAGTTATTTTCGCCGGAGACGACAGTGGTAGGTCCCAAGGTCCGTATCGAAGATGTCAGTTACTGCTATGACGGCAGGTGTGTGCTTCGGGATGTGACGCTCGATGTTCCTCCCCATTCCATCACGGTCTTTTTCGGGCCTGCGGGCGGAGGCAAGACCACCCTGCTCCGTCTGATCAATCGTTTGAACGATCTGGTCGAAGGGACGGAAATGAAGGGGCAGGTGTGGCTCGATGGGGAGGATCTCTATGCGCCAGGCGTCAGTGTCGCTCAACTGAGGCGCCGGGTCGGAATGGTGTTCGCTTTGCCGCTTCCGCTCCCGGGGAGCATCCGGGAGAATGTCATCTATGGGCCGAGACTGGCGGGCATTCGGGATCAGAAGCGCTTGAGCGAGATTCTGGAGCGCAGTCTGGAACAGGCGGCGTTGTGGGACGAGGTGAAGGACCGGCTCAACGACTCGGCGTCAGCCCTTTCGGGCGGCCAGCAGCAGAGACTCTGCATTGCCCGGAGCCTGGCCCTGGAGCCGGAGGTGCTGCTTCTGGACGAACCTACTTCCGGTCTTGATCCGGTGTCCACACGTAAGGTCGAGGAATCCCTGTTCGAGCTCAAGAAGAGCTACACCATCGTCATGGTACCCCACAGCATTCAACAGGCGGCGCGTCTTGCGGACTACGCGGCGTTCTTTTTGATGGGAGAGCTCGTGGAATTCAGGTCCGGGACAGAGATCTTCACCAGGCCTCAGGATCAACGCACCGAGGACTACGTGACGGGGAGGTTTGGCTAATTGCTGGTTCCGGAAAAAATGAGCGTGAACCACCTGAACTTCTACTATGGGAGCAAAATCGCCCTCTCCGATATTTCCATTACCATTCGGGAAAAGATGATCACGGCATTGATCGGTCCTTCGGGCTGTGGCAAGTCGACATTCCTGCGGTGCCTCAACCGTATGAACGATACCATTCGCGGGACGCGCGCGGAGGGGCGGATCCTCTTGGATGGCGAGGACATCTACGCAGAAGGAACGGATGTTGTGGCTCTGCGGCGGCGCGTGGGCATGGTGTTCCAGCGGCCGAATCCGTTTCCGCAGTCCATATTCGACAACGTGGCTTTTGGCCCCAGGGTCCTCGGGCTGTGCTCCAGTCAGGAGCTGCCCGACGTGGTCGAGGAGAGTCTGCGTGGAGCCGCCTTGTGGGACAAGGTCAAGGACAAGTTGGACCGTGAGGCCCTGAGCCTCTCACTGGGACAGCAGCAGCGTTTATGCATCGCCCGAGCCATTGCCGTGAAACCTGAAGTCATCCTCATGGATGAGCCCTGTTCCGCCCTCGATCCTGTCAACACGCTGCAGATCGAGCAGTTGATGCAGACCCTCCGGAGCGAGTACACCATCGTGATCGTCACGCACAATATGCAGCAGGCCGCCCGAGTTTCGGACCACACCGGATTCTTCTGGCTCGGTCAGTTGATTGAGTTCGATGTGACGGAGTCGATCTTCACCCGTCCCGGTCAGAAACTGACGGAGGAGTACATCACCGGCCGGGCCGGCTGAGACCGCGAGCACACAGCCCCTGGCAGGACTTGTGCGGCTGGTCGGTATTTTGAGGATCTCCACGACAGCACCCCGCCGTCCCGCCATGATGGACCAACCCCACACACTGCGTTTGCCAGACGCGTTCATTTCTGTTACATAATATATTGTACCGTTCACCGAAGCTATTTTTTCGATACATGAATCCAGGAAGGCTGAACGACCCTGCTCTTCTCCATGATGAGCCGAGGGTTCCAACGGACGCCGCATAGTCGACTGGCCCCGCTCTGCGGGGTTGGAGACCTCGCAATGGGTGGCAAGAAATCTACACCCTCCATTGTGACAATAGTTACAAGACTGACCGACCACTGGAGCGCTTCAATATGCTGAAAATCGATGCGCCGCTTTTCGTACTGAAAGGCCGCCAGCTTCTACCCATTGTCCAGGGCGGGATGGGCGTGGGAATATCCGCTCACCGTCTTGCAGGCAGCGTGGCACGTCTCGGAGCTGTCGGGACTATTGCCAGCATCGATCTGCGGCACCACCACGCGGATCTCATGGAGCGCGCCCGGAATGTGCGCGACCATGATAAGCTGGATGAGTTCAACATGATCGCGCTCGAGCGAGAGGTCAAAGCGGCGCTGGAGATAGCGGAGGGGAACGGGATGGTGGCCGTCAACGTCATGAAGGCGGTTTCGTCCCATGCGGCGCTGGTGCGCACGGCATGCGAGGCCGGAGCACAGGCCATCGTCATGGGGGCCGGCCTGCCGCTGGATCTGCCTGACATGACTGTGGACCATCCGGAGGTTGCTCTGATCCCCATCCTGTCGGATGTGCGCGGCATCGCTGTGGTGATCAAGAAATGGATGCGGAAGAAGCGTTTGCCCGATGCCATTGTGATAGAGCACCCCCGGTATGCCGGCGGTCATCTTGGAGCGCCGAAGCCTGAAGAGATCAACGATCCTCGCTTCGATTTCCCGGTGGTGCTGGAGGGCACTTTCCAGCTCTTTGAAGAGCTTGGCATTGAGCGCCAGCAAGTACCGCTCATCCCGGCCGGAGGGATCAACACGCACGAGAAGATCAAGGAGCTTCTGGCCCTGGGCGCATCTGCCGTACAGGTCGGAACACCTTTCGCCGTGACCGAAGAAGGGGACGCCCACCCCAATTTCAAGAAGGTTCTGGCAGAAGCCAGGCCCGAGGACATCGTCACCTTCATGAGTGTGGCTGGATTGCCGGCGCGAGCGGTTCTGACCCCATGGCTCCAGAGCTACCTGCGGTTGGAAGCGAAACTGCAGGAGTGTGCCCGGGCCGGGGCCGAACGATGTGCCGTGGGTCTGCAGTGCCTCATCAAATGCGGTTTGCGAGACGGACTGGCCAAATTCGGGCAGTTCTGTATCGATTCCCAGCTTGCAGCTGCCCTGCGCGGTGATATCAACAAGGGGCTGTTCTTCCGCGGGTCCGAGAGCCTGCCCTTTGGAAGCTCCATTCGCCCCGTGAAAGAGCTGCTGGAGTATCTGCTCACGGGCTGTATGCCGAACGGTGCAGAGGCCTGATCTGCCGTTTCGGGATGGTTTCACAATCAAAGGGCTTGGGGGATCCTTTCCCAGATTGACGAGTGTTCCCTGAGCCTGTTCATCACAACATGCCGAAGTGCTCCGATGAAACCCCGGGTCAATCGCACCGAAAGCGCTGTCGGACTCCTGATCCTTCTGAGTCTTCTCGGGATCTGCATTTGGGTCTACGAGCGGCAGTCCCGTTTCGATCCCTCCGTTCTGGTCGTGACCGCTCCACAGCAGGCGGTACCTGAGCGTCCAGCGTCCGCGCCGACCATCGAATCCCCCTTCCAGAGTCTCATTTCCGAACGTCTCTCGCCCCTGGGCGCTCCCGAGCAATTCGGGGCTGAGACACTCTCAGAGAAGATCAACGGCAAAGCTGAGCTCTATCTTTCGAGCGGTTTCGTGAGCCTTCAGTGTCAAAGGTTCGCCAAAGGGGAAGGGGGTCGGGCCTGGCTCGAGATCTTTGTCTATGAGATGGGGGATTCCAGCGGCGCTTTTTCGGTTTTCAGCTCCCAGCGCAGGGCCGAGGGCGAGGAGGTCGATCTGACCCGGTTTGCCTATCGTACGGCCAACGCCCTTTTCTTGGCTCACGGAAAGGACTACGTGGAAATTGTTGGGTCCGAAGAGGCGCTGATCGAGGAGATCCTGGCCATCGGGAAGCGGTTTGTCGATGCGCGACCCCTGGCCGGCGGGGAAACGGGGGAGCTCGGCGTGTTTCCTCCAGACGGGCTCGACCCGGCGTCGATCACTCTCCTCTCGGCCAATGTTTTCGGTTATGAAAAGCTGGACGATACCTACACGGCGATGTACACGAGCGGGAAATCAAAGCTCATGGCCTTTGTGTCCCGCCGGGAGTCCTCCGATGAGGCCGCGAACATGGCGGCAGCGTATGAGCGGTTCCTTCTCGACAACGGAGGGAGCTTGATCGAATCCAGGCTGAACATCCCCGGGGTGAGAGTGATCCAGGTTTTCGATATGGTTGAAATCTTTTTCAACAAGGGCGAGAGACTGGCCGGGGTCCATGAAGCAGATGACCGGGATGCCGCCGAGGATTTGGCGATGAATCTGTATGGTTCGCTGCCGTGATGATCCAGGCCGGGCGTTGCGCCCCGCAAGAAGAGAGTCTTTCATGACCAGCTCCTCGGGTGAAAAAGATTTTTCTCGCAGGGAGTTTCTGGTGCGCTCCGCCAAGGCCGGCGCGGCCGTGGCGCTGGCGGGCGGCGTGAGTGCATGGCTGTTCGATCCTGAAGGTCCCCGGGCGCCCTCGGCATCCGAGAGCGATCTGGTGACGCTGCCGGATTTCTCGGTTTCGGGGCTCGATCGGAAATTGAGCATCATCCAGGGGGCGGACCGCGTCAAGTCTCTTGACGTGGCTCTCAAGGCGCTCGGAGGGATCGAGGCTTTCGTCAAGAGGGGCGATCGGGTGCTCGTCAAGGTGAATGCGGCCTTTGCCACCCCCGCAATCCTTTCGGCGACCACAAACCCCGATCTGCTCGCCGAAGTGTGCAGGCGATGCCTCAAAGCGGGTGCCGCTTCAGTGGTGGTGACCGACAACCCCATCAACGACCCCGAAAGCTGCTTTTCGCTCACGGGGTTGCGGGAAGCGGCCCATTCGGCCGGGGCCCGGGTGATCCTGCCTCGGGCCGGTTTCTTCCGGCCGACGACGGTGGCCGGAGGATCGCTGATCAAGGACTGGCCGCTCCTGCACACCCCGTTTCAAGGCGTGACCAGGCTCATCTCCATCGCGCCCGTGAAGGACCACAATCGGAGCGGAGCCTCCATGATCATGAAGAACTGGTATGGCCTTCTGGGCGGGCGGCGAAATATCTTCCATCAAGATATTCACAACACCATCAAGGAACTGGCCATGATGGTGAAGCCAACCCTGGTGATTCTGGACGGCACCACAACCATGATGACCAATGGACCCACAGGTGGCTCCTTGTCCGACCTCAAGGCGACCAACACCCTCATTGTGAGTGCGGACCAGGTGGCGGCGGACGCCGTTGGAGCAACGCTGCTCGGAAAGACGGTTTCGGATCTACCCTTCATTCTCAAGGCTGTGGAGGCCGGCGTGGGGACGGCGGATGTTGAATCCCTTCGCCCGGTTCGTGCCAGCGCCGTTTGACCCTTGCCGGTGGATCACCATGAGCATCGTTACGGTTCGTCGCATCAGCCAGGTGTTCTTCCTGGCGCTGTTCCTCTGGTTCTGCGTGGTGAGCTCGCTGGGGGTCGAAAGCTGGCAGCTGCGGGGTTGGCCCGTTTCCTGGTTTCTTCAGCTCGATCCGCTGGTGGCCCTGGGGACGATTCTGACGACGGGCACACTTTACGCCAACCTGCTCTGGGCCCTGGTCACCGTGATTCTCACGCTGATACTCGGGAGATTCTTCTGCGGCTGGGTCTGCCCCTTCGGAACTATGCACCATGCCGTGGGATACCTCGGAAAGCGCTCCAAAACACTCTCTGAGGAGATAGCCGGGAACCGTTTCCACCCTCTTCAGTCCATCAAATTCTGGATTCTTGTGTTTCTGCTCTCGGCAGGGGCCGGAAGTCTTCTGGCCCTTGGGATCCGGCAGGGTTTCCGGTCTTCCCCCCTCCTGTGGATGGTCTTTGGGGGCTCGATCGTTATTGCTGCCCTGGCTCTTGGCGGCATGTGGGGAGACAGAAGGAAGGTGGGTGCTGTTCTGATCGGTCTTGTGGGATTCTGGGCGGCCACAGGTTTTGTTTTCGGGGGGGAGCGGATGATCGGGGCATCCCTTCAGACGGGTCTCCTGGATCCCATCCCGCTGGTTTACCGGTCGGTCAACCTGGCTCTGCTTCCTTTGGCGGACAGCTCCACCCACGTGCTTTCCGTTGACCAGCGCTACTACGAGGGAGCCTGGCTCATCGGCGTCCTTTTTGTCGCAGCGCTCCTCATGAACCTCAAGATCCCGAGGTTTTATTGCCGATTCGTGTGCCCGCTGGGGGCTCTTTTCGGAGTGCTTGCAAGGTATTCTCTATGGCGCATCGGGAAGGCCTGCAGCGACTGCATCCAATGCGGACTGTGTGAGCAGGACTGCGAGGGGGGTTGTGAGCCGCTGGGGCAGATTCGGATTCCCGATTGTGTGCTTTGCATGAACTGCCTGGATGGGTGCAAGCACCAAATCATCGGCTACCGAACGGCACCTTCGGCCTCCGGAGAGATCGTTTCGCCGAACCTTTCCCGGCGAGGGGCATTGATGGCTCTGGCCTCGGGTGTGGCCGTCATCCCGGCCGTCCGGCTGGGAGGGCAGTTGGGCGCCAACTGGAATCCCGGCCTCATCAGGCCACCGGGGGCCCTGCCTGAGGAGGAGTTTCTCAAGAGGTGCATCAAGTGCGGCCAGTGCATGCGGGTCTGCCCCACCAATATCATCCATCCGGCTGGATTCGAGGCCGGACTCGAAGGGGTCTGGACTCCCATTTTAAACTATCGCATCGGGACCAGCGGGTGCCAGCTCAACTGCATCGCCTGCGGGCATTTGTGTCCAACGGCGGCCATTCGCCCCCTCACACTGGACGAGAAGAAAGGACTGGGGACTTTCGAGCCGTCGGGTCCGATCCGCGTGGGGACGGCTTTCGTGGACCATGGTCGTTGTCTGCCCTGGGCGATGGACAGGCCGTGCATCGTGTGCCAGGAAAACTGCCCCGTGAGCCCCAAGGCCATCTTTGTGCGGGAGCATTACAGCACGGTGCGAGCGGGCCTGGTGTCGGTCAAGTCTGTTGCCCGCGGGAGGATTGAGCTCGCCGAACGGCCCTTTCGGCCCGGCGAGCTCGCCACGGGGGATTATTTCCTCGCTCGGGAAGGTTTGCAGGATGGGAACCGCAGTCTCATTCTCGAGAACTCGGAGGGTGCCGTGACGGTCCAGGCGAACGGACATGCCGTGCCAGAGCCCGGAGAAAAGGTGCACGTGCAGGTGCGGCTGCAGCGTCCGCAGGTGGATCCATCCCGGTGCATCGGCTGCGGGATTTGTGAGCACGAGTGCCCTGTGAGCGGCCGCCGGGCCATCAGGGTCACCGCGGAAAACGAGTCCCGGAGTCGACGGGGCTCCCTGCTGCTCTGAAATGTTTCAAGTTTCAGGTTTCGAGTTTGAGGTTGGAAACAAGGCCGGCGGGAAGAGCTCTTCGGATCTTTGGAGGGGGCCCCGGGAGGTTGAGGAAGCACTAATACTACCACGAGATTTCTTTGTAGGGTGGGCAAAAGCGTTAGCCTTGCCCACCGAAAAATGCGGCTTCCCGAGCGCGGTGGGCAAGATAGAACCCTTGCCCACCCTACGTTGAAACGGCATCCGGGTTCATTTCTCGTTGTGGTACCAGGAGCATGGATCCATTAATCATAAATGATAACGAACTGTTATAGTGGGGGTGGCTCATGTCTGAGAAACATCTGTCTCGTCGCGGTTTCATCCAGGCTGTTGGTGGACTTTCGGCTGGAACGCTGCTCGGTGCTACGGGAGCTTACGGGCAGCAGGCTCCGCAGGGGTCGGGGAAGCCCAATGAGATGCGGGAAACCCCGGTGAGACCCTTTGGCAAAACGGGAGTGAAGGTCTCCTGCCTGTCCCTGGGCGGGATGTTCGACATTCCGTCCAATCAGCTGCTCATGAAGCAGGCTCTCCGTTGGGGAGTCACCTACTGGGACACGGCGGACTGCTACGAGGGGGGAAAGAGCGAGTCCGGGATCGGGCAGTTTTTCGAGAAATACCCGGATACTCGCAGCCGGGTTTTTTTGGTCACCAAATCGGATGAGCGCGATCCCGATGGCATGTCGAAGCTCCTCGCCCGCTCTCTCGAGCGGCTGAAAACCGATTATATAGATCTTTATTTCATCCATGCCATGAAGCGGATCTCGGAAATCAACGACGAGACAAAAGCGTGGGCAGAGAAGGCCAAATCCCAGGGCAAGATCAAGTTTTTCGGTTTCAGCACGCACAGCAACATGGAAGACTGCATGCTGGAAGCGGCCAGGCTCGGCTGGATCGACGGGATCATGATGACCTACAACTACCGCATCATGAACACGGACAAGATGAAGCGGGCTGTGGAAGCCTGCACCAAGGCCGGAATCGGGCTCACGGCCATGAAGACCCAGGCTGGCGGACCTTTCAGCATGGAAAGCGAAGCGGAGTCGAACATGGTCGAGACTTTTGTCAAGCAGGGATTCACGGACAAACAGGCCAAGCTCAAAGCCGTCTGGGAGAATCCGAACATCGCCAGCATCTGCTCACAGATGCCCAATATGACCATCCTCATGGCCAATGTGGGGGCCGCCCTGAACGAGACCAGGCTTTCATCTGAGGGTTCCGAGCTCCTGAATCGGTATGCGGTGGATACGGCTTCGAGCTACTGCGCAGGCTGCACGGAGATTTGCGAGATGGCCGTGGGAGGTGCCGTGCCAGTTGGGGATGTCATGAGGTACCTCATGTACTCAAGAAGCTACGGCGAGTCGGATCTGGCGCGCATGCTTTACGGCGAGCTGCCTTCCGAGTTGCGCCATCAGATAACCGGCCTGGATTACAGCCAGGCGGAGGATCGGTGCCCTCGAAGGCTCCCCATCGCCCGGCTCATGCAGGAAGCGG
The DNA here is from genome assembly GCA_041310025.1 of Syntrophobacterales bacterium. Taxonomy (GTDB): domain Bacteria; phylum Desulfobacterota; class Syntrophobacteria; order Syntrophobacterales; family Syntrophobacteraceae; genus JALOOX01. The sequence goes on from JBFYYO010000034.1 coordinate 24,720, forward strand.
CGTCACTTCTGGCCTAGATTCTCAACAATCTCCGCCGCGCGCTCGGTGGGTCGCAGCAGATCTTCGGTGACCATCGCCGTGGTCCGGTCTGACCCCATCGAGACGCTTCCTGGCAAAGTAAGACACTATTCCAGAGCGCCCCTCCCCCCTGTGGCAGCAGTCTGGGGGAGGGTGAACAAGCTCACTGAACGACTCCCCCCGCCCCGCTTTCCCTTTCGACGCCGTTGGCCGAAGCTCATGTGACTCTGGCAGGCAGGCTGCCATGGGCCTGGGGACGCTTGCCCATGCAAATACACCAGACCACGGATAATCATCGCCTGGCCCGCGCCACCCCTGGAGTCAACGACCTTGGGCGCCTCTGCCTTGGGGAAGGGGCCATGGCAGTCTCAGGGTCGTTGCTAAAGACTTTTACGCAGACAGAACATCCTGTATAAGAGTTCTCAGATTCGCTTGCCTTCCGAGCCCTCTAAGGCTCGTCAGCGAACCCAGGGCCTGACCTGTTGATGGATGCCTTTTGGTTTTGACGGATTCAAAGGGGATGATCCGTGATGGGATTCTTGCGCCC